>JAHHRZ010000009.1 GCA_020025515.1 Oscillospiraceae bacterium | reverse complement strand
CCCTTGCCCGAAAAACAAAAATTGCTTGTTGGGATAATCCCAAACCCTTACGAATGTCAGTAAGGTCAAGCGGCAGATCAATCCCAAGCTTCAGATCGACGGTATCCTGCTTTCGTACAGAGATTCCCCACACTGTCCGAGCCAAAGAAACCAGTACTGATGGAAAGAGCGTCTTTGGTGGGAGAGTTCCAAAACAGAAGAGAATATTCCGATTCATCAATGATTGGTACAAGAAGGCTTTGAAGAACAGAGTATCACCAGCGATTATGTTTCGCAGCGGTATCAAGTTGTGACGAACGCCAAAAATGCAGGGCTCCTGTGCAATCCCGCATAGCTATGAAGTTGACTGTGCGAGGTTCTTCTTTTTGTGCTGTCCCAAAGAGCTGTAAAAGCCCCTTGTAAGTGACTGCTTGTTTACGGCGAAAGAAAAAACGGTGTATTTGTAAAAATAATGAATTAGATGCTTTCATCATTGCGCTGTCTGTGGTATAATAAGCGAAATGCTGAGCTGATTGCATCTTCCCATTGCCTTTTGATGTCATCGGGTCTGCCGAAACGGAATCACTGAACCCAATGTACGGTATACACAGGAAGGGAAGACAGGCGCCAGTTCGACAGCTCAGATGAAAAAACAACAAATTGAAAAAAGTTCTTGACAAAGCAAAACTGTTGTGATAGTATATCAGGGCCGCTTGAGAAATGCTGCTATAGCTCAGTCGGTAGAGCGCATCCTTGGTAAGGATGAGGTCGCCAGTTCGAATCTGGCTAGCAGCTCCATGAAGAGCCTGATGCATTTGCGTCGGGCTCTTTTCTTATATTTTTTCCTAATGCTGCGCAGGAGGTAAACTAAATGCACGAAATCAAACACGCACTGCTTCACGCTTTGGAACATACTGTTGACCTGATTCCTATTTTGTTCCTTGCATATCTGCTGATGGAATATCTGGAACACCATGCGGGAGGAAAGTTGAATCGGTGTCTTCAGCGCAACCGCAATGCCGGGCCCTTGTTTGGCGCATTGCTGGGACTTGTTCCACAGTGCGGTTTTTCCGGTGCCGCCGCCAGCTTTTTTGCAGGCGGAGCCATTTCTATGGGCACCTTGCTGGCTGTGTTTCTTTCCACTTCGGATGAAATGCTCCCCATTATGATTTCTAATAAAATCCCCGGAAAGACCATCCTGCTGATTTTGGGACTGAAGTTAGTAACCGGTTTGGTGGTGGGTTTTTTGGTGGACTTGGTTGTCCGAAAGGCTCACATGGGTCGGGAAAGAGAAATCCATGATTTTTGCGTCCGGGAGCGTTGCTCCTGCGAGGGAGGGATTTTTCGGTCTGCTCTGCGCCATACACTCCAGATCACACTGATGATCTATGTGGTGACCGTGGCACTGCACCTGGCCTTTGAGTTTCTGCCTCAGGAGAAAATTATGGCCGTGTGGCAGGTGCCTGTGCTCAGTGAACTGATTGCCGCTCTCATTGGCCTGGTCCCCAACTGCGCCGCATCCGTCATGATTACCAATCTGTATGTTGAGGGAGTCATGGGCATTGGTCCCATGATGGCGGGACTGCTGGTGAACGCCGGTGTTGGCCTGCTGGTGCTGCTTCGGGTTAATAAGGACAAGTGGGAAAATGCGGCCATTGTCAGCCTGCTTCTCACTTCCGGTGTTATTTTCGGTATTTTGTATGGGGCTATTTTTAGATAACCTGGTAAAATACGGATAATTCGGAATCCTTTGCGGCTTTTATGGAATTAGTTGCATTTTTATGACGATTCTGGTATAATACTGAGGTCATGCTTGTATACAGGAACGCAGAATTTTTGTTTTGCGTAGAATATATTGTTCATTTGGATTCGGTAAGAGTGTTTCTTGCCTGTCAACCTGGAGGTTTTTTATGGAAAAAGCGGTTTATGCCTTCCAAATTGAGGGAAGCCCTGTTACTTGCGAAGTCTTCGGCCATGGGCACATCAACCACACTTTGCGCATCAGAACGGATACCGGCGCAGTATACATTCTGCAAAAAATCAACCAATATGTATTCAAGGATCCTGTCCGTTTGATGGAAAATGTGGGTTCCGTCACGGCTTATCTCCGTGAGCGGGTCAGCGATCCCAGATCCAGCCTGCACTTTATGCCCACAAAGGACGGAAAATTCTATTATCTGGACGAAAATGGGGAGTACTGGAGAATGTACGATTTCGTCCGTGGGTTCTGTCTGGATGCACCGGAATCGGATGAAGACTTCTATCAGAGTGCGTTGGCCTTTGGTCGGTTTCAGGAACTGCTGGCAGACTACCCAGCGGACACTCTCTATGAAATCATACCCGAGTTCCATAATACCACTCACCGCTATCAGCTCTTGCGTGAAACACTGGCGGCCGACCCCGTTCACCGTGCGGCTGGGGTGCAGAGGGAGATTGAGTTTGTCCTGAGCAGGGAGCAGGAGGGCGGTACCTTGCAGCGGATGCGAGAGGCCGGTGAGCTGCCCCTGCGAGTGACTCATAATGATACGAAGCTGAATAATGTTCTTTTGGATAAAGAAACCAGAAAATCTCTGTGTGTTCTGGACCTGGATACGGTCATGCCAGGCCTGTCTCTCTATGATTTTGGTGATTCCATCCGTTTCGGTGCCGCAACCGCAGGCGAGGATGAGAAAGACCTGAGCAAGATGGGACTGGATCTGCACCTGTTCCGGATTTACACCAAGGGCTACATGGAGGCCTGCCCCAGCCTGACCCAGCGGGAGATCGAAATGATGCCCATGGGCGCAAAGATTCTGACGCTGGAGCTGGCGGTCCGTTTTCTCACGGACTACTTAGATGGTGACCGCTACTTTAAGACCAGCTATCCGGAGCACAATCTGGACCGTGCCAGAACACAGATGAAGCTGGTAGCGGATATGGAAGACAAGTGGGCTGATATGAACCGGATCGTTGCGGAAGTTTCGCAGCAGACCCGGTAATTACGGTTATAAATTTTGGGAGGTACCTATATGCAATACTTAGGAATTCACTATTCTGTCAATCATCTGCCGGAGCTGGACCCCGAGTTTATTCCCTTCGGTGTCTGGATGAAGGCTTATTTGAAAGATGCCACTAAGCCCATCGCCATTGCGGTGGAGCGGGATCAGGGCTTCATTTCCGTCCATCATGCCAAGATTTACGGCACGGCTGAGATGGCAGAGGCCGATTATCGCTTTGTGGAGCGGTATGTAAAGTTCCTGCTGTGGTCCGTTGGCGGCTTCCGGGTGTTCATCTGCGGCTGCAGCGACCTGGCCAAACGTGTGAAGGAAGCTTACAGCCTGGATGGCGCACGCAAGTTTGACGCCCAGTTTATGGCTGATGTGTATGAAACTCCCGTTGAAGTGGTGGACCTGCCTCTGGAGCAGTGCCCCAAGTCCAACGAGGTTGCAAAGCCTATGGGCGGTCACCTGAAGGGCTGCCGCATCGGCTTCGATGCAGGCGGATCTGACCGGAAGGTTTCCGCTGTGATTGACGGTGTGCCTGTTTACTCCGAGGAGGTTGTCTGGCATCCCAAGACCACTGAGGATCCTCAGTATCATTTTGACGGCATTGTGGACGCCTTCAAGACTGCTGCCTCCAAGATGCCCCGGGTTGATGCCATCGGTGTTTCTTCCGCCGGTATCTTCATCGGCAATGCTGCCATGGCATCTTCTCTGTTCATCAAGGTGCCCCGTGAAAAGAAGTACCTGGTCAAGGATATCTATGATCGTGCTGCCAAGGAAATCGGCGATGTGCCCATTGTGGTTGCCAACGACGGTGATGTGACTGCCCTGGCCGGTGCAATGGGTCTGGAATGCGGCTCTGTCATGGGTGTGGCGATGGGTACCTCTGAGGCGGTTGGCTACGTGGACGCTGAGGGTAACGTGTTGGGCTGGCTGAACGAGCTGGCATTTGCTCCCGTGGACTTGAACGAGACTGCCATGGAGGATGAATGGTCCACAGACCGTGGTGTTGGCTGCAAGTACTTCTCTCAGGATGCTGTCATTAAGCTGGCTCCCCGAGCCGGTATCGAGTTGGATCCCAGCCTCACCCCTGCGGAGAAGCTGAAGGTGGTGCAGGCCCTCATGGAAAAGGACGATCCCCGTGCAGTTTCCGTGTATAACTCCATCGGTGCCTATCTGGCTTATGCGGTTGAGCTGTACAGCCAGTTCTATGACATCCACCATCTCATTGCTCTTGGTCGTGTGATGTCCGGCAAGGGTGGTGAGTTGATTCTGGAGCGCGCCCAGTCCATTCTCCGGGAGGAGTATCCCGAGCTCTATGCCAAGGTTCAGGTGATGCTGCCTGATGAAAAGACTCGCCGTGTAGGCCAGTCCGTAGCGGCTGCAAGTCTGCCTGAGGCTTAAAAAGCAAGGTAAGGCACGCCACGACATGGGTGGCGTGCCTTTTTGAGCAACCATAAGGAGAAATGATTATGTTTTTTAAGAATGCTAATATTTACACCCAGGATTTTGCCTTTCATATGGGTGCGTTTTCTGTGGAAAACGGAAAATTCAGTGAAGTTTTGGCCAAAGAAGTTCCTGCGGATGCCATTGATCTGGAGTGCGCTTATGTCATTCCCGGTCTTGTGGATGTTCACAACCACGGCAACTCCAATCAGGATTTTTCCGACGGCAGTTATGAGGGCCTCAAGACCATGGCAGGCCATCTGGCCGCTGTTGGTGTGACCTCCTTTGCACCTGCAACCATGACCCTTCCCTATGAGGTTCTGGCCAAAGCCTTTGCCAACGGTAAAATGCTCCACGATGCGGCTCCTGAGGGCCATTCCCGGCTCATGGGCATTCAGATGGAAGGCCCCTTCTTCTCCATGAAGAAAAAGGGAGCGCAGAACGGTGCATATCTGAAAAATCCGGACTTTGAGGCATTCAAAAAGCTGCAAGAGGACTGCGGCGGTATGGTTCGGATCGTGGATGTGGCACCTGAGCTGCCCGGCTCCGTGGAATTCATCCAGAAGGCCAAGGAGCTGTGTACCGTGTCCGTTGCACATACCGATGCCAACTATGAGGAGGCCAAGGCTGCCTTTGATGCAGGTGCTACCCATGTGACCCATCTGTTCAATGCCATGCCTCCCATCAACCATCGTGCGCCCGGTGTCATTCCTGCCGCTGCCGAGAATCCCAATGTCCGAGCGGAGATCATCTGCGACGGTCTGCACATTCATCCTGCCGCCATTCGTCTGGCTTTCAAAGCCTTCGGTGCAGAGCGGATGATCCTGATTTCTGATGCGCTGCGCTGCTGCGGCATGCCCGACGGCGAATACGAGCTGGGCGGCCAGCAGGTATTCCTGGCCGGGGGTGTGGCCCGTTTGGCAGATGGCACCATTGCTGGCTCCGCCACCAACCTGTTTGAGTGTATGCGCAATGCCATTTCCTTCGGCATTGCCCCTGAGGATGCCATTCGTGCCGCTTCCTGGAATCCTGCCTGTGCCATTGGTGCCCAGGAAGAAATTGGCTCCATTGCCCCGGGAAAGTTGGCAGACTTCGTGGTCTGCAATCCGGACTTCTCTCGTAAGGCTGTATATATGGGCGGCCAGCTGGTATAAAGGCAGGCTGCGTAAGCCCATGAAAAGCAGCCTCTCGATGTCTGACGCTGAGCCTGTGGCTCTCGTTTCCACAACAGCATACTGTGAGGCGGTTTTTTAACCGCCTCATTTTACTGCGAACTGGAGGATCATCAATGAAGCATTCCTACTTTGGAGATAAGAAATTCTACACCTCAGCTCTGGCGGTGGCCGTGCCCATTTTGATACAGAATGCAATTACCAATTTTGTGGGCATGCTGGATAATATTATGGTGGGCCAGGTGGGAAACTCCCAAATGAGCGGCGTTTCCATTGTCAATCAGCTTTTGTTTGTGTTTAACCTCTGTATCTTCGGCGCCGTATCGGGTGCAGGTATTTTTACGGCTCAATTCCATGGGTCCGGGAACCGGCAGGGCGTTCAGTACACCTTCCGGTTTAAAATTTTGGTGTGCCTCATCCTCACCGCCATTGGCGGCGCAATTCTGGGCATTTTCAAAACCCCTCTCATAAAGCTATATCTGGCAGGAGAGGGTGGGGCAGAACAGGCAGCGGAATTCCTGCGCTATGGGCAGGATTATCTGGTGGTGATGCTGTTCGGCCTTCTTCCCTTTGCTCTGGCCAATGCCTATTCCGGCACCCTGCGAGAAACGGGGCAGACGGTAGTGCCCATGGTGGCAGGAATTTGCGCTGTGGTGGTGAACCTGGTGCTGAACTATGTCCTGATTTTTGGCCATATGGGCTTTGCTCCCATGGGAGTCAGAGGGGCAGCCTTGGCAACGGTGATTTCCCGCTATGTGGAACTTGGAATTGTAGCCATCTGGGTCCACAGGCATACTCTGCAATGTCCCTTTATTGTGGGGGCTTACAGATCCATGGCAGTGCCCAAAGCACTGGCCCGGCAGATCATTACAAAAGGAACACCGCTTCTCATTAATGAGGCTTTGTGGGCAGGAGGAATGGCGTTTTTGATTCGGTGCTATTCGGTCCGGGGGCTGGATGTGATTTCTGCTCTGAACATTTCCAGCACCATCTGGAATGTATTCAATGTGGCGTTTCTTGCCATGGGCAATGCCGTAGGAATCATTATGGGAAAGCATCTGGGGGCAGGGGAGCCGGAGGAGACGGTCCGGGATGTGAACCGAAAGCTGCTGGTATTTTCGGTGCTGTTCTGCCTGGTGTTTGCGGTGGGACTGGCGGCCATTTCGGAGGTGTTTCCGCTCATCTATAACAGCACTGACCGAATCCGGGATTTGGCTGCTCACTTTATTCGCTGCGTGGCGATTTTTATGCCATTTTGCGCATTCACCAATGCGGCCTACTTTACCCTTCGGTCCGGCGGCAAGACCATTGTGACATTCCTGTTTGATAGCTGCTTTGTGTGGTGTGTCTGTGTGCCTCTGGCCTATGTCCTGAGTAAATACAGCACACTTGCCATCGTGCCACTGTACTTCCTCTGTCAGGGGACGGAAGTTCTGAAATGTTTTCTGGGTGGCTATATGATTCATAAGGGCAGTTGGATTCAGAATATTGTAAAAGATTGACCCCGAATCCAGAGGAAAATGGAGCGCACTTTGTAGAGGAGATACGGGGCTTCCTCCTATTATCAACATATCATTCAGGGTATAAGAGACTCCTCACTACCATACAGGTGGTGAGGAGTTTTCATAGGAAGAAAGTAAACGATAAATCACAGGTGCCTCGCCGGGATACAGGGAATGTGCCAGAAAGCAAAATAACGATTCACCATGCAGATGCAAAGACCGAAGCGCTGCGCTCCTCTTTTCCAAGGTACCAGCGGTTGTGCGTTTGCTGCGTTATGATCACCTGGAGAACATGGCTTATTTTGAATCTGCCCCTAGTTCAGTTACCAAATCACTGAGGTCTTTTCTCTTTTTCTTACGCAGAGAGTCAGTCGGGGCAGGGTAGCCCAGGGCAATTACCAGACGGACAGGACGATCTAAATTACAGATCTTCCGGATCTTCTCATCGTCCAGCCACCCCAGAATACAAGTGCCAAGGCCCTGCACGGTTGCTTCTGCGGTGATGTAGGCCGCAGCAATGCCGATGTCAATGGAGCGGTAATCGATCTTTTTCACCTTGGAACCCAAGGCAGCGGTTTTTACATAGGGCTCTTCGGAAATGACGATCATCACCGGGGCATTACTGGCGAATTTGTTCATTCCCATGGATTGGGTGGCCTTGGCGACCTCTTTGGCGGCTTGCCCATGGCAGACGGTGAAGTGGTAGGGCTGCCCGTTGCAGGCGGAAGGAGCCAGCTGTACTGCGGCGAAGATGGCATCCAGCTTTTCTTTCTCTATGGGTCGGCTGCTGTCGTAGTTCCGGCAGGATTGCCGGGTTTGGGCAATTTCAGAAAAATTCATGGGAGGACCTCCTTTGTTTGTTTTGTTCAGTGTAGCACATTTTGAAAGAAAAAGCTATGTAAATAGAATTTTTTGTGTGCTTGCCGAAGGCGGCTTTCCTCATAAAACCGGGCTGTCCCACCACAGATGGGGCAGCCCGGTTTGCCTTAGTACTGGTTCTTGTTCTCGGTGCGGTGTTCGTTCCGGCCGCAGTTTTCCGTGCGGTTCTCTGTCTTGTTCTGAGACTGGTTCTGAGACTGATTCTGGGACTGATTCTGAGACTGGCTATTCTGCTTCTGGTTCTGCTTATTCATAGCATAAACCTCCTCTATTTTCGTTTGGGGATGTCCCCGCAGATAGTGTGTCCCGGATGGGAGGGATTATTCGCAGGATTTGTCCTTTGGTCTGAAAAACAGGGACACCAGCAGCCCCATGAAAATGGCAATGGCAATGCCTGCCGCACAGGCTCCCAGCCCGCCGGTGAAAATTCCCAGAAAGCCCTTTTCCTCTACGGCTTTTCGGACACCCTTGGCCAGGTTATATCCGAACCCTGTGAGTGGGACCGTGGCACCTGCCCCCGCAAAGTCCACAAGAGGCTCATAGATGCCCACGCCTCCCAGAATCACCCCCAGCACCACATAGCCCACCAGGATTCTGGCTGGGGTGAGGCTGGTTTTGTCCACCAGGATCTGACCCAGCAGACACAGACTGCCGCCAATGAGAAATGCCCAAAGATAGTCCATAGCTTACCTTCTTTCTGTTGTGATGGACAGGGCATGGCACACGCCGGGAATGGATTCGCCCTGCTGGGTGGAGGTGGGGGACAGAAGGGCACCGGTGCCGCAAAAGAGGATTCTTTTGTACCGACCCTGCCGCATCTGCTCCAAAAGATAGCCGCACAGAACCACGGCACTGCATCCGCAGCCGGAACCTCCGGCGTGGACATCCTGCCCCTCCCGGTCGAAAATCAGAACGCCGCAGTCGGTATAGCGGTTTTCCAAAGGCACCCCCATCCGGGAAAACTGGTCCAGCACAATGTCCATGCCCACCTTGCCCAAGTCGCCGGTCACAATGAGGTCATAGTCCTCCGGGCTTCTGCCCAAATCCTCCAAATGGGCCTGTATGGTGGATACTGCAGCAGGGGACAGTGATAAGGGTACACCATATCGTTCAGAAAATAACACGGTCATGCAGGCTGTGTCACCTGTTCGCCGTTGATTTCGATATACTCAAGAACTTCTGCATAGCTGTCCTGGTATTGGAAGCAAACTTCGATCCGGTTTTCTTCGTGTACCAGAATCTTGTCTACAAGCTCAATCAGCATGGGCCGTGTCAGCTTGGTGATGCGGCCGTATTTTTTAAAGGTGGCGATAAACTCGTTCTGATCGTCGATGCCGTTGGAGAAATCATCCAGGGTTTTCTGGATGTTGCGAATGTTGTTCTCGATGCTCTCCAGCTTCTCTGCCAGATTTGCCTTCAGCATCCTGTACTCCTCTTGGGTGAGGATGCCGCTTTTCCAGTCCGGATAAAGATCCATCTGCATCGTTTGCAGGCGTTCCTTCTCCCGCTGGGCGGTTTTCAGAGCGGCGTGGATGTTGGCTGACTCCGTTCTCCGCCCCGGTTTGCTATTGATCTGCTCTACCAACTCCGACATCTCAATGGCTACATCTGCCATCTTCTGAATCGTTACCAGTACCGCTTCCTCCAGCCGATCCAGACGGATGGTGTGATTTCCACAGGCGGATTTTTTCATTTTCCGGGCGGTGGTGCAGCGGTAGTAGTGATAGGTCCCGTAGGAATGGACATTGCTTTTTTTGCTCATGGATCGATGGCAGTCTGCGCAGCGCACAAAGCCTGAAAACAAATCCACATCGTTTTTCCGGGGGGACTTGCGGATGTTTTTATTGAAGAGAGATTGCGCCTTTTGGAAGGTCTCCTTGTCAATGATGGGCTCATGGGTGTTCTCCACCACATACCATTCCTCCTGTGGGACACTGCGGCACTGCTTATGCTTGAAAGAAATGGTGGTGTTCTTGCCTTGGATCATGTTGCCAATATACATTTCGTTTCGCAGTACCCGGCGTACCGAACTGTCGGGCCACAGACCGTCGTTCTTTTTTCCGGTTGGATGGTGGTACTTCATACCATGCAGTTTTTTGTAGGCGGAGGGATTGGGAATTCCCATCTCGTTCAGTTCCTTCGCAATACCGATGATGCTCTTCCCGTTTAAAAACCAGGCGTAGATTTGCCGTACAACGGATGCAGCTTCCTCGTCAATCAGGAGCTTGTGATGATCCTCCGGATCCTTGCGATAGCCGTAGCAGGCAAAGGAGCCGATGAACTTTCCCTGCTGCCGCTCTACATTCAGGGTACCTCGCACATTCACGGAGGTGGTGGCAGCCACACTCTCGTTGATGACATTCTGGATGCCAACCGTGATGCAGTGGGTGGCGGCGTTCATCCGGCTCTCTACGGTGTCGATATAATTGTGGATTGCGATAAACCGTACCTGAAGCCGGGCAAATACATTATCAATATAGTTGCTTGTCTCGGAAGCGTTACGACCCAGTCGGCTCAGATCCTTTACGATCACACAGTCGATCCGATGCTCGTAGATGTCGGTCATCATTCGCTGAAAATCGGGACGGTCGAAGTTTGTTCCGCTCCAGCCGTCATCCACATAAAAATCCATGGGGGAGATGTCCGGATGCTGTTTCAAAAATTCCTTTAAGAATTCTCGTTGGGATGTGATGGAATTGCTTTCCGCCTTTGACAGATCCTCGTCTTCACGGGAAAGACGGATATAAAGAGCGGCTTTCCATAGTCGTGGTGGTTTAGAAGACGGGCCGGAATACTCCATATATTTTTGATTCATTGCGTACCTCCTTATTTGCAAGGGAGGTAATCTGTGTATTTGATTTCTCTACGTGGTTATATTAGTGGAAATTTGCCTGCAAATCAAGGAAATTCCCAGAATATTCGGCTGGAAAGTTATTCCACTGCCGGAGAATTCATGGCATCGGCTAGTGCGTTTTGGAAGGTTTTCCCGGTTGGGTTAAAATTGACTTTTACGATGACGGATCCCACTTTAAAAAGGTAAGGATTTCCGACAGCATCAATGAAAGAGTGAATTCTTTGGTGGATCGGCTGACTGCGATCAATGGGAATCCCTTTGATATCCCTTAGTTTGCTGGGATCACATAATGGAAGTGAGGAATCATGCAATTTAGCTAAATCACGTTGAGTCATAAATACACACCTCTCTTTGGATTTAGTAACATAATTTCCAAATCAACCATTTTTTAACCATTTGAACATAGAAGTGAATTTTTCTTCTGCATTTGGGAATTTTCCAGCAAGAAGGGGAGACTTGCCTGCATCAGGCTGTGAAAAGTTTTCGATTTTAGACACACAGCATGGCACAAAGCGGTGCCCTGCTTCGGATTCGTAGAAAGACAACCACCCGCTATGCGGGTGAGCCAGTCAAGAAGGGCAATAAAAAGCCGCCCCTGGAAGGGGCAGCCAGTAGTAAAATTGCGCAGTACCACTATTCACCATTTCGATCTGATGTTGGATAGCTGTACTATAATGCAGCTGGGTTAGCTTTTTATAGGCAAGATGTATTCGTAACACATCCGAAGGAATTATACAATTTTCGCGGTTATTCTGGAAAATCGCACATTTCCCCACATTTTCCTTGTGTGACATAGCGATATCGCCTGGGATGAATGAAAGAAGTAGCATGGGGAATGGAACGTAGCAGCCGTGTCTGTTTTCCTAACTTATGTTGCGCAGCTTATGGTATTTTCTCAAGTGCATGCCAACAATCCGATAAAAACGGCAGGGCTCCGGGTGGAGTCCTGCCGCCTTCACGGGTTGGTTATGTATTAAGCACCTGCGTTTTTGTACAGTCCGTTTCTGTATGGAATTTTTTACCTCTTCTCATGGATTTTTCCAAAATGTTGAGGGGCGTGGGAACTATCTGGTTTCCACACGATAGATGATAGCTGCAAGCTGGGCCCGATTGGTGGAAGCTCTGGGCAGAAGCTTTGTAATGCCATTTTCAAGGACTCCCTCAATGATTCCGTTTTCCACCGCCCAGGCCATGGCATCTTCTGCATAGGCAGAAACGTCGTGGTCATCAGGGAACTGCTGTAGAACCCTTCTGTCCCCAACTTCCCCCTTACAATAGCGATAGAAGAAGGTGCCCATCTGTTCTCTGGTGACGATTGCATCAGGGGCAAACCGGGTGCTGCTGACACCATCAATAATGCCCTCCGCATATCCCCAGGCTACAGCCTCCGCATAGAAGTTATTCTCGTTCACATCTGTAAAGGGATGGGTTCCGTTGGTCTTCGGTTCTCCTGCCATGCGGTACAAAACGGTTACCAGCTGCCCACGGGTTACCGACCCATAAGGATGAAACAGGCTGTCACTGACCCCAATCATCAGATGGCGTTCATAGACATAGCGGATATATTCTCCATACCACTGTTCTTCGTTCACATCTGTGAATGGCAGTGGTGCCAGCACCGGAATCTCACGGGTTTCCGTTTCACCGCAGCGCAGGCAGGTTCGCTCCTCCATGCCGGGCTCTGTTGCAGAGACTTTTCGGGTCACTGTCCAGGGCCCCCAATAGTGACCCAGTGCCGGGACTTCATCGCCTGTGTGCTGTTCACCGCAGACGGTGCAGGTGTAAATGGTATACCCTTTCTCGATGCAGAGGGGCTCCACTACTTGGGCCTCGTACTGGTGTTCTGTCTTGGGTACAGGACGGGTCTCTGTCTCACCGCAAAGTGTACAGGTTCGGCTCTCCTGACCCTCCTCCTGGCAGGTGGGTTCCTTGGCGATGGTCCAATCGTTCCATGTGTGATCGATTGTCAAAGTTACGGTCTTCTCTTCCTGGGTGCTGTGCTCATTCTGCTGGGTTTCTGTAATCCGAACATCGGCAGTGCAGGTCTGGCTGCCACGGAATCTCAGTTCCGCATATGAGCTGTTTTGTCCAGCTTCCTCTGCCCAGGCATAGCCCAAGAGAATCGTGCCTTTCTCCGCTTTCAAGCTTACAATGTCAGCCTCTGTGTGAACGGTGTCCAGTGTCAGCTGTGCGGGATCATAATGCACTTCCGTCAAGCCGTTGGTCCGGCCGGCGGGAACGGTAAGGGGCAGGGAAACCGTATTCTGTGCGGGTTCCACTTCGGGGGCTTGCGAAACCGACTGCGCTTCTTCTGCAAAGTCCCTGCTGGCCAGATGGGTGCCCCCAGGAGCCTGAGGTACCACGGCGGTATTGGAATCCACACTGAGCAGAGCGGCAGGCCACACATCCCTTCCAAATCCTCCCAAATAAGTGGAAACATAGCTCTTGTTGACGGGATCAAAGACCAGTCGGTATAATTCGCTCTGCTTGCCGGTAAAAGCCGACAGATACAAAGCACCGTCCTGCCCAAGGACCAGAGAGCAGTTTCCACGGAAGTCCGGTCCTTGGAATCGAATCTGAAGATCGCTGGGATATATGGTATAGGTCCAGTCGAAGCGCATAGTGCCCCAGCTGTCCTTGCGGAACATGTTGCATCGCCACACATTGCCGCTGTCATCCAGCATATAGAAGATTTCGCTCTCGGTTTCAATGTCGTTGTACCAATCCTTGTAGGTGATAGTCTCTGTGCCGCCTACCGCAATGCCGGGCAAGAACCGGGCGATGCCTGCATCTAAGTGGACATACTCCGGTGCCATAGGGTTGGTAGGAGCCAGCACGGAGTTTTCACGGACACCGTAGATACGGGGGCTGCCGTCCTGTAGAGAGAAGTAATTGCTGTAGGACATATCCAGAAGCCAGTAGTTGTCATTCCGATAGACCTCAGATGGTGTTTCCAGATCTTCGCCGGTGATGAAGCTCTGCTTGTGCATGGTTCCTTCATTGGATGAGAGCATATAATAGGCATCCTCCCCGGGGATCTTGGCAGCGGATTTTATGTTATTATCCAATGGATAGCCGGACTCCCAACCGCTTCCGTCGGCCAGATTCCACCGGAAGGACTGTGGGATCCCCTCCTCATCCTGAAGCAGTCCGTTTACCGTCACATCCAGTATCTGCACCGTTACCACACATTCGGCGTAGACCGTGGGGTCCAGAGCGGATTCTGCACGGATGGTGGTGGTACCTGTAGAAACACCGGTCACAATGCCGTCTTCATTCACAGAGGCCACGGAATCATTTTCACTGGTATAGATTACGCTGCGGTCGTTCAGGGTCCAGGGTAATGCAGAGGCAAATGCCTTAGCGGTATAGCCCTTAAATACCGTGATTTCAGAAGAATCAAAGGTGACTCTGGTGGGCTGGCTACTGGGCTCTGCCCACTGATCTGCACCATCGGTCCAGCCGGGATAGGACAGGCCGATTGCCCCTCGATATACGGGAGAAAGAACCTTTTCGGCGGTTTTTGCCTTGGGATCGATGTCATAGTACTGGGAGGACTCATATCCATAGCCGTTGTCACATCTGGCAATCCAGATGACATGATCGGTCCGTGGATCATACTCCATTGTATGGATGCCCCGGAAGGTATCATAGCCACCTTTTTCCACTTGGCACAGCTCCTGAGGAGCTTCCATGGTGTTCAGAGTGAAGGAATAGACCTTGCCCTCGTTGGTAGCGCAGTAGAAGGTCCCTTGTCCATCGGCAGCCAGCGTGTTGGTTGCCACACCGATGGTGCCCAAATCTTGAAAAGCACCGTCCAGCTTGTCAATGGAATAGAGACGGCTGTCCGCTGTAACGGCATACAGAAGATCTGTCTTGGCGTCATAGGCCATATCATCCACCGATTCGGGAAGCTTGCAGACAAGAACCGTATCCATCATACTGTCGGTGGGGGTCACAAACAGCTTATTACTGTCTCCAACCAAGAAAGAATAGCCTCCTACAGAAGTAGCTGCCCGAGGCATGACACTGGCATCACACCAGGCCTTGGTATCCCAGGCATAATAGCCTGTTTCAGAACGTTCAAACCGAATCCACTTGCCGGAGTTTTCATCAAAGACGATTTGATTGGGACGGGGTTCGGGGCTGCCAATGGTCTCTTTGATGCTGAAAGTTGCAATGTTGGCAGCATAGTCTGAAACCTGAAGGATAAACCGATAGCCGTCCACGCCTTCCAGAGGCAGACGGAACGTGTGGATCTCTCCTTCCTTCGCATCGGCGATGGAGCCGGTAAAGGAGAGTCGGTTGCGTCCGGTTACATCATAGAGATATATGCCAGCGACAAACTGATTGTCGGAGGCGTCTACTTCGATGATGCCCTCTTCCTTGCGGATACGGACATCGTGAATCGCAGGGGAGTGGTTATCCACTATGAAGGGAACTTCTTTGGTGGTGCCACGGCCCAGCCGCTCCCAGTCGAAGGAGCCATCCGCTTCAGTATAGGCTTCAGGCACTAAGGTCATGGACAGCAGTCCCCGTTGTCCTTCCTCCATTTCAGGCCGCAGTTCCAGCTCAATGGCTGCGGGAGTATTCATCCATTGCTGATACTGAGGAGCATAGAAGGCGGCACTGATTTCCGTACAGGGTTTGGATACCAGAACCTCCCCGGTGGTTTCGTTGGAAGCATGGAACCAGGACGCTGCCGCATTGCGGACAGGTGCAATCTGCCAGGAGGGGAAATAGTCTCCACGCTCCAGGTTAATGGCATTCCGTTCGGGCATGAACACCTGATCGGGAACCATCGGGTTTCCGCCGAAGTAGAAGATACCTTCCATCTGGCGGTCACCGTACACAACACCCAGCGCATTACCATGGACAGAACCCAGGTAAGGCGCACGGGTCTCGCCACCGCAGGCATAGATCTCATGGCTGCCCAGGTCAAACATGGAAGGATCGGTCCAGTTGCCATAATAACCCAAAACGGGAAGTCCCAGGGCCGGCAGCAATTCTCCTTCAGCCGTGGCCATGGGCAGGGCATGGACAAAGGCCTCCACATAGGCACCGTTGGGGTTTTCCTGATCCAAACGCTCCTTTTCCTCCTGAGTCAGCTCTATTCGTACCTCCACTGTGGCACTGTCCCCGGCAGGGACTGCCACTGCGCTTTGATACTGATTTAGGAAACAGTGGACATCATAGGTGGTCACTACGCCGTCCCCACTGAGATCTGCCTGGTCGGCATGGTCCACAAGTGGCGTACCCAAAGTGACAAAATCGGAAAGGGCCTGCGCATCTGCCTGATTCACCCGGCCATCCCCATTGAAATCAAATTCAGCCATGGGAACCTGTGTGGGAATCGGTTGGCCGTTTTGATAAAACACCGTGTCGGCATCCATCACTCGGGTCAGCTTATCCAGAAGCAGCGTGCCGTCCTCTGCTTCAAATACATTCTGGGTCAGAACATCCGCAGACAGCTGATAGGAGATGTCTTTCTCCCCCAGGTTGTGAATGGTGAATCGGAAGGTATAAGAACCGGTACGCTGCGGATCATCGCCCAGCTCCACCTTTACTTTACCGTCAGGCTGATCTTCTACGGTCAGATAGGCCGGTGTCCGCAGAGCCGAACGTACATTGGTCAGGCCTGCGCCTTGATTGAGAACGGAATAATACAGCCCATTGGCACCATTTTTCATGGGCACCGCCGTAGACATCAGCAGGGCTTGGGCCAGGCCACGGCTGGTAAGTCCGTCTTCCTGCCAGTTTTGTTCCCGGATATACTGCTGAATCAATGCTGTCTGACCGGAAATCTGAGGGGCCGCCATAGAGGTGCCGCTCATCAGTTCATACTGATTGGTTTCCGCAACGCCACCGTTGACAGAATAAATATTGCCGCCGGGAGCCGTGACCTCAGGCTTCATGGACAGATCGCCGGGAACGCCCCAGGAAGAAAAAGAGCTCATACTCTTGTACTGGGAGCCGTCATAATGCCCTTCTGTCCTTCTGGAAATGGTCAGCCTGCCGGAGTAGTATGGAAGGCCGTCTTCGGTTTCCCGGACCTCTCCTGCCAACCGGACATTGTTTCCGCTGCTTGCTGTGACAAATACAGCAGGTATGGTGTGCCGATAGCCGCTGAGATCCATGAGAACGGTTCCTTGCTCCTGATTGTTGTATACTACCAGAGCTGCTGCGCCCAGGGCTGCTGCATTGTCGGCCTTTTCGGTATAAGGAATCTCACCTCTGCTGCAAAATACAATTTTGCCTGTCAGATCCATACCGGCGTAATCCTCGGGCCTACCGATGCCGTCCACCAGAAGATACTCATATTCGGTACCGGTTCCGTCGGCAGAGGTATCCAACTGCGCAAAGGGAGGGTTGCCGTAAGGGGTCCCCACATAATTTGCCAGAGCCTCATAGTAGCCCATGCGCTTTTCTCCCAACAGGATGGTGGGACTGATGGTACCGTCGTTATCCACAGAGGCCACCGTCAGGGCGTTGGTATAGGAGCCAGGGGAGCCAACGGTATCTATATTGGCACCATCGCTATAGAGGTAGCCGTAGGGGGTGGTATCGCCCCAGCTGCCGCTGTTGCCTGCGGAGATGACCACTACAGTGTCGGACTCCACCAGCCGATCCATAATCTTCTGATAGGTATCATCGCTGCAATGGGCTGTACCTGCTGAGGCAGAGCCCAAAGACAGGTTTACCGCATCGGCATCCAGAAGCACAGCGTCCTCAACTGCTGCCATAATATCCGAGTCAAAGGCACCGCCCTTTTGGCCGAATACCTTCATGATAAGAAGCTGGGCATCGGGTGCCGTACCGGACACATGCACCTCGTCCAAAGCATTCAGGAATTCTCCGTCCCGCACCAGATACCGGTTGGCGGCAGAAATGCCGGCCACATGGGAGCCATGCTCGCCGGAAGTATCGTGGTCATGGGTAATATCCAGAGTTCCGTCAATATAGTTATAGCCGTAAGGCGTCTTGTCATTGATGTACAGTTCCTTTGCGGTCAGGATTCCATTGGCTACCGCATGACGCTTATAGGCGTTGAGCTGTTTTAATACCGCATCCGTGTCAGAAGCGTCCATAAAATTGGAAGTACGCAGGAACTCCTCATAGGTCATCCCTTCGCGCAGCGCATCTTCCCGGATGGCATGTTGATAGGCATTGGGATCAAAGGACTGATGATCGGTATCCAGACCCGTATCGATCACGGCAATCCGAGTTCCGGCTCCGGTGTAGCCTTCCTCCCAAGCCTGATCGGCTCCGGTCATCTGTCCGGCAACTGCCATATTGGGCTTATAGTCTCCACCGCTAGAAACCACGTGGGGGGAATACTGCCTTTCTACCGTCACATGATCTACCCCCGGCAGCGCCTCAATCTCCTCAATGGCATCTGCAGGAACATGGGCAGAAATCACATTCGCTGCCAGCGTGAGGTTCCACACCACGTCCATGGGCGTATGGAGAACCTTTGCTTCAATCACAGCTTGCATATCCTGCTGTTCCTGCTCCAGCTTGGAGCGATAAGACATTGCCTCGGCATTGGCGGCAATGCCTTTGGTTGAGAAGCCTGCCTCCAGAGCAGAGGGAGCTTTTAAGACGATTGAAACTCTTACATTATCCTCCTGTGTGAGATCCATAATTGGCTCCGGCATCTTCTGCATGGGCAGTTCTGCCGTTACCATGTCATTGTCTACCTGCTCAATGGTCAACTCCGTTTCTGCTGCCCGGGCAGGAATGGGTATTGCCAGGCTGAACATCAGTACCAGAGCTAAAAACACACACAAAAACCGCTGCACTTGTTTGGAATGAGCCATAACTGGATTCTCCTTTTCTTTTGGGGCCGCACTCCAGTATCTTCTGTGTGCTGCCCCGCTAAATTTTGTGGTCCGTAACGCTGGAATCCCTGCACCGGGAAAGCACTCCGATGCAGGTGCCGCAAATATGCTGAATACCCAATTACTAAATCACCAGCATTTCTCTTTATTGCAGCATACTGCAACTTCATTATAATACTCGGAAATGGGATAGTCAAGTTCATTTGAATAAAATGTTAACTTTTTTGATTTGTATTTATATACTTTTGCTTATATATATTTCGGATTATTTTTATTATATATGTATTATATAGTAACGCCACATCGCAGCCCTTGTTTTCCATGGCGTGCAAGATGGGCAGACGACTCAGGATAGGCAATCGGTGATAGGGAAATCAATTTTTAGAAATGTTCTCATGACCAATAAGTTCATGCCACTGGCGTTTACAGACGATGATATAGCAAAACTGCTGTTTGCAAAGAACAGAAAAGGCAGCACAACTTTTAGAATGTGGGTTTTATATCCCTACACTCTGATTTTGGCACAGAAAAAGGCGGTGTGACCGAAGTCACACCGCCTTGACGCGATATAATTACTTGTACAGCTCAACCAGCTTCAGCAGATGCTCGTAACGCTCCTTAGCAGCAGCCTCGTTCTTAGCGAACAGATCGGTTGCACGCTCGGGGAACTCACGGGTCAGACGGCTGTAACGGGCCTCGTTCATCAGGAACTCCTGATAGCCATCCTTAGGAGCCTTGGAATCCAGAGTGAACTTCTCGGTCTCCTTGGCGGGGTTGAAGCGGAACATGTTCCAGTAGCCGCACTCAACAGCCTTCTTCATCTCGGACTGGCAGTTTGTCATGCCGCCCTTGATGGAGTGCATCTCACAGGGAGCGTAAGCAATGATGAGGGAAGGACCATGGTAAGCCTCGGCCTCCACGATTGCCTTGATGGTCTGAGCGGGGTTGGCGCCCATAGCGATCTGAGCAACATAGACATAGCCGTAGGACATGGCGATCTCAGCCAGAGACTTCTTCTTGGTCTCCTTACCGGAGGCAGCGAACTGAGCAACCTGACCGATGTTGGAGGACTTGGAAGCCTGTCCACCGGTGTTGGAGTAAACCTCGGTATCGAATACGAAGATGTTGACATCCTTGTTCTGAGCAAGAACATGGTCTACACCGCCGAAGCCGATATCGTAAGCCCAACCGTCGCCACCAAAGATCCAGACGGACTTCTTAGCCAGGTAATCCTTCTTCTCCAGGATTTCGGCCACATCGTCGCAGCATACATTGGCTTCCAGGTTGGCAACCAGAGCAGCGGTAGCAGCCTTGTTGGCCTCGCCGTCAGCCATGGTGTTCAGGTAGTTCTCGCAAGCAGCCTTACGCTCTTCGCTGGTGGTTCTCTCAGCCAAAGCCTTGATCTTGGCTGCCAGGCTCTCCCGGATGGTCTCCTGAGCCACATACATACCGTAGCCGTGCTCGGCATTGTCCTCAAACAGGGAGTTGGACCATGCAGGACCCTGACCGTTCTTGTTGACGGTGTAGGGAGCGGTAGCAGCGGGACCGCCCCAGATGGAGGAACAACCGGTAGCGTTGGAAATGTACATACGATCGCCGAAGAGCTGAGTTACGAGACGAGCATAGCTGGTCTCGGCACAGCCTGCGCAGGAGCCGGAGAACTCCAGCAGGGGCTGCTTGAACTGGCTGCCCTTGACAGTGTTGTCCTGAATCTCGGCCTTCTCGGAGACTTCGGAAACCATGTAATTGAAAACTTCCTGCTGCTCCAGCTGGCTTTCCTGAGGAACCATGGTGATAGCATTGGTGGGGCAAACGCCGACACAAACGCCGCAGCCCATGCAGTCCAGGGGAGAAACGGCCATGGTGTAGGAGTAAACGCCCTTGCCCTTACCGGCCTTTACAGGTACGATCTTAGAGCCCTTGGGAGCCTTGGCAGCCTCGGCCTCAGTCAGAGCGAAGGGACGGATGGTAGCGTGAGGACAGACGTATGCACAGTTGTTACACTGGATGCACTTGGTCTCCTCCCACAGGGGAACGGTAACAGCAACGCCACGCTTCTCATATGCGGAAGCACCCAGAGCGAACTGACCGTCAACATACTTTTCAAAGGCAGAAACAGGCAGGCTGTCGCCGTCCATCTTGTTGACAGGGGTCAGAATGTTCTTAACCAGCTCGATGGTATCAGCATTGCCGGCCAGGTTGTCGTCAGCGGGAGCGTCAACGGCATCAGCCCAGGAAGCGGGAACATCGATCTTCACATATGCGGTTGCACCGGCGTCGATCGCGTTCCAGTTCTTCTCGACAACATCCATGCCCTTCTTTGCGTAGGAGCGCTCGGCAGCTTCCTTCATGTAACGGATGGCGTCTGCCTCGGGCATGACCTTAGCCAGGGAGAAGAATGCGGACTGCAGAATGGTGTTGGTACGCTTGCCCATGCCCACCTTGATGGCCAGGTCAATGGCGTTGATGGTGTACAGCTGAATGTTGTTCTTAGCGATGTAACGCTTGGTCTCTGCATTCAGGTGATGATCCAGCTCCTCGGGAGTCCACTGGCAGTTGATGAGGAACACGCCGCCGGGCTTCACGTCCTGCACCATCTTATAACCCTTCATGATGTAAGAGGGGTTGTGGCAGGCGACAAAGTTGGCCTTGTTGATGTAGTAGGGGCTCTTGATGGCCTTGTCACCGAAGCGCAGGTGGCTGATGGTGACACCGCCGGTCTTCTTGGAGTCATACTGGAAGTAAGCCTGAACGAACTTGTCAGTATGGTCACCAATGATCTTGATGGAGTTCTTGTTGGCGCCGACAGTACCGTCACCGCCCAGACCCCAGAACTTGCACTCGATGGTGCCCTCAGCAGCGGTGTTGGGAGCTGCCTTCTCGGTCAGGGACAGGTTGGTTACGTCGTCAACGATACCCATGGTGAACTCACGCTTGGGCTCGGCCTTAGCCAGCTCTTCATACACGGCGAAGAGGGAGGCGGGGGGAGTGTCCTTGGAACCCAGACCGTAACGGCCGCCAATCACCTTTACATCGTTCTTGCCGGCGTTTGCCAGAGCCATAACCACATCCATGTACAGAGGCTCGCCCTGGGAGCCGGGCTCCTTGGTGCGGTCCAGAACAGCAATGGACTTGGCGGTGGCGGGAATGGCCTCCAGGAGCTTGGAAGCGACGAAGGGACGGAACAGGCGAACCTTAACCAGGCCGACCTTTTCGCCGTTGGCATTCATGTAGTCAATGACTTCCTCTGCAACGTCGCAGACAGAACCCATAGCTACAATCACGCGCTCTGCATCGGGAGCGCCGTAGTAGTTAAACAGCTTGTAATCAGTGCCCAGCTTCTCGTTGACCTTGTCCATGTACTTCTCAACCACTGCGGGCAGAGCATTGTAGTACTTGTTGCAGGCCTCACGATGCTGGAAGAAGATGTCGCCGTTTTCGTGGGAACCACGCATAGCGGGACGATTGGGGTTCAGGCTGTGCTTCCGGAATTCAGCAACGGCATCCATGTTGCACATTTCCTTCAGATCCTCGTAATCCCAGGTGGCGATCTTCTGGATCTCATGGGAGGTCCGGAAACCATCAAAGAAGTTCAGGAAGGGAACACGGCCCTCAATGGAAGCCAGGTGGGCAACGGCGCTCAGGTCCATGACTTCCTGGGGATTAGTCTCGCAGAGCATAGCGAAACCAGTCTGACGGCAAGCATAGACGTCGGAGTGATCACCGAAGATGTTCAGTGCCTGAGTAGAAACGGTACGGGCAGAGACATGGAACACGCTGGGCAGCAACTCACCGGCGATCTTGTACATATTGGGGATCATCAGCAGCAAGCCCTGAGAAGCAGTGTAGGTGGTGGTCAGAGCGCCAGCGGCCAAAGAGCCGTGGACGGTGCCGGCAGCGCCGGCCTCAGACTGCATCTCCACAACCTTGACGGTATCGCCAAAGATGTTCTTACGACCGGCAGCGGCCCACTGGTCTACGCTGTCAGCCATAGGGCTGGAGGGAGTGATGGGGTAGATACCAGCTACCTCAGTAAATGCGTAGCTGACATGGGCGGCAGCGGTGTTACCGTCCATTGTTTTGAATTTTCTGGCCAATGTGAAATACCTCCTAAAGTATTCAAATCGAGTCATAGATATCATACCACTAAATCCATAGTTTGTAAATCGTCAAAATGTAGACTTTCTGTTTTTTAAAATAAATATATTGTAAGAAATTACGAATATATACGAATAACCATTTGAATTTTTTCTAAATATGCGATATGATGTCATAAAATGGTTGAGAGGTGATACAATGGTCTGTAGCATAAAAACACTGGGCCTTCATGGGATTTTTGGATGTCAAGTGGTGGCGGAATGTTTTATTTCCAATGGACTGCCTGGATTCGAGATTGTAGGACTGCCGGATGCAGCGGTAAAAGAGGCCCGGGAACGGGTCCGGGCTGCTGCAAAAAGCAGCGGGTTCCGATTCCCTGTGAGCCGAATTACGGTGAATCTGGCTCCCGCCAGCATTAAAAAATCTGGAACTTTATACGATTTGCCCATGCTTTTGGGCATCCTTGCGGCGGCCGGTCTCATTAAAAAGCCTGCAGAGGATATGGCGTTTCTGGGAGAATTGAGTCTGGAAGGAAAGGTCCGCCCCGTTTCCGGCGTTTTGCCCATGGCGCTTGCGGCAAAAGAAGCCGGGATATCCACATTGTTTGTCCCCTCTGCCAACGCGGCGGAGGCAACTCTGGCCCGGGGACCGGTGGTGATCCCGGTGGACTCTCTGGCACAGCTGGCAGAGCATCTGGGGGGAGGGACGCCCATTGCGCCGGAACCGCTCTGGAGTCCAACCCAGGAAAACACGGCCCATTTGGACTTTTCTGATGTAAAAGGGCAGGAAAATGTAAAAAGGGCCATGGAGATTGCGGCAGCCGGAGGCCATAACATCTTGCTAATGGGCCCTCCCGGTTCGGGAAAAAGCATGCTCAGCAAGCGGCTGCCTTCTATTTTGCCGGATATGACATGGGAGGAGTCTCTGGAGGTATCGAAGATCTACTCGGTTTTGGGCATGCTGACCAAAGAGCGGCCTTTGGTTCAGGAACGGCCCTTTCGGTCCCCTCACCATACTATTTCAATGGCGGGACTTTCCGGCGGCGGCAGCAACCCCAGACCGGGGGAAATATCCATGGCTCATAAGGGTGTTCTGTTCTTAGATGAGCTGCCGGAGTTCAAGAAGGATACCCTGGACATCATGCGCCAGCCCATGGAAGAGGGGGCGGTCACCATTTCCAGGGTCAGTGGGACCGTGACCTACCCTGCTGAGTTTATGCTGGTGTGTGCCATGAATCCCTGCAAATGCGGATGGTATGGAGATCCTTCCGGCAGATGCACCTGCTCCCAGGCGTCCGTGGAGCACTATCAAAGCAGAATTTCCGGACCGTTATTGGATCGGGTGGACATCGTAGTGGATGTGCCGTCGGTGAAATTTGAAGAGCTGCAGGATCGGTCACCGGCTGAAACTTCAGCTGAAATCCGTCAGCGGGTCAATGGGGCCCGAGCCAGACAATTAGAACGCTTTGGGGAAGGGAATACTTATTGCAATGCCAGAATGACCCCTGCCCAAACCCAAAGCATCTGCACTTTGACACCGGACTGCGTGAAACTCATGGAATCGGCATTTCGCACCATGGGACTGACAGCCCGCAGCTATGACAGAATCCTTCGTGTAGCCCGCACCATTGCGGACCTGGATGGTACCCAGGAGATTCAGCCGCAGCATTTGGCAGAGGCCATTCAGTATCGGACAACACAGCTGTAGGTTACGGAGGCATGTGGTATGCAGGTGTGATTCAATCACGGGGGAAGGAAATCCAATGAAAGAACAGAAGGTTACCATGGAGGAGGGAACGGAGGAACTGTGCCATGGGTTTTATCGGAATCTGATCCAAGACCCAAATCTCTTTTCGGATCCGACACAGTTTATACCCTATCAGTATGATTCTAAAAAGGTTTCGGCAAGATTTCAAAAGCTGCAAAGTCAAAAGGACAGAAAAACCTTTTATATTCTGCTGGGGAACAGGTGATTGGTGAGGTGGGGCTTCGGCATATCAACTTTTCTGAAAAATCCTGCGAGCTGACCATATGCATGGTCAACGACCAGTATAAAAACCATGGATATGGTACGCAGGCTGAAAAACTGGCCCTGAGATATGCTTTTCAAAATATGGACATGAAGACCATTCTGGCAGATGTGCTGGTCAAAAACACAAGGAGTCAGCATGTGCTGGGAAAAGTTGGATTTGTCTGCATAGGGGAAGACAAGGAATTTCGGTATTACAGGTGCACAAAACATGATATGGAATAGGGAAGTCCATGTGTGCGGAAGTTTTATGTAATCCGGCAGATCATGGCTTGAGGCTGAAAAGGGAGAAAGATGCTCTAGGTGACTTCTTAATCACGAATGTTTGTCGTGGTTAGTGAAGGCAGCTAGAGCATTTTTCGTGTAGAAAGCAAACAGTAGTATATGATGCACCTGTCTGCCAATTTATAAAATTTGCGTTGTTCCCTCTTTTTTATCCATACGAAGTATGATTGCACTGTCTTTCAAGGTTGGAGGAATCTCATGGGTAATCAGAATTACAGTTTTCTCAAGTGCTGCCTTGCGAATCAGTTTTGCAAGGAGCTCCTTTGACTCCGAGTCGATCTCTGCAAAGGGCTCGTCCAGGATCAGAACATCTGACTTCTGACCTAAGAGCAATGAAAGAAGTATCTTCTTCTTTTCTCCGCCAGACAGAGAACCGGTCAATGACTTTTCACCAGCAGGAGGCTTTTGAATCCGGTTGATCTGCTTCAACACCCCAAAATCCGCAGCTATTTCTTCCGAAAACGCAGTATTTTCGTCGAGAATCAGATCTATGATGTCGTCATCAAAAATCTGGAGATTTTGTGGCAGTACCTGAATCACGGCATCCCCGGTACAAATCCCTGCATTGTCCTCCAAAAGGTTTGTAAGAAGCCGCACAAATGTAGATTTTCCCATGCCGTTTTCACCGGTCAATAAATAGCAGCCGTGCTTTTTGAATTCGTAATCTAGCATGAATTTCTGTGGATTATTCGGATAAGCATATTCCACCTGCCGCAATGCGACTCCGTCTACCTCAGTTGTCCTTCTTTGCGCAGATGTAAAATCATGCTGTAGAAACGACTCTATGGGCTCTATTACGTCGATTTGCTCAAAGGCAGCGTCAAATTGCGCTTTGTTGGCCTTCAATTTAATAAACCCATTGATATTGCCGCTGATGGCCTCCTTCATAGCCATAAACGCCAAATAGGCACCAATGGTACTTTGCCGGTTGCGAATAAGATGATAAAACAGGAATATGACCGCAATATTCAAAATGGCATCGGATAAGTCCAAGAGCATGGAGATTTGAAGGGAATTTACCCCGGCCATTTTAATATTTGCTTTGGCATAGGCACTGCTTTCCTTTTTGTGCTTTTGATCTGCTCTGGGCAGCAGAAACAGCAGCCGAATATTTTCGTAGGCGTGATGAAGACTGGCCAGCACCGAGAAATAACGGCTTTGCGCCTGATAGCTTTCCTTGGAAGTCTGATTCAGAAGCATACTGCCTCGATGCATTATGAAGTAATTCAGGAGTAGCTGCGCAAGCAAAACAAGCAGCAGCCAGCCGGAAATACCAGAAATATAGGAAATACCCAAGACGATGCCAATGGGATACACAATCAATGTTTCAACAAAACAGTATGCAGCATCGTTAATATCCTCAATGCAGGAGGTCATGGCTGTTTCAATATCTCCATAGGAACTGCGATTAAATTCTACGTAATTTTTTCGGAAGAGGATGCGAAAGAAATCATTCCTAAACCGATCTCCCACGACTTCCTCGTGCCTAACAGCAATGTAACGTTCCAGATTGGAACACACGACAGATAGTAACAGAATCACAATATATCCAGCAATGAGCGCTAAATTTACCTCTGTCTTTCCAGGTTGCAGCAATCCGTCTACCATCTTCTGGGTGAATATGGGGACAATGTACATAAAAATGGTGTTGCTGAGTACCAGGAAAAACATAAAAGCCGTTAGCAGTTTGGCGTAGGAAAACATTTTGAGAACAAACCGGGAGGTTGTTCTCCACTTTACTTTGGTATTCATGGAAAATTAAACACCCTTTCTGATACTCGATTTGTTATCTATTAAGAGAAAACTGGGTTTATAGTAAGATTTAGAGCAAAAGAAAACGAACAAATTCTTTGACAATCCGCTGGTGCCGGGTAGTAACTGTCCGATGATGGCCCCGTTGTGCCTGAATTCCAATTCTTCTATGTGCAGACAGAATGTGTTCCATGCAAAACAGTCATACATTTTAACTGCGTTTGCACATTCGTGGGCAGACAAAATGGCAAAGCGAATCATAACATTTTTGGGGTATCAGGCAGAAAAGCACACGATATATGGAAATATTATACAATCTGACACGGAAATTATCAAGATATTATATGCAATTATGCGTATTTGATAAATTTTTTTTGCGCTGCACCGAGCCGGGGACAGAAGAACTTGTGCCTGAACACATAAGCGCATGCTTTGCCACTGGGCACACTCCCGGACAAAGGGCAGTTTTTGTATTTGGACTCAATGCGGCTATGGCTTTTGGTTGGTAGCACATCAACGCAATTTCTTCCATGCGTCAATCAAAATCTTGTTTTCTTTGTAGACATAATAGAAAAAACATGGTAAACTATAGAATATATTATGGAAAAAGGAGTGTATCCCAATGGAAAAGCATCCTCTGGCTGGGCTGGAGCCCAGTTCTGTATTTCATTTTTTTGAAGAAATCTGCGCCATTCCCCACGGTTCCCGGAATACCAAGCAAATCAGCGATTATCTGGTAAAGTTTGCCCAGGAGCGTGGCCTCAAGTACCGCCAGGATGAGAGCAATAATGTGGTAATCTTTCAAGACGGCACTGCCGGTTATGAGAATCACGCTCCCGTCATCATCCAGGGCCATATGGACATGGTCTGCGAGAAGGACGAAGACTGCACCATTGATTTTGAGAAAGACGGCCTGAATTTGGACCATGACGGTTCTTATATCTTTGCTCACGGCACCACCCTGGGCGGAGACGACGGGATTGCCGTTGCTTACGCTCTGGCATTGCTGGATTCTAAAGAGATTGCCCATCCGCCTCTGGAAATCATGATTACGGTGGATGAGGAAATCGGTATGCTGGGTGCCGAGGCCATTTCTACCGACGATTTTAAGGGCCGTGTGCTCATCAATATTGACTCCGAAGAAGAGGGAATCCTCACGGTCTCCTGCGCAGGCGGTGCAACCTCCTCCATTGATATGCCAGTCAGCCGCCGGACCGTCTACGGCCCCTGTGTGCTGCTGCAGGTGGATGGCCTCCAAGGTGGCCACTCCGGCGTGGAAATCCATAAGAATCGGGCCAATGCCAACAAGGTGATGGGCGAATTCCTTTGCCGTATTCAGGAGAAAATGCCTGCCTGCATTGCCAGCCTTGCCGGCGGCTCAAAGGACAATGCCATTCCCAGATCCTGCCGGGTGAACCTGGTGGCTATGGGCCTGAACCTTGAGGTCATCAATGAAATTGCCAAGGAGCTGGAGGCAGAGTGCAGAGCACAGTACAATGACCCCAATGTGACCATTACCGCAGAGGAAGTGGAAGCTTTCGGTGCCCTGGCTATGAGCACAGACGATTCCAAGAAGGTTGCCAATATCATCCGTGCCGTCCCCAACGGGGTGCAGGCCATGAGCAAGGACATCGATGGCTTGGTGCAGACTTCTTTGAATCTGGGCATTGCCAAGGTAGACGGGGACAATCTGCATCTGACCTTCTCTGTGCGCAGCTCCGTGAATCAGGAAAAGAAGGATCTCACCCAGAAGCTCCGTGCCATTTCTGAAGAATACGGTGCCGTATACAGCCAGATGGGGGACTATCCCGCTTGGGAGTACCGGAAGGACTCTGCTCTACGGGACACCATGGTAAAGGTCTATGAGGATCTGTTCGGCCAGACACCGGAGGTGGTTGCCATCCATGCCGGTCTGGAGTGCGGACTTTTGAGCGATAAACTTCCCGGTCTGGACTGCGTTTCCTTTGGACCTGAGATGCATGACATTCATACCAGCCGCGAGAGACTGGGCATTGCATCCACTGCCCGTATGTGGGACTACCTGCTGGAGATTCTCAAGCGGTTGTAAGGAGCAAATGTCTGTAACATGAGATTTCTGGATTTTCATTGCCACGTGTATCCCCGGGCGATTGCTGAAAAAGCGTCCCATGCAGTTGCCAAATTCTATGAAGGCCAGTGGGGAGATCACTCGGTAACACAACCCTGCACATTGCAGGATGTATTGCATTTTCAGCAGGAGGCAGGGATTGAAAAATCCCTGCTCTGCTCTGCTGCCACGGTTCCCCATCAGGTGCGGCATATCAATGAGTTTCTGGCCAGAAAGGCAGAACAGAGTGAGGGGCGCTGCGTGGCCTTTGGAACATTGCACCCCGACAGCCCCGATGTGGCGGGGGATATTGAGCACCTGATTTCTCTGGGCCTCAAGGGGGTGAAGCTGCATCCCGATATGCAGCAGTTTGCACTGGATTCTGAGGGCGCCATGTGGCTCTATGAGCTGGCAGAAAACCAGCTTCCGTTTCTGCTCCACACCGGAGACCGCCGATTCCCTTACTCCAATCCGGAGCAGCTGATCCCGGTGCTGGAGGCATTCCCCAAGACGACTTTTATCGGCGCCCATATGGGCGGCTTCTCCCTCTGGGAGGAGGCCACCAAGGCACTGGCAGGAAAGTATGAAAACCTGTATGTGGATGTGTCATCCTCCATGTTTGCGTTTACACCGGAGCGGATGGCGGAGTTGATTCGTGCCTACGGGGCGGATCGTGTCCTCTTCGGAACGGACTTTCCTATGCTGCACCCCAAGACAGAGGTGGAACAGTTTTTGGCGCTGCCTCTGACCGATGAGGAAAAACGTCTCATTGCCTGGGAAAACGGCGCAAAAATTCTGGGCTTAACTTAGCCTGGTTGAAAAATTTTGGCGGTGGTTCGGTGGAATCACCGCTGATTTCATTGCGGGAAAGATGTGAAAACAGGACATCGGATGAAGTCGGAAAAAATCTTAACCATGTTTTAACTTGACTTTTACGCTGCGGACCACTAGACTATACAATGAATAATAAATAATAAATGTGATGGAGTTTGTGATGCTGAAAAAGTACCTGCTGATTTTCTTTGTTTCTATGGTTCCTTTGGTAGAGCTGCGAGGCGCGGCCCTGATGGCCCCCAGTCTGGGCCTGAGTCTGGTGCCTGCCTACATTATTTGTATCATCGGAAATATGCTGCCGGTTCCGATTATTTACCTGTTTGCCAGAAAGGTTCTGGTGTGGGGAGCGGACAAGCCCGGTATTGGAAAGTTCTTCCGCTTTTGTTTGGAGAAAGGGCACCGGGGAGGCGAGAAGCTGAAGGCCAAAGCCGGCCGGGGCCTGTTTGTGGCGCTGATGCTGTTTGTGGCCATTCCTGTTCCCGGAACCGGGGCATGGACGGGCACTCTGGCAGCCAGCTTTTTGGACATGGAATTTAAGCCCACCATTCTTGCGGTGCTGTCCGGCGTTGCCATTGCGGGCGTGATCATGACCCTGCTGGGAACCGGAGTTCTTGCCGTATTTTCTCATTGATTCAAACAGACCTGCTGTGGAATTGTTTTCGCAGCAGGTCTGTTTTGATGTTGCGCAAGTGGAACATAGTAGACTTTATAAAAGAAGAGCGGACAACCCCCGGAACAACTCGGGGGATTTGTTGACTTTTTATGGAAAATGCATTATAATGGACAAGATAATGGATGAATATGCTTAATTTGTGACGGAGGAACCATGGCAAAGAAAAAAGTAGTGTATGACAATACCTCCATCTCCATGCTGAAAGATGAGGAGCGGGTTCGGAAACGGCCTGCGGTTATTTTTGGTTCGGATGATCTGGAAGGCTGTAAGCATGCGGTGTTTGAGATTCTCTCAAATGCCATTGATGAGGCCAGAGAAGGGTATGGCGATTTGATTGTCGTCACCCGATATGAGGATCTGTCCGTAGAAGTCGAGGACTTCGGCCGGGGCTGCCCGGTGGACTTTAACGAAAAAGAGCAGCGATACAACTGGGAGCTGGTGTTCTGTGAGATGTACGCCGGCGGTAAATATGATACAGACGGTGCCAACTATGAGTATTCTCTGGGCCTTAACGGGTTGGGCTCCTGTGCAACCCAGTACGCATCGGAATATTTCGATGCCGTGATTCGCCGGGACGGGCAGAAGTACTCTTTGCACTTTGAAAAGGGCAAAAACATCGGCGGCCTGCACACAGAGCCGATGGACCGGAAGAAGACCGGCTCCTGTTTCCGCTGGCGGCCTGATCGGGAAGTTTTTACAGAAATCGATATTCCGGCGGCTTATTTCCGGGATGTGATCCGCCGTCAGGCGGTAGTCAACAAGGGAATTACCTTCCGATTCCGCAATCAGGTGAATGGGAAGTTTGAAACCGAGGAGTTCTGCTATGAGCGGGGCATTGTCCAGTATCTGGAAGAACTCACGGGAGACGACGCCTTTACCATGCCTGCCTATTTTGAGGCGGAGCGCCGGGGCCGTGACAGTGAAAATCGGCCGGAAATGAAGCTGAAAATTTCAGCCGCCTTCTGTTTTTCCAAGAAAATCAACCATGTGGAGTACTATCACAACTCCTCTTGGCTGGAGCACGGCGGATCTCCTGACAAGGCGGTCCGTTCCGGCTTTGTGGCGGCGTTTGATAAGTATATCAAGGAGACCGGAAAGTACACCAAAACAGAGGGAAAGATCCTCTATCAGGACATTCAGGATTCTCTGGTGCTGGTGACCAACTGTTTTTCCACCATTGCCAGCTTTGAAAACCAGACGAAGAAATCAGTCAACAGTAAATTTATTCAGGAGGCCATGACGGCCTTTTTCCGGGAAAACCTTCAGGTCTGGTTTCTGGAAAACAAAGCGGAGGCCGACCGGGCCGTTGACCAGATCCTTGTGAACAAGCGAAGCAGGGAATCAGCGGAAAAAGCCAAAATCACCATTAAGAAAAAGCTTTCCGGCTCCATGGACATCAGCAACCGGGTCCAGAAATTTGTGGACTGCCGAAGCCGGGATGTGAGCAAGCGGGAGCTTTACATCGTGGAGGGCGATTCCGCATTGGGCTCGGTCAAGCTTTCCAGAGATGCAGAATTCCAGGGCATCATGCCCATCCGAGGTAAAATCCTTAACTGCTTGAAGGCAGATTACGACCGGATTTTTAAAAGTGAGATCATTACAGACCTTTTGAAGGTCATCGGCTGCGGGGTTGAGGTGACAGGGAAGAAGGCGAAGGACCTGACTTCTTTTGATTTGGGGAATCTGCGGTGGAATAAGGTGGTCATCTGTACCGATGCGGATGTGGACGGCTTCCAGATTCGGACCCTGCTTTTGACCATGCTGTACCGATTGACCCCCACCTTGATCCAGGAGGGCTATGTCTATATTGCAGAATCTCCTCTGTTTGAGATCAGCCAGAAGGATCAAACCTGGTTTGCCTATAATGAGGCAGAAAAGGGAAAGATTCTTAAGGAGTTAGAAGGCAAAAAGGTCACCATCAGCCGCTCCAAGGGTCTTGGCGAAAACGACCCGGAAATGATGTGGATGACCACAATGAATCCGGAGACCCGGCGGCTTATCAAGGTCATGCCGGAGGATGCGGAGCGGACAGCAAGATACTTTGACATGCTCCTGGGCGATGGACTTAGTGCCCGAAAAGATTTTATCGCGGAAAACGGCCAGCGCTATCTGGAACTGGCAGACCTTTCCTAAGCGAAGCGAGGTAACCAATGGCAAAAAAGAAGAAAGAATTACAGGACGCCGCCAAACGGGAAGTGCCGGGGGTGGTAGGGCTGCATGGGTCGGTGGAGGAACAGAACATCACCCAGACCCTGGAAATCAACTATATGCCCTATGCCATGAGCGTCATTGTCTCCCGGGCCATTCCGGAGATCGACGGCTTTAAGCCTTCCCATCGGAAGCTCCTGTATACCATGTATAAGATGGGCCTGCTGTCCGGCGGACGAACCAAGTCCGCCAATATTGTGGGCCAGACCATGCGGCTGAACCCCCATGGAGACGCGGCCATTTATGAGACCATGGTCCGCCTTTCCAGAGGCTATGGAGCACTGCTTCATCCCTTTGTGGACTCCAAAGGTAACTTTGGCAAGGTGTATTCCCGAGATATGGCCTATGCCGCTTCCCGGTACACGGAGGCCAAGCTGGATGCCATCTGCACGGAGCTGTTCCGGGATATGGACTTTGACACCGTGGATATGGCGGATAACTATGACGGCACAATGAAAGAACCCACATTGCTGCCAACCACATTCCCCAATGTGCTGGTCTCCTCCAATACAGGAATCGCCGTGGGTATGGCAAGCAATATCTGCGGATTCCATTTGAAAGAGGTCTGTGAAACGGCCATTGCCCGAATGAAGAATCCCAATCACGATGTAATGGAGACCATGCCCGCCCCGGATTTTCCCACCGGCGGCGAAATTCTGTACGATCCCGGAGAGATGCGTTCCATTTATGAGACGGGGCGAGGCAGCTTCAAGGTGCGGGCCAGATGGCGCTACCAGAAGGAAGGAAACCTCATTGAAATCTATGAGATTCCCTATACCACCACCGTGGAGGCCATTCTGGACAAGGTTTCCGACCTGATTAAAGCAGGCAAAATCAAGGAAATCTCCGATATGCGAGACGAAACGGACCTGTCCGGCCTGAAACTCACCATTGATCTGAAGCGCGGCGTGGAGCCGGAGAAGCTGATGGCAAAGCTCTTCCGTATGACCACCCTCATGGACTCCTATCCGTGCAACTTTAATATCCTCATTGCGGGAATGCCCAGAGTAATGGGCGTTGCGGAGATTCTGGACGAATGGACCGCCTGGAGATGCCAGTGCGTAAAGCGCCGCGTCTATTTCCAGCTGGGGAAGAAAAAGGACAAGCTCCATCTGCTGCAAGGTTTGGAACAGATTTTGCTGGACATTGATAAGGCCATCGAAATCATTCGTCAGACGGAGCAGGAATCTGAGGTTGTGCCCAATCTGATGATTGGCTTTGGCATTGACCAGATTCAGGCGGAATATGTGGCAGAAATCAAGCTTCGGAACATCAACAAGGAATACATCCTGAAGCGAACCGCCGAAACAGACGAATTGATGCGGGAAATTCAGGATTTGGAGGATACGCTGAAAAGCGACCGCCGAATTCGTAAGATCATCATTGGAGAATTGGAGCAGGTCTGCAAGAAGTATGGCCAGCCCAGACGGACAGAGATTTTGTACCACTGGGATCAGGCGGCCCAGGCAGAGGAAGCGCAGGAGGTGCCGGACTATCCCGTGACCATCTTCGTTTCCAAGGAGGGCTACTTCAAGAAAATCACGCCTCAGTCCCTCCGATCCTCCGGAGAACAGAAGTTCAAGGAAGGCGACAGCCTGGCATTTTCTCAGGAGGTCACCAACCGGTCAGAGCTGCTGATTTTTACAGACAGATTTCAGTGTTACAAAGCCCGCCTTTCTGATTTTGATGACGGAAAGGCATCTCAGCTGGGAGATTATCTTCCCACCAAACTGGGCTTTGATCCTGGAGAAAATGTGGTTCAAGTAGTGCTTCCCGGCAGCTATACCGGGTTTGTGCTGTTTTTCTTCGAGAACGGCAAGGTGGCAAAGGTGCCCTTGAGTGCCTATGATACCAAGTCAAACCGGAAGAGACTGACGGGAGCCTACTCGGATAAAAGTCCTCTCAAAACCATTTTGACCTTGGAAGGAGATGAGCTTGCTGCCATATACTCCACCGACGGCAGAGCGCTGATCTTCTCCACGGCCCAGCTCATGCCCAAGACCACCAGATCTACCTTGGGCGTGTCAGTCCTCACTCTGCGCAAGAAGGCCGCACTGGACCGTGCGGCACTTCTGACTGATACCGGCATTGTGAACCAAAGCCGATATCAGTCCAAAACCATTCCTGCCGCCGGCGCCTTGCTGCGACCGGAGGATATGGAAGAAAAACAAATCACTCTTTCTCTGGACTGAGTGACAGCAAAGAGGGCCCTATGATCCGTGGGGGCCAACGTGTAAAAAGTGAACAATTTGAAGGGAGCGGTTATCGTTGAATATCAAAAAATTTTGGCAAGAGTTCAAGTGGTTTCCTATTGTCGTAGCTGGTTGTGCGATTTTTTCCCTGGGGTTTGATCTGTTCCTGGACCCTCACAAATTCAACTGCGGCGGACTTTCCGGTCTGGCGCAGATCCTTGTGAAGTGGTTTGGCGTTGGTACGGTAGGCCAATTAGCGGCGTTGATGAACATTCCGCTTTTTATTATTGGCGGCCTTAAAATTGGAAAGAAATTTTTTGTCGGCTCTCTGGTGGGCATGCTTGCCATGTCCCTGTTTCTGGATCTGTTTGCACTGCTGCCTGTGCCGGAAACGGAACCGCTCATTGCGGCTTTGTATGGCGGTGTTGTTACAGGTCTCGGTATGGGACTGGTGTTCTTGTCTACGGTTTCGTCAGGTGGAACGGACATTATTGCCCGGCTGCTGAAAATGCGCCATCGCAATATGCCAATCGGAAAAATTTCCCTGATTCTGGATATTACAGTGGCCCTTCTGACAGGTATTGTATTCAATGATTTCAGCAAGACCCTGTACAGTGGTGTAACACTGTTTGTCAGCTCTATGATTATCGATGCGGTGATCTATAAGTTTGACTATTCCAAAGTGGTTCTCATTATTTCACAAAAGCATGACGAGATCGGTAAAGTCATCAATGAAAAACTGGGCCGAGGTGTGACGCTTCTGCATGGCGAGGGCTTTTACAGCCACAATGATACTCAGGTGATTCTGTCTGCCATCAAGCGGCAGCAGGTGACGGATTTGAAAGAAATTGTGGTTGCAGTGGACCCCAATGCCTTTATCATCCTGCAGGAGGCGCACCAGGTTTTGGGTGACGGATTTGCAAAGTACACAAAGGATTCACTGTAAAGGGGGTTGCGTATGAAACATATGGGGGTGCTTCTGCTGCTTTTGGGGGCAGTGTGTCTTCTGGGAGGCTGTACCGGTTGGATGAACGAACAGTACAGCAGGGTAGAGCCCCATATGGAAGTGTACGCAAATGATAAAGAATCAGAAATGGACACGGCTGTTGTGCGGAATTTCGATGAACTGACCAACTTGCTGGTGAGTTTGGTGACGCATCATACTTCGGAGATTTCCGTGGACATCAGCCAGTATGACGGTGCGGTGGAAGTGGAAGTGGAGCGGGCCATGGAAAACCTGCGTCAGGAAAATCCATTGGTTTCCTTTGCTCTGGCAGATTACAAAGCGGAGTTTGCGGAAGTGGGAGCCAGACGGGTTTGTTTGCTGAAGCTGTCCTATCGGCGTTCTGCCGAGCAGGTGGAGTCTATACAATCCGTCTGGGGAATTCAGGGCATGAAGCAGAAAATCAACATGGCTCTGGACAATGCCCAAAGCACATTGGTTTTGAGGGCTTCCAGTTATAGTGAGCTGGATGTAGAGAGCTATGTGGCGCAGTATTACAGCACCCACATGGCAACCATGATGGAGCTTCCCCGGGTGACGGCAACGGTTTATCCGGACCGGGGAAGTTCCAGAATTATCGAGTTGCAATTTCAGTATACCAAGGATCGCCAGACCCTGCTGGAAATGCGCCGGGAGGTAGAGATCATGCTGTCCTCGGCGGCAGGGTATGTTCGAGGGCAGACCTCTCAGGAGGTCAAGGCAGAGCGGCTGTACTCGTTCCTGCGGCCTCTGTTCAGCGAGAAGGGAACCACAACTTCACCGATCCACAGCCTTCTGTGTGTGGGCGTTGGCGACAGCTATTCCATGGCGGTGGTGTACGGTTTGCTATGCCGACAGGTAGAACTGGAATGTCAGGTAGTGAGCGGTACCAAAAATGGGGAGCCATGGTTCTGGAACGTCATTTGTCTGGATGGAGTCTGGTGCCATGTGGATCTCATGACCGATCTGGACGGGGGAGATTTGACACTCAGATCGGATCAGGAAATGAAAAACTACACCTGGGACAGAGAAAACACGCCGGTGTGTCCTGTGCGGGAACCGCAGCCCACAGAGTCTGGGCCGACTGAGACGGAGGGACTTGATTCCGACCAGTCACAAACAGATTCTCCTTCCGAGCCGGAGGCCTCGGAGGAAACAGAAGAAACAGAAGGAGAATCTATGGAAGGACACTAATTTTTCGGGACACTTTCGGAAATTTCCCTTTACACGGGAGCAGCTTCCGATTATAATAAAGAAAGTATGCAAAGGAATGTGAGAGATTGCTATGATCCAATTTGAAGAATATAAATTGAAGCTTGCGGATCTGGAGCCAAAGCTGGAGGAACTTTCCGTGGCGCTGAATCTGGAGGGCGCAAAAAACGAGCTGGAGCGCTACCATGCCATGCAGGAAGCCCCCGGCTTCTGGGATGATCCCGAAAAGTCCCAGAAGATTGTGATGCAGACCAAGTATCTGGAGAGCAAGCTGGAAAAGTTCAGAAAGATGAACAGCCAGTGGGAGGACTTGAGCACCATCTGTGAAATGGCCCTGGAAGAAGAGGACGACTCTATGCTGGAGGAATTGCAGGAGGGCTTTGCCCAGCTGACCCAGCGCATGGAGGAAGCTCGTCTGGAAACACTGCTCACAGGGGAGTATGACTCCAATAATGCGCTGATGTCCTTCCATGCCGGTGCCGGTGGACTGGAGGCACAGGACTGGTGCCAGATGCTCTACCGGATGTACACCCGCTGGGCGGATGCTCATGGCTTCAGCTACAAGGTAATGGACTTTCAGGAGGCAGATGAAGGTGGCCTGAAGTCTGCGGATATCCTGATTGAGGGCACAAATGCTTATGGATTTCTGAAAGGGGAGAACGGTGTCCACCGTCTGGTTCGGGTATCTCCCTTTGACGCCAATGCCCGCCGCCAGACTTCCTTCTCTGCAGTGGAAGTCATTCCCGAGATCACCGATACCTCCAATGATGTGGAGATTCGTCCTGAGGATATTGAGATGCAGGTCTACCGCTCCTCCGGCGCAGGCGGCCAGCACATCAATAAGACCTCGTCTGCCGTGCGTTTGATCCACAAGCCCACCGGCATTGTGGTGGCTTGCCAGACAGAGCGCAGCCAGTTCCAAAACCGTGAGAACTGTATGCGTATGCTGCGGTCCAAGCTGGTGGAGATCAAGGAGCGTGAGCATCTGGAAAAAATCTCCGATATCAAAGGCGTGCAGCAGAAGATCGAGTGGGGCAGCCAGATTCGGAACTATGTCTTTATGCCCTATACGCTGGTAAAGGACACCAGAACGGGCTGTGAAACTTCCAATATTTCCAGTGTGATGGATGGCGCTCTGGATCCCTTCATCAATGCCTACCTGACCTGTAAGGCAACTGGCACCTGGGTTGTGAAGTAAAACAGTATTTTTCTGTGTATTTTGTAAATATGGCTTGCTTTGCATGCAGGTTCATGGTATAATAAATCGGCTTATGTAGGAAGATCCTGTGGGATAACATCTCGGCTCGCCGTCGGCCGGAAACGCGGCTGCCGCCTGTGTCGGCGGATGGAGGTAAATTATGTTGGAAATTGTACTGTCTGTTGTTCTGTCCATTGTTAGTGTGGCGCTGATTATCATCATCATGTTGCAGTCCGGCAAGGAGTCCGGCCTTTCCGGTGCTCTGGCTGGTGGCAGCAAGGACAGCTACCTGAACAAGAATAAGCGTGGCAGCATGGATCAGAAGATGGCTTCCATGACTAAGTGGATTGCACTGCTGTTCTGTGTTCTGACCCTGGCTTTGAACATCGTCTAATTAATTACAAAGCGGCAGGGCTTGTCCTTGCCGCTGTTTCTATTGTGTAGCGATTCACTAAGAAATGGTTAAATTACCCTTGACAGTTACATGGTATAGGGGTATAATGTGTAGTGCACAGCAGATATTTGGGCTCGTAGCGCAGCTGGGAGCGCACCACATTCGCATTGTGGGGGTCGGGAGTTCGAATCTCCTCGAGTCCACCAAAGGTGTCCCAGACGAACACTCTCCCCACCATCTGTATGGTGGGAGGAATGTTCGTGCTGGTTTGCTCTCTTGATTTGAACCAATAAACAAAAAATAGGCCACCATTTAAGTTAGACATAACTCAATGGTGGCCTATTTTCAATAGGATTAAATTACCTTTTTGCCATAACCAATGTCGTTATATTCTAACAATTCCCCGCAAAAATTGGGGAAAACTGTTAGTATAAAACGAAAGGAGTATGGCTATGGTTAGAATTTTACTGTCCACTAGGCTTGGCGAGCGGAGGTGGACACAAGCCGATCTCGCACGGGCAACCGGTATTAGACCGTCAACGATTAACGATCTATACCACGAGATTGCGGACCGGGTGAATCTCGAGCACCTTGATCTAATATGCGAGGCATTGGACTGTGATCTGTCCGATCTAATTATCAGAGTCCCAAATCAAGACATACGGATAAGATCTCGCACTGGCACAGAAATGCATCACATCCAACAACCTTGCAAAAAAGAATAAGCCACTCCCCAAAAGGGTCTGAACACATATGTGTTCAGACCCTTTTTATAATTCAACTTCTCCGCTCTCCTCGCAAATGAATCTAATCTCAATCTTACAACCAAGAACAGTTGCCATAGCCATGAGCTCTTTTTCCGAAAAATTACCACGCTTCATTTTGTTAGATAAATTCTGCCGGGACTGTCCCGTTTTATCTGCCATTTCTCCCATGCTGACTCCTTTTCTGGCCATCAGCGTGCGGATTTTTTCTACTGCCGTCATATCCATACCAGCACCTCCTTTTGATATATCCAGTATACACAAATATGTGTATACTGTCAACAATTTAATTTCTATTTTCATAAAATTGTGTAAAACAAATGTTGACAAAATAAATTAAATGGTGTATTATATACCTGTAAGGCAGAGGTGAACACCTCTTAGGGAAGGAAGTGAGGATTTGAATGAGATGACATCTGCAGAGCTTAATCAGTATCTTGAGAATATAGCAAAACTGATCGAAGCTACAGCAAAAGATGCTGAGACTGCCGCAAAAATCGTAAGAGATAGCAAAGTCAAGGCATAAAAAAGAGCGGCCGCCCCGTCAAGAACGCCGCTCTTAACACCCGCTAAGGTGAGCCGGGAGCCTTACCCCGGCCACCTTGATTATAACTCAGTAAGGCAAAATAATCAAGGAGAATATTTGAAATGTTGATTAAAGAACAGAACTTCGGTGTTGAGGTTGAGATGACAGGTATTACCCGGGAACAGGCCGCAAAGATTATTGCTGGATACTACAGTGGTCGGAGCTACTACGGCGGTACCTATTACAAGACCTGGTGTGCAACTGATCGCAAGGGTCGCATCTGGAAGGCAACTTATGATAGCAGCATCGAATCGAAGCGAAAGGTAGACGGACGGACCGTTTATGCCGACTCCGAATACAAATGCGAACTTGTTACTCCTATTCTTCAGTACGATGATATCGAAGATTTACAGAATATCATCAGAGCCTTGGTAGGGGCAGGAGCACTGACGAACCGTTCCTGCGGCATTCACATCCATGTGGATGGAAAGAACCACTCGCCAGAAAGCCTGACTCGTTTGGTGAACTTCGCAACCGGCAGACAGGATTTGTTTTATGAGGCTTTACAGATCGGAGACCGAGCCAACAGATGGTGCCATAAGATGTCCCCTGAATTGCTGAAAGCCATGAAAGCCTCTACCAAGACTAAGGCAGCTATGGAATCCGTCTGGTACAGCAAAGCGAATGACAACTACGGCGGTGGCGTGGATCACCAGCATTACAACTCCACCCGGTACCACGGCATTAACCTCCACGCTTTCTTCACGAAGGGTACCGTAGAGTTCCGACTTTTCAACGGGACACTCCACGCCGGAAAGATCAAGGCTTATATCCAGTTCTGCCTAGCCATGAGCGCCTGGGCAATAGAAGCACCGGCCGGCAAGCTCTATTTCAAATCTTGTAGCAACTACACCCAGACCCAGAAGTACACCCTGATGAACAATGTCCTGATCCATCGGCTGGGACTCAAGGGCAAAGAGTTTGCCACCTGCCGGAAGCATCTTACCGCAGCTTTCGTTCCGGCAGAGATGTCCTCCACGGTAGCTTAATCAAAACGCCTGTCCTATCGGGCACACGAGGAGAAAGGAAATATCATGGTTAAAAATTATGAGGAATGGAAGCAGGCGGTTAATACCGAATACCATAAACTGCGTGAGGCCAGGCATTACCTGAACGAGGACGGAATTGAACGCTACCGGGTCTTTGATACTCTCATGAATCTCTCCGGCTTTTGCGAAACGGCGGACGAGCTTCTGGCCTGGATCGAGAGTAAGGAAGGTTTTGATAGATTCGACATCGCCTGCCTGAAGAGCGGCCACGCTTCTCTCCCTATTTGGTCACTTAGGAAAATTGCGAATCAGAAGTGATTGAACGCCCGCCCCGGAGGTTACGAGGGCAGAAAGGAACAACATGGGCAAGAACGATTTCGAGATCCGGTTCAATTACGGGCCGAACATAAAGTACCTCCACACAGACACGGAGGAATCCGCTGAGCGGATGTACCAGAGAATCATTCGCTTCGCAAAGAACCGGCCCCGCCCCCTGACCGGGATCGTAGCCCTGTGGGATGGTAAATGGCTTGTCAAAAGCGAACGCTTCTAACCATATCCCGCCCCGGAGGTTACGAGGGCATGGAGGTATAATGAGCAGAAAATATTACCTGGCCTACGGGTCCAACCTGAATGTTGATCAGATGCTGCGCCGGTGTCCTGGTGCCATTAAAATTGGAACCGCTACTCTCAACGGATACAGAATCACCTTCCGGGGGAATTCCCGGTCAGGTGTGGCCAACATAGAACCACGAAAAGGGTCCAGTGTTCCGGTTGGAATCTGGTCAATCACAAAATCGGACGAACGAGAGCTGGATCGGTATGAGGGATACCCTCACCTTTACTACAAGGAGACTTTTATGATTAAGCTTCCCGATCTGCGAACGGTTCCGGCAATCGCCTACATCATGACACCTGGCAGATTATGGGCACAACCAAGTCCATACTATCTCAGCATCATTAAGCAGGGATATAAAGACTTCGGGTTCCAGTCCCGTAACCTGTTGTATGCTGCCAGTATTTCCATTACGCAAGTCTCCCACTCCCGACTGAAAGAAAGGACATGAGTCATGAATGAAATCGAAGCCAAAACACTGATTGAGCAGTTCGCTCAGAAACAGGAGCAAGGGTTCTTCCCCTGCCCACGATGCGGCCGGATGAGTATGTCAACGAGAGTCACTACCAATGCCATGAGTCGCCGGGTATCTTGCTATATCTGTGATTCATGCGGAATGGAAGAAGCGCTGGAGGATATGAACAGTAACAGGCTCCCTTTGCAGCACTGGGAAATAGCTCTGGATCCTGATAGCTGGAGGATGGATTATACACCCACTATGCTAGTCTTGCAGCTACTTGGTCGTGACAACTGGGACCGTCCTGTCTATGAGTGCTGCGGTAAGTTATATGTGGATGTTGATCCCAGGAGAGGACATGGACCGTCCCTCTGCACCAAAAATGGGAACGAATTTAACGGAGAACCTGATGCACTAATATCGTCTGAAATCACGATTAAATTTATCCCGTGTCGGGATATATGGTAAAGCCGGCAGAATATGTGCTGTCGCCAAACTGGTGGAGTTGCAACATGGGTTAAATGCCTTTTGCGTGTAACCAACTAGAATAAAACAAAAAGCTACACAGCTACACAACGCCATGCAGTGACCTTGTACGGCATGCAGATAGATATAAAACAAAAAGCCCCCACCTGACAGCAACTTGAATTGCTACCAGGTGGGGGCAGATTTTACATTTATTGCGCTTTAAGCATCAGGAAAAACCGATACAGGATGGTAATGATCTCCTGCCGGGTGATGGGCTTCTGCCAGCCAAAATTCCCGTCCTCGTGGCCATTGACCAGACCGGTCTCGGTGGCCCACTGGATGGCTTCAGCGGCCCAGTCGCTGTGCTTGTCCTTGGTTCCCCAGATCGACAGCTCATCGTCCACAGCTTTCTGGGCAGCTGCGCCGACATTGGGCGTGGGCAGCTCGATGTTACCAACAGCAGTCTTGATTTCCTTGCGGATAAAATCTTCAATTTCCTTTTTCATAGCTTTCTCCTTTGCATCCATTCGCCGGGCGACATCCCGGCGGAAATTGTCCATGGAATAATTGTAGCGGTGCCACCAATGGGCTACATCGCCATGGTTGGAGGCAATCCCCATGGCAGCTCCCTCGTGGTGGTCAATCAGGACTCCCCTAGCAAGGGGATCGAGGTCATACTCCAGGCACAGATCCGACACCACATCCAAGGCCTTGTCCCGTGTGGCCCGGAAATAAGCGGCACTACTGAGATTATCCTCACAGATCTCAATGCCGATATGGGTGTCGTTGGCCTCTGCGCCGCAGTGCCAGCCACGGTAATTCCAGGGCAGGGTCTGGTAGCACTCTACGGCCCCGGTCTTGGTCTTGCCGATAAAGGCATGGACACAGACATCCAGACCGGGATTGTTCCAGTGATTGCCGTAGATGTTTTCCCCCAGAACCCCGTCATCAGGGCCAATGTACCGTTTGAGAGTGGGGTTGTCGGCGCCGGTGGAGTGCATCATAATCCCCTTGGGGCCACGCTCCTGGAATCTGGTATACCGGCTGTCCGCCTTATCCACATTGCGCCGATAGCAGGTGTTATTTTTTAGCAGCAGTTGTCTCATTATGGACACCTCCCTTGATCTGCTTGACCGCCTGGTGCGCTCCGGTCGATGCCAAGCCGGATGCAATGCCAATGGCTGCGGCCGTCAGAGGGTCTGCGGCCGGGAAATCAGGCATTACATACATGGCTGCAACGCCGAGCAGGCCACCCAGGCCGCCGACAATGCAGGGGATCCATTTGCTGTCCAGCTTGGACGATTTTACACCCATGCCGGCCAGCAGGCAGATCATGGTGATACTTGCGATTGTGGGCAATTCGAGATTCATAATAATAATCCTCCTGTGTTATGTTTTGAGATCAAGCGCCATTGCTCTGTTATACAGAGCGGTTCCGGTGCCATTGCCGCCCAGGGCCGCATAGGCACCGTACAGATGCTTGATGTTGTCCATGTCGTCCAGCTCAATGTACTCCTGCGCCAGACATTTGCTGCACTCCAGGTAGAGCCGATCATGCAGCACTGCCAGGAGTCCATTTTTAATTGCGGTGTCTTCTGCCTCCCGCTGTTTGAGGCGGGCCCGGATATTTTTCCCGAGCAGGCCCAACCCGGAAATGGCCAGGCCGAAGAGCACATCAAGCCAATACTTTAAGAGCCAGTCAATCAATAAGGCACCCTCTTTGTAAGTACGAATTATCTTAATATTATTAAGATTTCGTCATCTTCTGAAATTGCTCCTTCAAAAGTCGGATTTGCGCATCGACATACCCTTTGTTTGCGGCCTCATTTTCTGCCATCGGTGCTGACAGTCCGCTAAGCACAAGGCCAATATCAGGACGGGCTGTCTCAAATTTGACAGTGATAAAGCCCCCGGGATTATTCTTTTGCCCAGATACGGCAAAGAGTGGATCAGCATTTTCTTCTGAAAAGGTAAGAAGACCAACAAGGCCTACTCCTTCGTTGAATCCACCTCTTTTGGCAGAGATGGCCTCGGCTTGCATATGATTTACGCCAGAAATGGAATGATTTCCCATTTCCAGGTCGCCCGTCATAGCACCACCGGCACGATCCAACTTCTTCTCCAAGTCGGTCATGGTTACCAATGCACTGGGATCAACATTGATGGTCCATTTCCCGATGTTGGAGCAGGAGACGACGGCGAAAAAGGTGTAAACAAAGTCCGGGGCTTCGCTTGCGGCGGGGATGGGAATGCCCTGATCGTGCTGGAAAAGAGCAATCATGGTTGCGGCCCCTCCAAGTTTGGCCCAGATGCCAAACTGATTGAGGGTGTAACCAGTTGGGGGAGCAGTAATGCGGAGTTTCAGACGGATGCCGGTGGGGATGCGCTCCGAGCCTATGATCTGGATTGTCTGCTTTTGGCCCACCAGTTCGGTCTGCCCAAGCAGTTTTTCTGCCGGGACTGTGCCAGTTCCGGCAGCGGCACCATCAAAGGTTAAAATTTGTCCATTAACCCACTCAGTGAGCAGGTTGTTACCGGCGTTTGTTACAACGCCAACCCAGTTTGCCATGCGTTATACCTCCTTAGTATCTGATAGCTATGGCACTATCAATTATTTCGCCGCCCTGCACCCCAGCACCAGCATAGTGGGTAGCAGAGGCAGCAGGGCCAACATACTCCACATCATCCAGGATGGAGCGGAGATTTTTGTAATATTCGACTCGATCCAGCACTCGGCGGTGCTTTTCGGGGTCGATTTTTTCATGCTTATTATCCAGGAGCAGGCGGAAATGGAAGGGTTTTCCTCCATATTCCCACCATTCGAGCACCTGTGCATCGGGATAAATGGCGGAGATTGCAGTCACCACGGCCGCCTTTGTGCCCAGTATCCGGTGGACGCGCCAGCTCTCTTTGAGAGTCCTGCGCTTTTCCTCTACGGTGTAGTTGGCATCCCACCAGTCTACCTTAAAATCCTGAGCCAAAATATCCAGGAGACTGGATGGCAGCTCGTCTATCCGGGCATAAATCTCGATACTCTGAATTTCGTCCATCCGTTTGGAAAGCACATCGGCAATGCTGGACGCAAGAGCTTGCATTTTCGGATCTTGTTTCAAGGCTTCCGGGAGAGACGCAAGCAGATTTTCCGCAGTAATGCCATGATCATTCATCCTCATAGCCTCCATTCGTGGCCGTGACAGAGCCAAGTTTGGCAATCTGCGGAACGGTATGGTCTGAGCCATCACGCAGAGGCGTAAATGTAGGGGAGTTGACCACCACACGCTTGATGCCTGTCTGCATGAGCAGGCTGATGAGATAGGAGGGGTTGATATCCCGACCAAGCTTGCCTGTCTGCCATGCGGTGTATCTTGCAACCGCAGCATTGACCGCAGCCGTAATCTCGGCAGAGCTGAGAGGGGAGTTGGAAGGGATGTAATAGGTGAGCGACACATTGAAAGTCACTGCTTCGGGGTCTTTTACGGATACCTTGTCCGTCAGCGGGCGGACCGTGTCGGCATTGCAGGCGGCCAGGACGGCTGACTTGATCTCACTGGATGCAACGCTGCCATCATCCATGAGGATATACAGGGCAACCTCTCCGGCGGCGGGACTGGTAGCCACCACATCCGCAATCTCTGTGGAGACCTGCTTTGCAAAATAGATGTACCCACCACGAGAGCCGGCGTCGCTGTATCCATCCATACTGGCTCGCATGAGCTCATAATATTCGCCGTCGGTGGCTCTGTCGGCACCGTCATCACTGGCAGTGATGTTTTCACACCGCTCATAGTAGTCGTAGAGATCCACAATGCTGCTGAGCTGCCCGATGGCGTAGCCATTGCCAATGGTGCCGGGGGTCTGGCAGCGGATCTGCACATCTGCATATGTGTGTCCAATGTCGATATAGGCATCGGAAATCGTTTCCCAGGTAAGCGTTCCACTGGCGTCCGTCACACGGGTGCCGGCAGGAACTAAGATGGCGGATTCCTGGGTCTGCGAGATGTAAAATCGTTCTGTGCAAACGGCAGGCTGTGCCGCCGGGCGGCGGGATGCGAAGAACAGCTCGCCCAAGGCATCCAGGTTGTCACCTTCCGCACGACTGGGAATATTCTGGTTGCCGGTCCAGTTGAGCAATACCCGCTCCTGGATGATGATATTTGCCGCCCACTGGATAAAGAGCCGTTCGGGGCTGGCAGGGCGGACACTGGTACCGGTGATTCTCTCATAGCTGGCAATCAGGTAGGAGACCAGTTCGGCAGTATCGGTTGGAACAAATTGATAGTTGGGATTTCTACTCATTGATTATTTCCACCTCCACGATTGGAATTAGTTGTCCTGGAGCACGATCCTCCGAAAACGACACATTGAGGACCTGTGCTCTTGGCTCATAGGCTTCGATCGCCTCTTTGACTGCGGCACAAATCATTGGTTTTGCAACTGCGGCAGGGCGATCTACAAAATCCTGCGGCAAGCCAAAGTCTCGGTACATAGGGACGGAACCCTTTGGCGTTGCTAAGATCACTGCTACATTTTGCAGCACCGATGCAGTCGGATCCTGGTCGTTGAGCTGCAAGGTCTTGAGATCTGCAGCGGAAACTTTATAAATCATAGGCGTATGTACTCCTGCAGGTTGATGGATACCGTAGCACTGGTCACATTCCCCTGACCATCGTAGGACAAGGCGTGCATTTCGTGGGAGAGGATGGACCACCGGTATTTGCCGTATGCCTTGCTGCCAATTACCAAAGGGACCGCCTTTCCGCTGCGCTCGTAAGCAAAAATCTTTGCCGTCTCCTTCACGGGATCAGACCCCAGGTAGGAGGACAGGATGATTTCAAACGACATTTTATCCGGATCAATGCCCACAAACTCTGTGAGGGCGTTCCCGGCATGACGCTGGTGCGTGGCGTACTGGGCAGATCCGGACCATTTCATATTGGTGATAGTTTTCAGCGTCTTGTCCGACACCTCAAACGCAATGTCACCAAGGCAACCGATTACTGCCATCAAATCACCCCCAATACAAGACCGTCACCGTTTTCCACTGGCAGATACAGGACCGCCACGGTGGTGCCGATGATGGGCATCCAAACACCCAGCGTACCCGTGTGCCCATCCGGTGTGATACGGACATCAGCTCCGGGGTGTTGCAGGACATAGAGCCACCCGGAGGTCATGCCGGTATCCGGGAATTTAACACGAGCCCGGTGAGATTCCGGTTCCACCGATGTGACGGTGCCAATCTGGACAAGCCGGCCCAGTAAAAATGTTAAATCCATCAATATCCCTCCAATACCCGCCGAAGCTTAATCTGCACAGTGTAGCCATTACTGCTCACGGTGTGCTTGGCCTGTGTGATGATATATTTCCCGTCCCAGGCCCCCCAGGAGGAAAGACCGACCGTCAGACCAGCCACCAGACTGGGGTCTCCAGGCAGGGTAAATGTGGCGGTTTTTGCAAGTTTGTTGTGCAGCCGCAGCAGCTTCCCGGCCAGAGCCTGCGCCTCGGCTACGCTGGACACCTTGGCCGTGATATTGAGCTGCTGATTATCTTTCCGGTCCTCTTTGTAGTTCTCAACGGTGGCAAGCCCGGAAATGCTCTTTCCAGTGGAAGGATCGGTATAGCTCACGCAGCAGGAGGCATACTTGGTATCTGCCGTGCCGGCCCGGAGCTTATACTGGTTGTATGAGCGGTCACCCCGGGTAATGGTCCGCACGGTGGATTTCCCCTCATACATGGCCTGGTCAAAAAGCACCAGGATATTGTTGGTGGCTTTGAGCGACAAACCTGCGTTACGGCAGAGAGTGGACAGAAAAGAGATATCCGGGGTCTGGAATTGCTCGACTCTCCCATAATATGGATCTGTTTTGGACAGATACATACAGGCCATGCCACTGGAAGCCGCCATCTCCTTTGCAATGCCGGAGAGGTGGTAGGATTCCCACGCCTTGGACTTTTTGGTTTGTCGGATTTGAGCCGTGAACGGCAGGGAGGTTGCCTTGATGGTGATTGCACTGGGAGGCCCGGAGGCCTCCACGCTGTCAACCTCAAACTGTCCGCAATCCAAGACCGTATCTTTTCCATCTCCCTTCCAATTCTGCCGGGCAAATACCGCCTGGATATGAAATCCGGATGGTGGTGGAGATGCACCCGCAGCACTCCCAGACGCCCCAATCTGCCGGATATAGTCGGCACAGACATAGGCGGTTTCCCCGCCATAGTCAATGGTCGCCCACCCATTTTCGATGGACGACACCTTGATTTCGGTGCCGCAGACCAGCGCACCCAATTTTGCATAGCTGGTGCTGGGTCCTGTGCGGACATTCAGTCCGATTTCAGGAGTGACCTGGTAAACTGTGGGGGAGGTTTCAGACTGGGTACCAGAGGGGACAGAGGATGCGGCAGCGTCGATAATTTCCCGCAGCCACTTTTCGACCCAGATCCCGTCCCGATCCTGCAGCTTGATTTGCAGGTCATCCGTTTCGCCTTCTTCGTTGTCCGTATAGGTAGCGGATAAGAAGTATGGGGCCATGGATTTTGTGATATTGGTGCCCGCAAACACAAATTCCGCTGTGGTGCGGCGGGCCATATCCTTATCGCTCATCCGGCCACCTGCCTCCACGGAGGCAACGCAGCGGAAGGCTGTTCTGCCGCATCCGGCAGGTGCAGGACGATACCGGCGGGGAAGGTGTAATACTCCCGGTACTGCGGATTCAGGTTCATCAACTTATCGGTGTAGGCCACATCTCCCAGCTGGGAATAGGCAATGCTGTCCCACATATCGCCCTGGATGGTCGTGTATGTTTTCGGCATCAGTAACTCCTCCTTGCAGTTTCAATTCCGGCATCTTCCAGCACATCCATGACCCGCTCCGCAAACTCGTCACCGTATTCACGCAAAGCTTCCACGGTTCCCGGTGTAGCACTCCCGTGGATCGGGAAGGAAACGCTGATGGAAACCGGCCCACGATCTCTGGTATAGGCCGCTTCTACTGGGGTGGGAGGCGAAAGGATTGCAGCAGTTTCGGCGGCGGTCATAACCTGCTCCCCGCCGCCAAAGTACACCAGCTCCGGGCCATGTTCACCGACATATGCAAAGCCAGGTGCGGCAGAGTCCGTGCCGACCGCATAGCCAGGGATGTTTCCAGCAGAGTTGACATTGGGGGGAGTCAGTGCAGCCGTGGCAGCACTGGCAATGCGGGCATATGCGGACTGTACCTGTGGCAGCATATCATAGGCGGCGTTTACATAGCCCTGGATTGTTGCCTTTGCACTTTCAGCCGCTTCGGTGCCTAAATCCATTGCTTCTATATCCGCAGCGAGCTCAGCAGCAAGCTCGTCCATGATGCGTCCAAAATCTTCTTTTATGTCAGCAATACTTCCGGCAGCAAGCTCCTGTTCTGCTTGCAACCCCTTCCAGTTTTCAACCATTGCAGCCAAATCTTCGTCCGATGCTGATGCAAGACCTGCAATGGCATTGACACTATCGGCGCTGCCGTCCGCAAAGGAGGCAATTAAATCCCCCAGACCAGCTATGTCTCCAGTACGCTCCCGCAAAGACTCCAAGTTGGCATTATAGTCATGCCAATAAGAAATCTGACTCTCCAAAGCAGAATTGATAGTCCCTGCGTCTGTTGCAACAACCTCTGCGGCCTCGTCCCAAATGGCATATTGACCGGTAATGCTATCATAGGCGGCTTGATAGGCTTCGTTGTATGACTCCGTGAGGGTATTCACCTTGGCCATCACATTTTCCACGGATGCGGCGACACTCTCATATTGTGCAGCAGCCTCTTCCGTAGAAAAAGCACCGGATTCGGTTGCACCAGTTAGGTTTTGTACCGCTTCTTGCGCTAACTCCATCTCTGCTTTTGCGGCTGCAACAGCCTCTGCATCTGCCTCCATCGCCTCCTCGTACGCATCTGCAGTTTTCTCAGCACTCTCAATTTCTTGCTCTGTATACCAGATAGAGTCGCAAAGGTCGTAGTATTCTTGAGTCAAAAACTCAGTAGCATCTTTGTACTTACCAGTTTTTTCGTAGTATTCCTGTGCCTTGTCAACGGATTCCTTTTGCAACTCGTCCAGGCGCACATTGGAATCATATAACTTTTCATTGGCCGCCTGCAGATCCGTGTTTGCCTTTGTCAGTCCGATGCTGTTTTTCTCTGCTTCGATCATCACATCAGCATTTGCAGCATAGATGGCAGTGAGTTTTTCCTGATATGCCTGCTGTAAGGCATTTCGCTTCCATTCCTCGGTGTTGGCACGCAGGGCATCCGTTCCACCTCGGATCACATTGTTTTCCAGGTCGATTTGATCTGACAATTCCGGCACAGTCTGGCACAGCAGGGCGAGGATGTTGTGGTATTCTCGCTGATCTTCTGCGGATAAGCTTGCATAATCACCCATTTGCTCCAGTTTGGTGATATAGTCATCAGCAACAGAGGCGGCAGCCATAGTCGATTCCACCGTATCGGAGTACACCGTATTTGCTTCGTCCAGCGTTTCCTCCATTTGCTGGGCAGATTCCGTCAGCTCATTTACAGATGGGATACCATCATCAGCCGCAGTGGTGATTCCAACAACCGCTGCAGCTACTGCTCCGATTGCGGTAGCCACACCCATGAATGTACTGACACCGTGGATGGCGGTTAATGTCTTCATAAGTGGAATGACAACTTTTGTTGCGGCTGCATAAGCACCAAGACCTGCGGTAGCCGCACCAATGACACCAACAAAGGTTGTAACGGCGTTTACCAGTCCAGGATGCAGCTCAACAAAGTCTGTGATCCCATTCAGTACCTTCGTACCTGCGCTGTAAGCCTTGCCGAGTGCTGGTGCGTAGGCATCACCGATGGCAACTTTTAGATTATTATAGGCGTTGTACATCATGGTCAACTGACTCTGCCTGGTGGCGTATCGCTTGTTGGCTTCGATGGTCAGGGCGGTATTCTGTTGCCATGCAGTATTTGCGGTATTCACTGCACCAGTCATCTGATCGGCAGCCAGGCTGAGGGATTTGAGCATATTGCCCTGTCGAATTCCGGTTAGACCCAAGTCCTCCAATACAAGAACGGTGCTTTCCCCTTGTGCATCCAGCCTTCCAAGACCGAGAATAAAGTCGGTTAAGGCGGTTATGGCATCGTTTTTCCATGTAGTGGCGAATTCTTCTGAAGACTTGCCTGCGATGCGTGCAAACTTCTCAAGATCTTCTCCGCCATTTGCCACAGCTTTTTCGATGGCGTTGAGAGTCTGAGTCATAGAGGTACCACCGGCCTCTGCCTCAATTCCGACAGAGGACATGGCAGTTGACAAAGCAAGGATTTCTGGTTCTGTCAGACCAGCCAGTGTGCCGGCAGAGGCAAGATGCGTTGCCATGTCAGTGATGTCGGCTTCGGTGGTGGCAAAGTTGTTGCCCAGGTCCACGATAGTGGATCCAAGACGTCCATAGTCTTTGTCTGCCATGCCGGTGATGTTGGCGAATTTGGCAAGTGCTGTCGCTGCTTCATCCGCAGTCATGTTGGTGGCGGTGCCGAGCATTGTCATGGTCTCAGCAAAGTCCAGAAGAGAATCCTTCTGGATACCCAGCTGACCGGCTGCTTCGGTCACGGCTGCAATCTCGTCGGTAGTAGCGGGAATCTCCGTTGACAGATCCTTAATGGATTCAGACATCATGGTCAGCTCTTCGTCGGTGAGGTCGGTGGTTTTTGCGACACCAGTGATTGCGGATTCATATTCCCTTGATGCACGGGAACAGTCGATAAAGTAATCGTAGATTTCCTTCAGCGATGCAGCAATTCCGGCAGCCGCAATGGCCTGATTGATCGCGTCAAAGGCAGATACAGACTGTTCTCCAAAATTATCGGCACTGCTGGCAGCTTTTTCCTGCCGCTCTTTTAGATCTTCGATCTGTGCCCCTAAGCGAGAGCTTTCGTGGGAGAGATTCGATGTGTTGACGCCAGCCTCTTTAAGGGTGGTGTTCATCTGTTGCAGTTTTTTAGTTTGCTGCTCTAAAGATACAGAGGTTTTCTTTATCTGCTGTTGCTTGGACAAAAGCCTGTTTTCAAGGGATGAAGAAAACTTATCTGTTTCTTGAATTTCTCTTTGAATGTTGTTGTACTGCTGTTGAAGTGCTTCCAATTTTTGCTTGGTAGCATCTACAGCGCCTTGCTGCTTTTGAAATGCAGCAATATCAGACTGGGTCTTATTTAACGCCTCAATTTCATTTTGGAATTGCACAATTTCTGATTGTGCCTTTGAGAAGGTGCTATTATAGCTTTTTCCCAACTCAGCATTAAGCTGGAATTGCATGACAAATTCTTTACGGGATGGCATATCCTCCCCCCTTATTATCGTGTTCTTTGGGCTTTCGCCTTGGCTTCCTTCTGTTCTTGGACAACAGCGTTATTGGCTTTTATCCATCGAAGAAGCTCAGGAAGGTTGATGGAAAGCCAGAAATCTACAGGCGTGTTATTTTGTTGTGCCATAATGAGGCACTGCTTACGGAGCCATAGCCCGCTGTCGCAGGTTACAACTCCGAGTGCAGCAAAAAAGAGCGTGCTCTGCTACGAATGCGGTTAAAGTCAGACAGAGGCATATTGGCCAAAGAATCAGTACCGATTTTCTCCGTACAGGCACGGGCTGCCATACGGATCAGGTATTCGCCGGACATTTCGGCCACAACAACGGGTTTTCCCAGTGCCTGAAGCTCTGCCTCAATGCACAGACTGTCTCGCCCGGTGAGACGGCCAAAATCAAAGGTCAGCTCCTCCACTGTCCGTTCTTCTGTCCCGGAAACAAACTGGAACGGCCGCTTGAAATGGTGGGTGTATGTGCTGAAATCAACGGATCTGGTAGCGTCACGAATAGCTGCTTTGTACTCCTTGGGATCGATGGTAACATCGGACTTGTTGTTGATTGTGGCACTCATAATGAAACTCCTTTCAAAATGCCCGGGGCGATTCTTTCGCCCCGGGTGTCGTGTTGATATTTACTTGCCGAGGGCTTTGCGGACACCGGCCAGGTAGTCGGTGCCGTTGATGTAGCAGATGTTGTTGAGAGGGTCAATCTCTCGCACTCTGGTCCCATCGATGTAGGTGGCCCAGTATCGGACGGCATACTCGCCGGAGCCATTGCCCAAAGATGCGGGAGCAATGCTGCCACCCTTGTCACTCTTAGGGATGACAACCAGGATATGCTTAATCGCACTGGTTGCGGTGACCCCTGCGACGGTATCCTCAATCTGCTGTGCTACCCGCAGGTCAATGGTATGACGGCGGGGCTCAGACAGCTGGATATTCTGAGCGGTGGTGGCGCGGAAGCTGAGGGAAAGGGTCATGGCATCCACCATGCCTGCCAGTACCGCCTCAATGTTGCCGCCGATGCCCGCTCCGGAAATGGTCTGGGTCAAAAAGGTAACATCGGGGAGGGTGGCGGACGCAATGCCAAGATATTCGGTGCTGTCCTCATAGACGGCGAAGTTAATGATACTCTGATCCATAGTGCAGTCCTCCTTAGCCCTGGAGTGCGCTCACATAAGAGGCGTCATATTCCAGGACAAAATCAATCTCCTGTGCAGGGGCAGGCGGGGTCATGTAGATGTGCAGCTTGATGATACCGGCCATGAGGTTTTCCATGGGGTTCTCCGCTTCCAGCATCACGGCTCGGGCCCCCAACAGATACCCGGCACCGGTCAAGCCATTGAGCCAGATGTTGGATGCATCCAGCACAGTATCAATGAGACGGCGATTCATGGGCCGATCCAGTTTGCTCCAGAAGGTGCGCACCAGAGAATTGGCCACCCAGTCAAACATCCGGGACACGGGAATCAGGTTGTCCTTGATGTCGGTATTGCCGGGATAGCAAGCGGTGTAGTTACCCCATGCAACCCAGCTGTTAAAATTGAGAGCCGTGACAACACCGATGCTGTTGAGATTGTTTGCCTGGGCATGAGTCAGGATGACCTCCGTGCCATCTTCCAGGCACAAACCATCAATCTGCATGGGCTTATTGGACGGGGACTCGTAGGGGCAGCCGTTCTTGGTGTCCACCTGTGCCATCAGGCCAGCCAACTGGGTAGACATGTGGTAGGTGTGGCCGTGGAATTGCACCATGGGCCAGCAGCAGATTTCGTCCTGGTCAGTCAGATTACCGGCCTTCATTTTCTCCTGCACGGCCGTGTAGGTTTTAGCTCCGCCGGAGCTGCAATCAATGTCAATCAGAGCCTTTGCCCGGAACAGACCATTGATGCCGGCAGCCTTGGTAACCATGACAGCAGCCACGGTAGGCTTGTGGGAGTAACCGGGGGCACAGATCAGGTCGGGCACTGTACCAAGGGTGGTGAGGCACAGCTCCACACTCTCCATGGCCGTGGAAATATTTACCTCCGTGACAGTGGCAGGGGTGACCTTGTTGTATGCCACATTGATCTTGGCGGCTTCGTAGCAGCTGCCGTCTGCAATCGCTTCGATCACCAGATTTTCGCCGTCGTAGTAGGTGCTGTAGTCTTTATCCAGAGACAGGGCGTCGCCGGAGCCACCGGCAGCCTTGACTACCAAAGTTTCGTCGTTGATCGCAGCGATAGGGAGCCGCACCTTATGATCCGTGACGGTAAGATCGGCAGCCTCTACGGCCTGTTTCATGGTACCAATGTCCAGCACATTCACAAAAATAACGGGCTGACAGCCATACAGCTCAAAATGAGAGTGCATAAACTCGCAGAGGGTATAGGTTTTCCAGTCCTCGGAGTAGCCGAGCTGCTGTACAGCCTCGTCCCAACTGCGGCACAGGACCGGCACACCGGGCTTTACTGCCTTTGCGGCACTGTGCACAGGGGCAACGCCGACAACAAAGGGGATGCCGGAAGCTGCCACATTGGGGGTGCTGACGCTGGTGGCCTGCTCCGTTACATATACACCGTGATTCATAGTTTCCTCCTTTTACTTCTTACTTCAATTCGGATACCAGCTTGTGATAGTTCACATACAGCAGGTTTCCGGGGGTTTTGACTTTGATGCGGTCTGCAGGGAGTGCGTCTCCCGTCACCATGAGGGGAGCGATCAGGGGATACCGCTGGACGGCAGGGGAGATGGAGGCCAGGGCCGCCTCTTTCGTTCCGCTGTAGACGGTACCATGCTGGATCACGCCCAGGATGGTGGGGCCGAGATAGACGCAAAAGCCAGCCTGTTGAGCTTCGGGCTTTCGTGCCTGGGCGATTTTCTGTTTCTTCGGCTCGCTGCCCTTTGCGGGCCGGGTGGCTTCGGCTGCCACAGGGATCTTATCGTTCATAATCAACCTTCCTTTGCACTGCCGGGAGCTTCCAGGTGCTCACCATCTCACCGGCAAAATATGGGGCGGTATCATCCGGATACACAAGGGTTTCCAGGCCTGCTTGCAGGTCAAGGGTAAACTGCTGCCCGATAACCACCCGCTCCAGCAGGGCGATCCGCAGACGCTCCATGAGGTTCAGAAGCATCAGGCCGCCTTCCTGCTCATCGTTGGAGTACACGCAAAAGATTGTCCGTACCGTTGTGCTGGATTTAGGACTTTGGCCGGAAGGTTGAGCGTCCTTTCCGGTGATAATCTGATGCAGGATGTATGGGGCTTTTTTGGTGGCGGCGCGGCTGTCAGGGAGCCGCATCCGGTACACATCGGCAGTTCTGTATTGGCTGCCAGAGTCCCCCTTTTGAGGGTGAGTGGGCAGGATGATGTCTGCCGTTGCCTGCTCAGTAAATGCTTTGAGCCGGTCCAGGAGAATCACTTTGTTCACGCTTACACCCCCCAGCCATTGAGGATTCGTGTGATTTCGTGCTCAATGCGCTTGTCATAGGTCTCTCGGATGGTATCTTCCATCTTTTGGACAACATCCTCATTCTGCATCATGTGGCCGGTAGAGGGACCGTATTTCTGCTCCACCGGGAATCGATCGGCGCCAACACGCTCAAAAATACCGACGGGACCGAATACCTTTGCCGCAAATGCATGCTGCAAGGAGGCGGCACCACCGTTTCGTTTGACTTTTGTATGGATTGCCCCATCTCTGGAAAAACTGGTGTCAAAGGACAGCAAGGGGAGGACATGACCACCAAAGCTGATGGCCATGGACGCAACACCACCGGAACCGCTGATATGTGTTTTCATGTTGACATTGCGCATAAATTCGCCCTTGGTGATGGTGTACTCAGCAGCAACGAACCGACCGGCCTGCGTCTTTGCAGATTCTCCTGCACGCCGCAGGGCATTGGATGACGCTTTGTAGGCGCCGCCCTGGACTCCGGCCAAGAGCTTGTTCACACGGTCAATGCTGTTTTGACCGATGGAATCAAATCGGATCACGCTCATTCGTCGATCGCCTCCAATTCCACCCGGAGCATTCCCATCTCACAGACGGAAGAAGCTACATAGTATTCCCGTCGGAATCCGGCTCCACAGTCACAGGATTCGTCGCTGTCAGAAATGCTCAGGCGTGCGCCTTTTTCGGGCTGTTTGCCGCCCAGGTCGCTCAATGCGCAGTGAAGGACAGCATGGACCAGATAGAGGCCTTGGACATGGTCGCTCATTAACTGCCGCCGGTCTTTTTCTTTCAATCCGGAGAGCACAACAGGGATGTCCGCAAAGACATCCCCGTCATACTCGATTGTTCGCCGGTCAGCCATTTCAACATCATTGAGAAAGACCGAACAGTTGTCAGCGGCTACCATGTCCTTGAAGCTCATACAACAGGAGCTTCCGCCCCAAGATCGGGGGGAAGCTCCTCATCGTAGTCATGGGCAGGCCCAGATCCGACTGCTACAATGGCCTCAATCAGTGCATTTTTGGTCTTGAGGCTGCTGGTGGCAATGCCCATATTTTTGGCAAGCGTTTTCAGATCCGCATTGGTCATAGACTCCAACTGCTCTAAATCAAGGCAGGCGGTTTCCTCGTCCGCTGTGCCGTCGTTTCCATCCCCCTTGGCGTCGCACTTGTCAGGTGTGTTCTGCATGCTAACGGGAGTTGCAACAGGCGCAGAGGGCTGGGCAATGGGAGTATGCACATACTGTGCAACCCCGAGCCCAACCAACCGGGCAGCTTCAGACTCCGGCAGCCCGACAGTCTCCCCAACGGAAACCGGCGTGATGCGTTTGGCACCTTCCGGCTTGTGACCGTAGGTGCCAAAGACAATCATTACTTGTGTCATGCTTATACCTCCAATCCGGGCTTAGCCCCCTACCACACTGGCTGCATAGATGTAGGGGCAGTAGGTCTTGGGAGCCGCCAGGGGACGGGCGGCCAGCCGAAGCTTGCGGATGTCCTTATCCTGATTGATGCCAAACTTGGGGATGCGCTTGCCGGTGTGAGTCGTAAAGACAGTGGTGCCATAATCAATCTGGGTGACCTGACCATACATCATGTGGCCACAGCCGGGGGCAGTGACCATGGCAGAGGTGGCGGGGAAGTACTTCTGTTCCCGCCCGGCCTCGTCCTCATAGGTTTCGTCCACACAGATCAGGTTCAGCCGGAAGCCGCCGAAATTCAGGATGCCCATAAACACAACGCCGTCATACTGGCTCAGCTGCGGGTCAATCTGACCAATGATAATGCCGGAGTTTTTATCCAGCAGCTTCTGGACCTTGTCGATCTCGAGGATGGCATCGGCGGCATCGGTACCCAGCACCAGGTCAGCAGCGTGCAGGCCACGCTTGGAAAGCAGACGGCACATGGCCTTGACATCCCCAAAGAAATCCCCCTGAGAAGCATCCCACTTGTTGGACACGGTGTAGGTGTGCTCAGAGGTGGTGTCGTAAAACTGCACCTTGTTTTCCTCACCCTTGGTCTTGTCGTCGATGTACTCCTGCATGGTGCAGGCGTTGTTGATCATGGTCTGGACCGCCATCCATTCTTCCCGGCGGGTGATGCGGGCATCCAGGTCGGTCAGATCACGGAGCTGCAGCTGTGCGGCACGCTGAGCCGGAGTGCTGTTGGCGTAAATGGCTTCGCCAAAGCCACGCTTCTGCAGATCATCCAGAGTCAGCAGACGGGAGTTTGCGATGTAGGCGGGCTGGTACTCACGGATGGAGTAGCCCTGGCGATCCATGGGGATGTCACCCACTCTGGGAGCGACAAAAGCGGCCATTCGGCGGTCGCCCTTGCGGTACTCGGTCAGCACCTTGTCGGCGGCAAAAATATCACCGTCACCGGTGGGGAAATACCGGTCACGGAAGAAGGTGGCTCTGGGGACAATCTCTTCCGTGAGTGCGATCAGCGCATAGGTGTCAAAAAAATTCAGTTCAGCAGGCATTGATACATTCCTCCTTCTTTAGTTTGCAGGTGCGGCGGCTTTGAGCACAATGCCACGCATCCGCAGGTTGTCTTTGTCGGCTTCGGACAGGGTATGCTCGGAAGCCACTGTGATTTTTGCGGCATTGAAACAGCCTGCCGTGTAAACCGCCGCCGTTACATCTGCAGAAGTACCAACCTCCATGTCGTCACAGAGGATGCAGTTTGCGGTGAGCGTTTCGTTTTCCTTGTTTTCTGTGCCAAGGACTACCAGTTTGTTATCTCCGGCCGTTCCGGTAGACATGGCCAACACGGTGCCACGCTTGATGGTTGCGGCTTGGTCCAGCTTTCGGATCACACCACCGCCAATCTGTACCGTCGGAGTCAGATCGGTAATGAGACCGTCATACTCCATGGTTCCAATGGTTTTGCTCAGATCTGCCATATCAGTTCTCCTCCTTTTTTCCAAACAGCTTTTTAACTGCTGCACGGGCCTTGTTGAGCTTTGCCTCGGGGGCCTCGGCTGCCTCGTCGTCCTCGTCATCGGGGGCAGGAGCGGAGCCGACCTCACCGGTATTGGAATCGGTTGCATCTGCGTCCAGACTGGTCAGGAAATTCTTGCCCTGCTTGGCGGCTGCCTGTGCGGCACGGTAGGTCAGCTCCTGAGCAGAGCACGCCTTGGAGCCGTACTTTGCTTCGGCTACCAAGGTATCATCAAAGAGACCGGCGACTTCGTCAATCTCCTGAAGCCGTTTCTGTTCGGCCTGTACCGCTTCGGCCTGACCGTCCGCCTTTATCTGGCGGTAAAGGTCGGGTTCCTTGGCTTTCAGTTCGTCTTTGGTCATTGGGGTATTACCTCCTTCGTTTTCTTCGCCGGTTGTTTCCGGCTTTGGTGTATGTGCATTCGCCGGGGAGGGGACCCCGGATTTTGCTGTTGGGATGGAGTCCGGCGCAAATGTGCCGGGGGCCAGGTGCAGAAGGCGGTCACGCACATACAGGCAGCGGCCGTCTGCACTGGCGGAAATAGCAACTGGCTCTGCATCCTCCAGCAGTTCATCCGCAAAGCCTTTCTCCACGGCTTCTCTTCCGCTCATATAGGTAGTTTCGGACATCATGTGGGACAGGACCGTGTCAGACAGCCCGGTTTTACGCTTGTAAATGGCAATCTGCATCTTGTCCCAGGCTTCCTGCTGGTCTGCCTGCTGCCGAAGTTCATCTGCATTGTAGCTGCCCCAGATGTAACTCCAGCATTTATGGATCATGATAATACTGGACGGATTGACCTTGATGGTGTCACAGGCGCACATGATGAGACTGCCACCGGACATGGCCACACCGTCCACAATACAGGTCAGGTGTGCACCACCTCTGGACAGCTCCCGCAGACGGTTGTGGATGGTGCTAGAAACACCTGCATCACCGCCATAGCTGTTCATACGGATGATAATTTCCTTGCATCCGGAAATCCGATCTAAGTCTGAGAGAAATTCGTCCAGCACAATGAAGTTCCCTTCAATGGGCTCGTCGGTCCAAAAGTCTTTCGGTCTTTGCTCATAGATGTCACCGTACATGGTGATTTCAGCCGATTGACCGTCCGTGGATGCCATGGTATACACATTTTTGTTGATACTTACAACGGCTTTCGGTTTGCTCATCGTTACCTCACTTTCCAAATATCAAGAGTGATTCAGTGTTCACAGTTCGTTTGTCTTGCCATTTACGATACTCCCAGCAGGATCAGGCCCCTTGCCAGCGGTGCGGGCTTTTGCAAGCATCTCGTTTTCTCGGGTCACTTGCTCGATGTTGGTCTCCCAATCACCGCTGCCCATCTCCCGTGTGACTTGACCATGGGTTTTGATGCCCCGATCAATCAGCACATTTGCGGCCTTGGCCTCTTTGAGGGGGTCCAACTGCCCCTGTACCGGGCCGATCCAGTTGGCACCACACCAGGCCGCCCGGATCAGCGGATCATCAAAAAATCCGGGTGCCTTGATACGGCCCAGAGCCACCGCCTCGGCAAGCCACACCTCATAGATGGGCTGGCAGAATGCGGAAACAAACCAGGCCCGGCGCATCTTAAAAGCCTCCCAGGCTTCCAAAAGGGCACCACGGGAGGCTGAATATGAGCTGTTGAATTCCTTGATAAGCACATCATAGGGCAGTTCCAAAGCTGCGCCGATCTGTTTGCAGAATGTCTTGATAAACGCATCAAAACTGCTGGTAGGAATGTTGGGGTTGCCGAACTGCACCTTTTCACCCGGCTTCAGGTGAGTGACAACACCGGGCCCAAGCTGATATTCGGAATCATCCTCGTCCTGGGCCTCACCGGAGTCCTCACCGTCATCGATGCCGTCCCCAACCTCGTTAAATGGGATTTGAGAGGGATCGGTGTCGGTCTCTATCCATGCCGTGAAGAAGCTCTGGACCAGAGCCGCCATCAGCTCACTCTCGGTGTACCGCCTCAGTTGGAGCAATGGCTCAATGACCTGAGCAAGGTAGGGGACACCACGGTACTGATCCGGCCGCTCGCTGTCCATGACATGAAGGATATTGGGCAGCCCGGTTTTACGACCGTACACCTCCACCCGTGTGTAGGTATCTTTATCGGTGGAATATTCATGGGGGTAACTGCTGCCAATGTAGTAGGCCACCACCTGACCCAGCTCGTCCACCTCTACGCCGTCATAGATTTTGTGACCAGAGCCGGGATGATCTTCCGGCACAATCCCACCGGGGCCGAAAAGGGCAGTCGCGAAATCAGGCGGTGTCCGGACACGGTCTGCTTCTACCAGATGGATGCGCAGAGAATACGGGCTGAGCGGTGTCCTCGGATAGTGCTTCAGGACGGGAAATACATCCCCGCTCAGGAGCCAGGACTTGAGGGCCAGCTGCTGCAAGCCCTCAAAAGTGTTCATTCCGATTGCATCACAGGTCTGCTTTTTCCCGGCCCAGATGCGAAACTCAGCTTCCGTCTTGCGCTGCCAGTCCTTTGCCGCCTCTGGAGTCAGCCCAAGGGTCATCCGGTCAATGGCAGAGTTGAGAGCAAGGCCGCAGCCGATAATTTTCGTGCGGTTGGTGTTGATGGCTGCCGTCGCCACGGAGGACGACATATACAGAATTCTGGACCGCTGACGCAGCGAGTCGTTGTTGCGGGTGATGTCCTCATTAGGGGAACCGGAAGTGGCCGTGAAGCCCTTCATACTGCGCCGGGTGATGCTTGCACCTGCCTCACTGTAGCCGGAGGCCATCGGTGCCCGGCGGCTTTTTTTCGTGCTCAATGATTATCGCCTCCTTTGGGGATAAAAAAGACAGCCTGTGACTCGGTATCTCAGACTGCTTTGATTAAATTTTGGATATGCTGAGAGCCATCAAGGCACCAGCTGCCAGTAGGCCGGATACGCTTCGGGGGAAAAAGTGGTGCTGTCTGTGTACTCGTTGAGTTTGCAGACATACCGCTTACCCTTATATGTGGCCTTATCGCCATTTTTATAGGCTCTTCCGTCCACCCACTCAGGGTATTCGGGGTCTGGCTCCGGGCTCGGGGTTGTCCCGTCTGCAAGCTGTTTTTCGATGGTCCGCAGGCGGTTCTCGTGATCGTTCAACCGCTTCCACAGGCTGTCTTTTGTGTTGGGGTCGGCGTTGGTTCTGGCCAGCTCAATCAGCTCAGTGAGCTGGTCATCGGTAATATCCCCACTCAGTCGATACCCCTTTAACTGCTGGATAATATCGGCAAGATTATAATCCTTGCGCTCAATCACTCTCTTTGCAATATCGTACATTGATTGCCCTCCTTAGATTTTGTCAATGGTGGTCTTTTCCAGGTCCGCAATACGGGCTTCCATGCTAGATACGGCAGATTTGGAGACATAGTTGTTTGAGATATATTTTGCGGTGTCTGCGTTATATCTGGTGGTGATTAGCACACCGGGCGCGTCAGGAAAAAGCGTCATGCTTGGAGCTATAGACCGCATATCGGAGACAGTGCCGTCAGCAGTAGGGGTGAAAGTGGTTTGTTTAGGCTCCTCATAAGTAGTCGGCTTATTGCCGAACTCAACTTGAAGGTCCCTTGCGGCGTCAAAACTGCCCTTACCATTGGACCATATTGCATATTTTTTATTAGTATCAGGTGTAAAAGTTATTGGAATATGTGTATTTTTTGCTATTAGGTAACCATTTCTTTCTTTTATTCTATCCCACACGCTACCATCCACAGATTCATATATGTACACATATGCCTCAACTCCGCTATATGCGCAACTAATAGTCACTTCTTTGTGAGGTAGTGCAAGTAAAAAAATTATTCCAGAATTGAATCCATGTTCAGTTCCTAACGGCCAATTAGACATATCCTTAATTTTTTCACTCAATAGATTTTTCCTGCAACGGATTACTTTTACTTGTGTCAAGTCTGTAACTGAGTCAGATGTAATCTTGCAATATACATCATGCTCGATCGGGGAAACATCATCCACGGCGATAACCTCTCCGCATGTGGACACTTTGATGGCAGGGGTAAATATGTTTCCAGCCTCTGTTTTACTGATTTTGTCTACAGTCTCGATAGCCGCATTTTTCGCCTCCTCAGCACTGGCGGCAGCTGCTTGGGCTTTAGTCGTTGCCGTTTCTGCGGCTTTAGCAGCCTCACTGGCTTTTACTGTTGCTGTATCAGCTGACCCGGCGGCGGCTGTCGCAGAGCCAGAGGCACTATCAGCACTTGTGGCCGCACTCTGGGCTGCCTGCTCTGCATCTGCCGCCTTGCTCGTAGCTGCGGATGCAGCAGAGCTGGCTGTTTGAGCGGCACTACCTGCATTATTTTCGCTGGTACTTGCTGACTCTGCGCTCTTCTTTGCATCATCTTCAGAGAGGGAGGCATTATGTGCATGAGTCCCAGCTGCATCCGCACTGCTGCTGGCATTATCAGCGCTTTCCCTGGCCCCCCTTGCGCTTAACTCTGCGCTGTTGGCTGCATTGGCCGCAGTCGTGGCGGATTTAGACGCATGATCGGCACTTGTAGCGGCATTATTTGCACTTGTAGTAGCTTCTCCGGCTTTTGCACTTGCGGTTTTCTCGCTTTTGGCAGCAGCTTCTGCGCTGGTTGTCGCTTGCTCAGCTGCCTCTTTCGCTGTACCGGCTGCTGTCTTTGCCTCGTGAGCATAGGTGCCAGCTTGTGCCTGCTCCTGCGCCCATTCTTCTTCTGTGCCGATATAGCCGTGTTTTACGGCCAGTGCATATGCAGATACAGGGCCAAGATTCTGCCGCACTCCTCCGTTACCCATATAATATCAGCTCTCCTTCCTCCAATTTAAAATCCACGGCAACATTTGTGGTTCGCATAAAAATCAGACTTCCCGTGTCATCAATCTCAAAACTCATGTAACCACTTTGGGCCGCAGATTGAGCTGCTTTTTTTGCGCTTTCATCCGCATTGACCTCTGATTTAGCAGCTGCTTTTTGAGATTGGCTGGCACTTTCTGCGCTTGATGCCGCATCTGCCGCCATTTGTTGTGCGTGACTGGCACAGTCACCGGATGTTTTTGCGGCCTGTTCTGCCGCGTTCTTTGCCTCAACTGCGTCTTTTTCCGCATCAATGGCCGCTTTGATTTGCTCAGCCATTGCATTTACATAGGATTCTGACTCACCTGTATTGTTGCTCAGGACCTCCGATTCCACGGCGATGCAAAATGTGGCACTGGTAATCCTCTTACCGCCTTTGTCATACAGCGACACCTCAGCTGCGGAATTGCCCTCCACGGTAAACGCTTGCGGCGGGAGGGAAAAGGAGACCTGGGACCGGGTGACGGTGCCATCTGTGACACAGTAATGTTTGTCCGGCTTTAAGATTTTGAGAATTGCCGTTGTTTCTGCCGGTATGCTGTAAGGCTCGACCACATTTCCCCATTCACCGGCACGGAGCACATGGAAAGAGACCCGAAAATTAACGCCTGTGTCGTGGCATTTGACGGTGAGAGCAGACCGCTTATCACAGGCACCAATACACAGATCCAAGTTGTATGTAATCAAAGTGCCACCTCCTACCAATCTCTTGGGACGATACCAAAGGCTTTTCGGCGTTTTTTTCCACAAAGTTCTCCCTCTAAGGCGGCGATCTCATTTTCCAATTTATCGATTGTTCGCTCCAAAGCAGGGAGATCCAGTTTGGTCAGTTCCCGGTCGTCGATGGTATAGCTTTTTACACCACCGGACAGCAGTGCAAGGTATGCTTTGCGTGCACTGTTCAAGGCCTCCTGGCGAAACGCTATTTTTCTCTTTATGAGTTCGGCGTTGCTCATATATATCACCAGCTTTCATAATATTGGTCCAATGCAGATTTCTTTTTGGCCTTTGGCTTCTTGCTGGCAGCCGGTGACGAATGTTTCACAGCGGTCTGCTTCGGAGCCTGTCCTCTGGCCTCTTTCAAACGCCGGTCAATTTCATCCAGATTCACCGGCAATGCCTTAAATGCAGCCAGCGCATAGTTCCGGCAGTCCAAGGCCTCATTCCGTTCATGCCCTGGGATTTTAACCCAGATCCACGGCTGCTTGCGGTTGGCGTCATATACCAGCCGTTCTGAGAGCAGCCCCTTAAAATAGGCAGCCCCATAATCATCCCGGGCAGGGAAGTGGCAGTATTTCTTTCCAGGCGTTTTCACGCTGAGGTTATCCATGATAATCTGTTTTCCGGAATCAACGCCCAACTGGTACTGCCAGCAGGTGCCAACGGCCAGTTTGTTCACAACGATTTTCTGCTGCTTGGGCGGGCCGGTAAATGGGCGGTCCGGGCCGGAAATACCCTTGATACAGAACACCTGTTTCCCGACACGCCTGCGGCACTGCATACGCACATCCTGTGTAAAGTGGCCGCCTTCGTCCACAAAGGACATGGACACCCGGAGACCGATGCCGTCTATGAAGTGGAGGGTGCGGGAGAACACCATATCATCCAGCTTGTCCCAAGTGGCATCATCATCGGGCCTTCCCATGATGATTCCTTTTTCAATGCCCCAGGTTTCTCCAAAATGTCCATGGCCTACAATCTCGTATTCCATGCGGTCGTCCTGGGTATCGATACCGGCGGTCAGCACCAGAACGCCTTGCGGCAGCTCTACCGGGGTGTCGTCCTCATTGGTCCCGTAGTCTTCACGGCGGGCCATTAGGCTGTCCTCGTCTTCTATGTCACCACGATCTTCCCAACACTCGCCAAAGCAGGTATTGTAGACAACCTGCATCTTCCGGGAACTGCCAATGGCATTCAGATATTTCAGGATGATGGATTCCCAGGATGCCCATTGGCTGACAAAGGCATTGAGCCAAAAGGACCGGGTGCCTTGTTCGTAGGCATCCGGGTTGTCTGCTTCCCATTTGGCATGTGCTCTTTTCATTTCCGCTTCAGTGGATACACAGGCGCAGCCCGGGCAGACATACAGGATGTTTGATACCTTGTATGTTTTCTTTCCAGCTACCACATTCTCAGTGTGTTCAAAGCGGATGTCGGACCATCGTATCTCATGATACTTACCGCAATGAGGGCAGCGGGATTTCCAACGCTCCATGGTGCCGGTGGCATAGGCGGCTTCAATGGCACTGGCATTTTTGATGGTGGGGGTGGAGACCTCCACCGCCTTGGCATTGTAAAAGGTGGTCTGTCTGGCCATTGCCAAGTCCCAGGGATCACCTTCATTGCCGGCAGATAAAGCCCACCGGTCCCGTTCGTCACCGAACACATACCGGATGGGCTTGGATGCCAGGGCGTGGGCCTCGGTAGACCCGCACATGGTCAGGATGCCGCCGGGGTAGGTCTTTTGCAGGATGGTGTTTCCGGAGTCACGGCTTTTAGGATCGGAGACTTTCTTCCGCAGGGTAGGGCTGTCACGGATCATGGGTGCAATACGGAGTTTGGAATATTCCTTTGCATCGATGGTGGTCGGGTGGACAAACAGGATGGAGCCGGGGTCTTCGTCTATGATGTAGCCAATGGCGTTATTCATAAATTCCGACTTGCCGACCTGGGATGCAGCGACCAAGACAATATGCCGCACTTTGGGGTCGGTGAAGGAATCCATCGGTTCCCGGAGGTATGGCGTTCGTGAGGTGCGCCAGGGGCCGGGCTCTGCGGAGCTTTCCGTGGATAACCGCCGCTTTGACTCGGCCCATTCTGTTACGGTGAGGTTATCTGGAGGAACGATGCCTGCCAGCGCTTTGGAGATGACCTTATTTAGGCGATATACACCGACACTACTCGTCATCGTCGTTGCTCTCCATGGCATCCCAGTCCCGGCGTGCTCGTACCCGCTCCTCGTACACATTCGGGTCGTAGTGATAATTGGCTATCTCACGCATAGCCTTATAGATTTCATTGCGGATGACATCCGATGCTTCTGCCGGGGTCTGTGCTGCAGCTGCATCCATAGCCAGCCGCCCGGGGAGCGACATCAGGATAGACCGGATGTTATAGATCAAGTCCTCCGTGACAGCCTGTACATCCTCACTCCGGTGCATTTTGCCCTTCAGCTCGTCCGCCTCCAGCTTTGCGATCTGGGCCTTGGATGCTTTGAGGGTGACTTCGGCGGTGCGCTTTGCCCGTTCCAGCTTTGCGTCATCCTCACTCAGCTCCTCCCGGGAGAGGAACTTGATATATCGCTGGACAGAATCACAGAGGTTAAAACGGCCACGACTCACGGTCGGAATGGTGCCGTCCTGTGCCATCTGCTGCACCCGGCGTGCCGTCACGCCCAGCACCTGCGCCAGCTCGGTTGTGCTGACCTCGGTGGTTTCTTGATAACTCGGTTTTCCAGCCATATAGCAAACTCCTTTCCGGTTTTATGCAGGGCTCACCAGAATTGCACTGGAGCACCAAACGGCGTGACCCTTACCCTGATGTGGTCATATAATTAGGGAGAACCGGGTCCCATAGGCCCGGAATATAAGAAATTCCACCATAACCCATGCAACAATTATGGTGGAATATATATGAATGTGTAACGAAACGAATCATTATTGCCCCGGTAACTATGCGAAATTTGGGGTCGGAGAGCCCGCGGCACTTCCCGGGGGTGCCTCACAGTACCTTTTTCTCACGGCTCATTTGCTCTCCAAAGCTGTTGCAACGCCCGCTGTTGAGCTTTCACAGATGGGCATAAGAAACCCAGAGCTGACGCTGTCACTGCTCTACAGAGCTGTGCGCGCCCTCTCTGGGCTTTGTTTATTAAAGCTTAGTCAGCAGCTCTGCTTTGCTGTATCCCTTGACATCTTTCGTCATCATTGCCAGGAAGTCCTCACGGGAGAAATCAGACAACCGGAATACTTCTTCAGGTTTCATGCCCAACTGCTTGCCTATTTCTTTTGTGCTTTTGCCTTCATCCAGCAAGCGTTTCACGATCGCTTTCATAGGTTCAAGCAGGTGCGTACCACGGGCACGATTATGCGTAACTGTGCCGTAAATATCGTCAGCCTTATCCTCATGATCTACGATAACCACAGGCACCTTACCACCGAGCTTGGAGTGCAGAGGTTCCTGCCCAGATACAGTCCAACGGTGGAATCCATCAATGATGGTATAGTCAGGTCGTACAACGATAGGGAGAGTCCAGCCGTTTGTCTCGATTGATCGGGTCAGCAGTTCCAGATTGTCTCTACTAACTTTGTTGGGGTTGTAGTCGTTTGGTTTGAGCAGTTCTCTGTCAACCCACCGCAAGGATGACAGAGGAGCGAATAAATCCACATCAGCCATTTGCCTCACCTCCTTTGCGGAAGTTCTTGGCATACTTGGCATATGCAGTGGATATGTCCTGATAGATGGCCCGGAGTGTGCGGAGTTTTGGATCACCAGCAATCAAGCCTTCGTACATCTTTCGATAATCCCTTGGCCGTGCCATTCCATCCATCCGCAGGAGCAGTTTCCGATATTGCTTAGCCACATCCTTTTTGTGAGGAGTTGTGAAAAAGTCATTCGGGCGGATCAGCAACATATCCTTCAGCAGTGCTCGATAATCTTTCTGATCTTCACCTTCGAGTTCCCGCCGCTTTCTTGTTGTGCGGTGGAACATTTCGGAATCCCAGTACATAACCGCAAGATAGGCGTTGGGCTCACGCCTGAGAACGCGCTCCATCAGTGCAGGGTCATACTCTCCGAGATGGACCAAAACAGGGACAGTGTCAACGGAGAAAAATTGTGACACACGGAGCTGATTCTTTTTGACGCCTACCTGATACATCTGCAGGTAGACTTCTGGGATAGGAATGTGCTGATCCCGTAGGTAGAGCCAAACATCGGCAGTTTTCCAGTCATAAATTGGATAGATGGTATTTGTGCCAGTGATTCCCTTTGCGCCCATGTTGAGCGCTGCCATATACTGGAGCCTCTGGATAGATTCGGCCGCACGAACACCAGTCATCATAATTCCGTCACGGGTTACCCGGGGCAGGAACGATTGGTAGTTATCGACACCGGGCCGGAGCAACGGGTGATTCCGGATAGCAAAGGGAGGCGGCTGCCTAACCCATACATCTTGTTTCCTGTGGTCCCAGCAGACGAAGGTCTCATCACTGGACAGCTCATTGAGGCAATTAAAATGCTTGACCTCGATACACCACCATTGAAACTTGGCACCTGCCAATAGAAACTTCTTTCTCCAGGTCTTTACGGTGGATTCGATGCAGTCAAAAATTGCTTCCTCGTCGATAAAAAGGACGGTCAGCAGGGAAGGCTTGATCTCTCCGGACTGGATCAGCTTGTACACCAGATCCGCAAGGACAAGGCTGTCCTTGCCACCGGAGAACGACATATACACCGGAACACCGTTGGAGAAAACATTCTTGATTCTCTGCTTTGATGCGGTGATAACATCAATGTCGGAAACAACTCTCTTTACAGCCATATCCGTTCACCACATTTCGGGCAGAGGACAAACCGCCTGGTTTGCTCTTGTTGAGGTTGTGTGCTTGTCTGAGCGGGGGAGACATACTCTTCTGCGTTTGCAGCAGCTGTATTTTCCTGAGCTTCTTGACGCTGGTGATTATCCAGTATTTCCTCGGCACGATCGGCGTCAATGGTTCCGTATTCAGAAAGCGCCTCAGTGGCTTCACTGGCTTCCATTACCATGGCCTGAAGGAGATCTTCATCAAAGCCAGGAATGTCCAGATCGTCTTTGAGTTCCAGGACAAAAGCATCCAGGGCATCAAGATCGTCAACGCCCAAATCAAACACCCGGTTATCCGCAAGCATCAGCTTTTTCTTCTGGGCTTCCGTCAGACCAGACACAACATAGCAGTCGGCCTCAGTGTAGCTCATGGAAAGAAGAGTTTCATACAGGCCGTTGCCTGCCAGGATGGTTCCTACCTCGTCAACTACAATAGGACGGATCTGGCCAAACATCTCAACGGACCGCCGGAATTCTTTCAGCTGCTTATCAGTATGCATTCGCACATTTCTTTCTGGTCTGCGCAGATCCGAAAGAAGCTTTTTAACTACTTTCATGCTTGCACCTCCTTTAGGAAGATGCGAGCACTTTCCAGCTTATCACCGGCGGCGATAACAATAGACGGGTCAATATCGTAGACCTCACGCCATCCGTTTGCAATGCTGCCTGTGTTGGGGCGTGCCGGCCATGGGTGCGTTCCGCAAAGGTAGCCGTTCTTCCAGTTGTAGATGGGAGGGAGCTGCAAGGAATTGTAGTAAATAAATGCGAGAATATCCTCGTGTCTCCACGCCGCCAGAGGGCTGTAGCGTGTCACACCTTTGCCGTCCGTGTAGATGTTGGAGCCACGCCCAACATAGTTTCCATCGGCACGACGGCGGCCAAGGATAATCACATCCAGATTGTGCTCCTTGACATATTCTCGCTGTGCTCTGTGCTGGACAATTGAAAACCATCGTCCGGCAATAGCACTGTTCTGCGGGAATAGCATTTCGGGGTGCTTTGCCAGCCAATCCAGATCCTGTTCTGTATTGACTACCTCGCAGCCATCAGGCTTATGGTCTATCACCCAACCCAGGAATTCAGGATATTCCAGGTTACACAGACCAATCATGCTGTCGGTAACACCAGCCATCTCACAGAGTTTACCAAGGACAATGCTGTCCTTTCCTCCGCTCCATGCGTAGGCGGCTCGCTGGTCGGCTGTAGCCCGGCGAATTTCTTCGACGGTCGATTTAACGAGTGCATCCAGTTCCTCCTGTGGAACAGCATCCTGGATTGTTGCAACAGCTTCAATCCAGGATGTATTACTGATACGCTGCTTTTTTCCAAGACTCATGCCTTCACCGCCTTTCTAGGGGCAGTAACCAAGCACACGATTCCGGACAGTAGCACCGCACACAGGCAACCAATAGTCTTAAGCACAGCACTTCCCGTTACGGTGCCAATAACAAAAATTGGCATCCCAATAACAAGAGATGCTGTGATTCCTGCAAAAACGCCCTTTGCTGTCAACGATTTTCCCCTCAATGTCAACACTGTGGGGAGCATAGTCGTCGCTCGCAAGGTTCCATAAATCAGGAAAAGGTCGGTTACAGTCAAGCCGGGAATATTGGCGATGCCAACAGCAAGGACGAGCAGGAGAAGCATGGAGCCTTTGGCTGCTTTCATGCCGCCTCCAAAATCACTGGTCAGGGATGCGATGGCACACAGGTTGCTATCGGCGGTGGAAAGCAGCCCGGACACAACCATGAACAGGAAGGGGAGCATGACCCATGAGGGGAACAGGTTGCACACAAGCTCAAAATTTACAAGACCAGAGTCGTGCGCAACATACCCAGAGCCAGCGGCGATGAAACCAAGGATACCCATGGAGAGGGGAACAACTGCAAAGAGTATTGCTCCCAACTTAAATGCCTTACCAATCTTGTCTTTCCGCACGGAGAATGTGCGCTGCCAGAAGCATTGATCACCAAACGGCGCTGCAATTAGGCCGATGGCTGTCGGTAGCCCGAAGGAGAGAAAAACATTCATGCCATTGCTGTCGAAAAGGTGCCGATAATCTCCGGATATCCCGGACAAACCGGAAACCAAGTCTGACATGCCTGTATTACGGGTCAGTGCCCAGGGGACCAGCAATGCACAACATCCCAACATAAGGATCATTTGCAAGGCGTCTGTCAGGACGGATGCTTTTATGCCCGAATATTGGGAATAGGAAAATGCGATTGCCGCAAGGATTACTGTTAGTACCCAGAATGGCAACCCTGTGATAGTGGAGAGAATTTTAGCACCAGCCAGCAACTGCACACCGGTCGAAAGGACGGTAAGAGTTGATAGCTCAAAAAGATATGCCCCATGCACAGCTACAGATTGATATTTTTCTGCCATATAGCCGGATAGGGTAATACCCTCTGGCATTTGCGCCCTGATTTTTTTCCCGAATGGGGCGAAGATGACCAAGCAAAGGATATTCGGCACCAGAAACCAAAACAGTCCTGGAATGCCATTGGTGTATGCTTTTTCTGCCGAAGTGAAAAGTGCGGGGGCCCAGATCCAGGTGGCCGCAATGCTCATGGCACTTTGGAATAGACCCAGCTTCCGGTCAGCAACATGGAAGCTTTCTGTGCTGCGTGACTTCCGTGATAGGCAGATGGTTACTGCAATCATCAGGATAGTGTACACAGCAAGTACGATGATGCCGTACATATTAGATTCCTCCTTATTTTTTAGCAACCGCTGTCAGATGCTGGCGTACATCTCACCCGGTGCAGACCAATGCGCAAAGGAGAAACGCATTGACCTTAGACCTCCTTTCCCATACAAATGGCGGCCACTCCCATAAGGAGCGGCCGCCCGGCTTGTTTAGAATTTTACATTTTAGATCATACAACACATATGGCGGGAAAGCAAGAGACAGACCGTGACACACTGGGACAACATTTCACTCCTCGTCGATCTGCAAATATCTATAGCAGATCTTCTTCACACTATCCTCAGTGTTTCCACCACTGAGGATTACAGCGACTTCCCGCCAGGTTAGGCAGCGGATGAAACGCAGGCGGAATACCAGCCGTGTTTGGTCATCATCGATCGCATTTATGTATTTAATAATTGGCTCCTTGACCTTATCGATTTCTTCTTCCAAAAATTCGATGCGGGCATCCATGTCAGCAATTTCGATCGCCAGGTCACCGACTTTGTCTTTTATGCCAGATGCATGAGGCATCCCATCTAATTTCTGCCCACCAGGGAAAGCTGCAGATCTCAGGGAGTCTATCATCTCGTGAGCTTTTGCTAGTTTTTCCCGCAGCTCAAAGTGTTTATTCAGCTCTTGCAATGTCATTGTCGGTCCTCCCATAACGATTCTGCCAAAGTTACTTGTACTCTCGTCCTGTTGCTTTGTCTTTGAGTTCGATTCGGTTCAGGAGCTGGAACCCGGCAAGACTGATTATATATTTCAGCACAAATACCAGCGTGCTGATCCGCTTTTGCTCGGAGCTTTCGGCTTTTGTTATAGATTTAAGGCCGTGGTAGGCCGTAGGGTCAATGTATCCCTCTGAGTTACGGTTGCATCCATATTCCGGCACCGTTACTCACCTCCATTCACGACCTTGTACAGTTTGTCCATTGCCTGTACTGCATCGTCCAACTCCTTAAATACTGTTTTGCCGACATTGGGGAGCATATCTGCGCTGAAGTGTTCCTCGGAAATGGAGTAGTACTTGCCGAAGACGACACTGTATTTACAGCTTATCACATATACTGGATCGCCGCAGGGGATCGGTAGAAATACCAACTCCTGTTTTTCCTCCGCTGCACGGTAGCGTTCAAACTTCGCTTCTGCCTCAGTGGCTCTTGCTAAGAGTTCTGCAATGGTATTTGCGGCGTTTTCCAATTCTTCACCGACATTGATATCATTGTACTCACGGTTTTTCTCATACCGTGAGAGAAAAACCAATCGCCCAATATGTTCATTATAGTCCATCGTTCGCCCTCCTGTTCCACATTTGCTGTACAGTGTGGCGGTTCTGTGCGTAGCCGGGGTCAATCATTGCCATGCACCCAAGGCATAGAACACGCCACCTAGGTCCAGCTCCGTGCATATATTTTTCATATACTGGCTCCTTGTAGCCACAAAATGGGCAATCATTAAGTGCTAAATCATCTGTTTTTTCTGGTTTCCAATACATGATTGTAGCAGAGTTTTTTTGAACTTGTCCAGCTTTAACCTCACATGTTGGACACACCTGGCGTCCTTCCGGAGTAATAGAACCACACATGAAGCAACGGTTATCAAGCCCTTTGATTTCAAGTATGGCTTCTCGTTTTCTGTATTCTTCCACTGTTTATCCTACCCCCACTTAATTTGCATTTGCCCCGGGATGTCATAACCATCATCGCAGTTTGACTGCTTATGGACAAGTGCCATGACCGGGGATTTGTCCCACTTGCGATTAAGCATCCCGCACGCAGGATACCACTTGGCCCAATCAGATGCCTGGCTGCCAGTACTGCCGTACACCTGGCATTTGTAGACCGTTCTAGCTCCGACGCACGACCTTCTCAGGTTGCTACATTCGCAGCAAGAGTGACCGTCAGAGTAACCGAACTCTTTAAGCATCAGGTCGATTTTCTTCTTAGCCATGAGGATCATCTTCCGGGTTTTCCGGCAACGGCATCCAAAATGTAGGTCTCACGGATGTTCCACTCAGGATACGAATCAATGAACCAATCTCCCTGAACTGGGTCATAACTCGCCAATTCATACGCTTCGATCAATTCTATGTTGCTCGTCGGCTCCCCGGACACGATAACCAACACCTCATCTTCTGTGACCGGTAGCCGTTCTGTCACCGGAATCCAGCGTGTCTGTTCCAGTTCCTCGATAGCCGCCCGAATGATTGCGCAGCCACGGGTTCCGCAGCTGTGTTCGTGATAGCAGCCAAGGCAGGCCAGGGATCCCGTCTGAACCTTCAGCTTTTTTAATGCTCCAATCAGATTAGTCATGTGCCTTCTCCTCCGGGTCATCGTTCATGTGGAAGATCTCATGGGTGCCGTCCCGGAGTTGCTTCTCAGTATCGGACATAACATATCCCAAAGAGGTCAGCCAATCATACACGGCGTTCAGATACTTGCTGCCCTCATGCACAGGAAAGTCCTTTTTGAACCCCTTGATGTAGTTGCAGCTGTAATCGTTATCGCCGAAGGTGCCATAAATGACAGCCGGCACCAGATTATCAAAGTCCTGCATCAGCTTGCTCAGGCACTGCTCCACATCATTGGAGTAGGAGTGGTCCGCTTCAAGCTCCATCTTCTGGCGGATGTACTTTGTATCGCTGGAGGAATATCCAATAGCTTTCACGATACAAGCGCTGACCGCGCCGGCCAACATAGCCTCCCTATTTTTATTAGTCAGGCAAAGGCCGTCAACAAACTCCTTCCGCATGGATCTGGTGGTTTCATTGAGAGCTTCTGCCTTTTCCCATGCCTCGGCAATTCGCTTTTCACGCTCAATCTCCGCCTGAGACCGGCGTACCGGTGCAGCCCGCTTTTTCTCCTTCTCGATGTAAAATTTGACCTCACCGGAATACTCCTCGATGTAGTAAAAGAGCTTCTTGCCCTTGCTGTTCGGCTCTATGTGGGATTTCCGGTCCCATTCGCTGAGCTTGTAGCTCTTGATCTGCTCATAGTCACCACTCCAGGTATCGTGCTTGTCCATTTTTTTTGCCTTCAGACGCCTGGTTTCTTTTACAAGCGCTACAATGCCTTTCTGGATTTCCTGATGCCGGAACTTCTGAGCAAATTCCTGGTTGAAATTATCGGTGCCGATTGTCTTCAGCACTTCGTTGCGCTGAGCCAAGTTGTCAATTTTGGCCAGCCGGTCAAAGTCAGACAGGGAGAGCTGCCGTTCTGAGGATACCTGTTTCAGGATATCCTGGTCAAGTTCCATCATCTTCACACGGCGGCGAACCGTGGCCTGCGAGAAGCCACTTTCCCTAGCAATGGTTTCCACCGTTTCGCCCAAATCCAGCATCATCTGGAATCCCTGGGCTTCTTCATAGGGGGAGAGGTCAGAGCGCTGCATATTCTCAAGCAGCATCGTAGACAGCTGCTCCTTCCGGGTCATGTAGGTTACGATACAGGGCACTTCCGTGAGTCCCGCTGCCTTTGCCGCAGCCAGGCGCCGGTGACCGATAATCACGGTATAGGCGTTTTCTTCATCCTCACAAGGGATTACCGTAAGATTCTGCATGATTCCCTGGGCCCGGATGCTGTCAGCCAGTTCTGTGATGTCACCCAAATCTTTCCGGGGGTTGTCCGGATGGGGGCGCAGGCAAACCACAGGGATATACTCGATTTCGGTCATCTTCCAGCCTTCTCTGGTAAGGTGAGCATCTTCACGCTCCATAATTGTTTCAGCCATTGTTTTCTCCTTTCGGTTAGAAAAATGTCAGTTGGCCAGCCTTCCCCTCAGTGATGGGAGGCATAGCCGGACCTTCTGGTTTGATACATTCGGAAGCCGGCACAGCTGCAGCTTGAGCTGCCACCGTGGCCTCCTTATGGCTCCGAATCATTAGATCCATCTGGCAAGCAGCTCGGCGCCATTGCCAAATATCGAAATGATACATGGGCGTATACCAGATTCGGGAGCCTTCGACCGGGAGCAGGCCCCGGTCATCATAGCTGGTGGAAGGCCGTGCAATGGAATCGTCGACACACACATATCCGGCACAGCCCAAAAGGCTCAGCTGAATGTAACACATCATCCCAGCCAGAAAGTCCAGATCCTGTGCCACAAATAACACAGATGTTTGATAGTTGATGTGATTTACTCTGCACTCGTTGGCAAATGCAATTAGCAATGCACCTGCACCGCATGCAGGATCAGAAACAGATACCCAACCTTTCTTTTCAACTTTTTCCTTCAGATCTGTGCGGTATGTACTCCCTGCCATTGCCTTGCAGACGGAGTAGGGAGTGAAAAACTGTCCCTTCCATTCATTCCCTAAACCCAGTGACATGAACAGGTCTCCGAGGAAATCCTGATCTGGATTGCTGTCCAGTTCTGCGACCATTTCGGCGAACATCTGAGGGAACACTAGCTGCTCTTTTTCGGTGTATTTTTGCATCCGGTCACGGTATGTTTTCTCCCGTTCCTGCACATATGGACCACCGAGTGTGTTGGCAATGCTTATTGCCGACATAGTGATAAAATCTTGCCAAACTTCCCAGGCTGAGTATTTACCACTGAGCTGATCTAAGAGTTTGACAATGTTTTTCTGGCTTTCTCCTCTTATCCGTCGCAAGGCATTTTTCATTTTTTAGCCCTCCAATCCAATGTCATCCGGGACATCGGCAGGGAGGACTTCACGGGGGGCCGATCCCTGATAGGGGCCAACTACGCCAAGATCTTCCAGCGTATCCATGAGGCGTGCTGCATACGCAAATCCAACATTCATGCGGCGTTGCAACAGGGATGTGCTGGCCTTGTTTTCCATTCGCACAATGCGAATGGCCTCACGAACATCGGGGCTCTCAGGGTCAATGGGGACATCTCCGGTGTCATCATCAGAGTCGTCTACCTCGTCTGTATCGGGGAGATCACTGTCATCATCCAGTTCTCCCAAAGGCTCAGATTCGTCTGGCAGCTCCCTACTCGGGACTTCATCGGTATCATCTGCGTCATCTTCATCGATTGCGGGCATGGTGCCGGATTTCAGCGCACCACGCTCAATCACATCCCGGAAGAAATACTGTTGCCAATAGCTAATCATCTTGAGCAGGATGTTTTCCATCTTGGTCCGCAGTGTCTTACTGATGGAAAATGTCCCGCCTTGGACTTTAGTGGACAGCAGGCCGTCCTCAAAAATCCAGGTCATAGATGCATCAGGGCTCGTATAGCCAACCTCTTCAACATTTTCCAGCATGGTCATTTGGGCTTCAACACCCTGGATCGGTTGGATCGTAAATGTTATCGGGTACTTGTCCTTGATGAACCGATAGACAAGGTTGTGCTCGTCGCAAAGGCCCTGCATCTTTTTCTTCTGAGCCTCATACATAGAAATTTCACTCATGGTTAATACTCCTTTCGGTTAGTCGAGCAGCATCAGTGTTCCATTCCACGCTGTCTGCACTCGATATTTTTCCAAATCAGCCTCAGTAATGTACTTTCGGCCAAAATGCGTTTTCATGTCTCTCCAAATCTCCCAGGGGATTCGGTAGACACCACCGGTGGAAAACCCAGCCACCACGAAGCACCTGGCACCAAGTGCTTGATGACGGTCCATGTAGTCTGCTTGGTTTTCAAGTACTCTGCTCTGCTCCATCCGACCGGCGGAAGTGAATTTGGCTTCAAATATGATTGATCGGCCGCCTCTTATGGTGCCTTTATAATCTGTCTGCGCCTTTTTTTCGTAGTAGGCAATAAACTTTCCATTGCCGAGACTCTGTGTAGGACGCATAGGCTCTGGTGTCTTTTCAATAATTGCGTATCCACGGCGCGCGTAATACTCAAACGATGTATCAAGCCTTGCTTCAAATCGCTGCCCAATTTGCTTCGCAATTTTACCGAGCAGCTGCCTCTTCGGATCTTTACTGTTCATTTCTTTCTCTTTCTGCTTCCTTTCGCTCAAGTTTATTACCCATCAACACCAATGCGCCTGCAATAGTGAAAATTACGAAAAGGACGGTAAACCCAGATAAGGTCAGCATCAAAGAATCAGCCAACAATATGCCGATCCCAAAAAGTAAGATTGCGGCGGCGTATGTAATCTCAGATACTTTTGTCATTTGCTTCTCCCTCGCGGATCATACGCCTAATTGCCTCACGCTCGAAATCTCCAAGCCCATCTGCCCCTGCCTGGACCTGTCTGGTCTGGGCCTCTGCGGTTGCACTCGCTCTGCTTTTGCTTGACTGCTTATAGCTGTTTTCCAGACCCCAGCGATTCCGGTAGCACTTCCTCAGGACCAAATTCCAGTCCTTCCACTTGTTCTTGTTCCCCGTAGCCTGGGCGGATTCGTCAACATACCTTATGCAGCGGTTGAGTTCGTCTTCCCCCAAGTCTGCCAGCAATCTGGTATGTTCGTCGTTAGACAAGCGTACCCATCCATATTCGCCGTACTTGTGGCGTTCTGCGTCAGACCTTACATCTTCCTCTGGTTCATATGGCTGGACAACATTGGAACGATCATTGTATCGGTCCGCCAAATACGACCGGAAACGATCACACTTAACCTTGCGTATTTCAGCTAGCAGCGGCTTGTTAAGCTTATCGCTGCCTGACCAGTTATATTTCGCCCAGTTGACCAGAAGGAGCTCTTTTGAGGCTGCATCATAGCGGATAACATTATGTGCCGTATCCAGCCGCCTGAGCAGGTGATTGATGGAGTCCTCATTATAGCCAGTCTCCCGAGCTATCTGCTTGATACTGACCTCATAACAACCGCATAGATTTGTATGAGGATTGGTCATGCAGTAGAGATAGATGTACCGGTCTTCCGGTGTAAAATCATCAACAACTTTGCTGTCCTCCCAAAAGCTCATACTAATATTTCGATAATTTGCCATGGTAATCATCCCCTTTGTTTAAGGCACCCTGGGATCAGGGTGCCTATGTAATTAGAACGGCAGCTGACCGTCATCCTCCAGCATAGCGAAATCGCTTGCAGGGGCGGCGGGAGCAGGAGCAGCGTTGTAGTTGGCAGGATTGATGGGAGCGTTGTAGCTGCCGGAGCCGTAGCTGTTTCCGGCACTATAACCACCACCGGAGTAGCTGCTATTGGAATAGCCGCCGCTTTCTCCATCACGCTTACTGTCACCGAAGTAGACATTGTCTGCCACAACCTCGGCACTGCGGCGCTTGTTGCCATCTTTGTCGTTCCAGTTCCGGATTTGCAGCCGACCGGAGACTACTGCCATGCGGCCCTTGGCGAAGTACTTGGAGACGAACTCCGCAGTCTGACGCCATGCCACGATGTCAATGAAATCCGTTTCCTTTTCGCCGGTCTCCTTGGAACCGAAGTCCCGGTCAACGGCAATGGAGAAGGAAGCCACAGCAATTCCGCTGCCTGTGCGTCGGAGCTCCGGGTCCCGGGTAAGGCGACCCATAAGGATAATGTGATTCAACATGGTAGCCCTCCTAATCCAAAGCTCCACAATACTGCATTAGGCGTTCTTGCCGATTTTGCTCTTCCTCAGCGCACTGTTCCCTGCCCTTGTAGAACGGACACGGGCGCCCAAACCTAGTGTCTCTTAATAGCACACACTTTCCATCGCAAAATGCAAAGCAATCGGACCGATTGCCATCACAGTTGGGGTCGTAAATACTCATGGCTGGCCTCCTTGCTATAACAATCCCTGGATTTCTTGACCTGCTTGATAATCTCACCGGAGCCGCAGTTGTTTGCTCCGGAACACGCCAAAATGAGGTCCAACTGAGCCTTTGCAGTTACCAATTCGTAGTATTCATCGCCTGAGATGGTGATGTTGTTTGCAAAGGTGCAATTATTCTCGTTCATGTAATTCCTCCTTTAATCAAATCCAAAAGTCATTCTGATCCTTCTACCCGATCAACTGCAACTGTCATTCGCTGTTTTCGGTTAATGCCAATAGTTGTGTCTGCCAAGCGTTCGTGCATCGGACCGTTTATTTTGCAACCCACTTTTGCTTGTACAGGTCCAGGAGATTCATTTTGGAAAGCCAGTCCAGGAAATCGGAGATTATGGGGCAGATGCTGGGTGTTTCCTCACGGTAGTAGGTCTCCTTCCACACATCTGTGCCGTTACTGACCAAGTAAGTGAAGCGTGAGGCCTCTGGCATGAGCTCGAGATAGGTAGGGTGCTGAGTGCTAGAAAAGTATTTTCCGCGATCATAGCTCTTGGAAAACTTAATGTCGTAAATTTCGCCAGCTTTCAAGCAGTCAAACCGTCCGTACAGCACCAGAGTGAGTCCGTTGACTGGAATTTCTTTTTTTGCCCGGAACTGCAAAACTCCACCACCTACAATGTGAGCAACTTTTGTGGCTGCATCATACCATCGGTCTTTCTGGTTTCCATGCCCGTTTACAATGTCCGTTACCAAATCCTCAAAAACGATACCATTCCACATCGCCTCCGTTGTTGGGGTTGGTTCTCTGCGGAGCACTTGCAGAAATTCAGCAAACGAGTCCCGATCACTGGTGGCGTCTTCATATGGATTTTCTTTCATCGTGTACAGCCAAGAAGACAGCAGGGAATGGGTCATGAGATAGCGGTCTTCCATTTACTCAACCCCTTTCTCCTTTTGTGCCAAGGTATATTCTTTCAGGACCTTGTCCCAGAAAAGACCACATTCACGGATGCGTGCGTTGAATGCAACACCAATCTCTTTTTCGGATGTCAGAGCATGCTTGATATTTTTGATCTGAGGCATAGCTTCGTTTGCGGTAGCAGCATCGATAACACTTTCGATGATTTGTCGCCCTTCCGCCATTGCGGCATCATATGCAGCTTGGTTGGCTGCGTTCTGCTGGACTTCTGCAGCAGCTTTGGCGTTGTACTCGTCAAATAGCTTTGTCAAGAAATCGTTAGCGCTCGAATGATTCAGTGTCGGAATCTTCCAGATACCGGAAATACCTCTGGTACCCTTCGCAAAATACCGTTCGCAGTTACTGAATCCGATAGTCCGGTCTGCTCCGTACATCTCGACAAAGCCTCCCAAATCCATGGGTTCCCAGACATTGTTCTTTGTCTGACCCTCTACCTTGATGCGAAGCCGGGTGTTGTCTCCATCCTTTTCCTCGGTTGCGTGGAAAACAATGACGATGTTCTTTCCAAGCTCGTAGAAGCAGTAGTCCATGAGCCGGACGAACTCCTTGCCAACAAAGCCGTATCCTTTGAGGGAAAGGCTTCCGTCACGCTGCCCGTACTTGGGGTCCTTCTTTACAGCCCATAGGGACATAAGAGAAATGAGCTTTCCTCCGGTATCGAAGACCAGAGTATCAAAGTCCTGTAGATTTGCAGGAACCAGGTCTGTCAGAATCTCCTCGTAGCTTTTAGGCTGGATATAAGGCTTGCGGTACTGGGGCTCGATACGATCAATGCCGAAGTCTACATCGATATGGAGCGGTCTGGGCGCAGAGAGTGCCAATGTAGATTTTCCAATTCCGGGATAGCCTGCAATCAGCATCCGAATTTTTTTGGTTCCTTCCTGGATATCGTTAGGGTTTCTAATCATGATTGTTCTCCTTTCAACTCTGCAATCAGAGCGACAAATTCTTTTGAGATGCTGTCAGCCTCTTTGTCAGTGAGGCCAACAATATCCGGGGCTCCATTACGGAAGCCATCTTTCATAATCACAATATCGCCAACAATCTGGCATTGGTGGAGCGCCGTTCCATACAGCAGGCATCCGATGCTATTTATTGGTAGATTTTCCAACAATCCTTCTTCGTTCACGATCATGCAATAGGGGCGTTTTAAGCCCATGGGATGAACATGTTCGATGTACCCCCCAACAGCAGCACCTACCGTTTTGTATAGAGGTTCTCTAAAATCTTGGACATGGATTTCCAAGTCAGTGGTAACGACTACACCTTTCATAAAATCATCACCCCAGGTTCTTCATAGGCGTTTGTCTTTTCCTGCCGAATCCTGATGATTTCGTGGCAACGAGCACCAAGATTCCCGTGAACAGACATGCTAGTTTGTTTGAATCTATCCTCAGGATAAACGCTACAGCAGTTGAGGCATCCCGGCACCTTACAGGGGTGAAACACCTGAAATGCCGCTTGTGCGGCCTGAGAATCAGGGGCCTCAACGACAGTCCAGCCGCCAACAAATGGCTGGCCCTCTGATCCGTAAGTGAAATAAAATCGTGGCATCTTTAATTCCTCCTTATTCACAAAAACTGTAGTGGCAATGCGGGCATCCGGTAACCAGTCCATGTCCAGCCGACTCAACAGTAATACCAGTATTCTTACCATCCGCCCACACAATTCGTTTATAGATATCCCTGCCACAGTGGTGGCAGGCCCCATCATATGGGGCAAATTCTGGATAGCCTCTTTCCTGACAATATTTCGCTTGTGCTTCCGCAGCAAGCTGCGTGTCAAACATCAGCACCATCCTTTCTCTGGATATATTGCTTGACCATCCATGCAAGCCATTCTTGCATGGTGCTATATCCATCGGCCTTAATAAGCTGTTGCAACCGTTCATAATCCGTTTTTTCAAGCCGGGCTGATACTCGACAAGTCAATCGGTGTCGTTCCTTCTTGCGGTTGCCTGTAGCTTGTATGGCCTCTGGCGCAAACGCTGTATACAGTGCATTCAGCGCATCAGGCCGTAGACCAATCCCATAAGCGTCTCCATTTTCGCACTTGCTCTGGATTGTCTTGTCGTACTTTGGGTAAATCTTTTGTACGACCGCAACCATCTCCCTTGCAGGGATTTGACGGCTAATCCGGAGCTCCCGTAGATCGTTGATGGCGATCTTCTCATGCTTGACCTTGACTTTTATCGGATCAGTTAGTAGACTGACAGCAGGTTCACTCTTTGGGGTCGTTTCCGTTGCAGCGGAAGCGGCCTCTTCTTTTTTCATCATTATCCCATCCTTTCTTTTCTCTCCGCTATCTTTGCATCGATAGCAGCCCTGCCACCCGGTTGCTTTAGTATGTGATGGATAAGATCCAGCGTGGCGGCAGCCAGGTAGTCTGCTGTGTGAGCCGGGATTTCTTTGGTGTTGATGTGGATGCTGCTGTATTCCCGTTCCATCACCATGCCTCCTCAGCTGTCAAAAATCGTATTCTTAGCCCATGTCCAAAATTCTTCGACATTCTCTTTCCCAGCAAACAAAATGAACGAATACAGACCGCGCTTATTGACACATACGGCTAATGTGTTCCTTAGACCGATTTCCAACTTTCGTTTGTCCTCAGGGAAAATCCTCTTGCTTTCATGGTTCGGATTTTTGTAGCCAAGCGTTCTGCATACATCCGCAAAGACAACCCAGGGACCATCGTCACATTGCATCACACGAATGTTGAATCCGTTGAATGAAAACCGTTTCAGGTTTTTCATGATTGCTTCAATCTGTTCTATGGAAAGTCGGCATCTGGCTCTTGTCTCTGTATCCATAGGTCTCTCCTTTCGATGTCGCATTTTATGCGACAAAGTGACTAAAAAAAATTGCAATAGCATCCTGCTGCGTCAAATTGAGGACAGATACGATCCGGTTTGCATCTTTAACGAGCATAGTTTCACCGTCGTTGCTCATCTTACGATACAGCGTAGATCTGTCAATGCCCATCTTTTCTGCGAGAGCTTCAACTGTCATACCATTTTCAACGATCTTACCCTTTAGCTTATTGATATTCATATTTGCCATTATTGGTCACCTCACTGTGTCTTATTTTGTCGCATTTTGTGCGACAATTAGACATTACCACAAAAATTTGCGTTTGTCAACACCGTTTTCGCACAGAGTGCGAAAAAATCTCTTTTTGTATTTTTTGGTGTTGCAAATATGCGACATCTATGGTAGACTATAGGCAGCGAGTGGAGGTGAATATGTATGTCAACTATAGGTAAAAGAATCCGAGATGCTCGTGTGAAATGCGGGATTTCCGTTGATGATTTAGCTGCTCGCCTAGGAAAAAACCGTGCTACTGTTTACAGGTACGAGAGCGATGATATAGAGAATTTTCCTATCTCCATTATTGGCAGCCTATCAGACGCGTTGGGTGTTTCTCCGGCATATCTAATGGGGTGGATTGACGAAGAAAAGCCCGCCACCCCAGTGGATGACGGGCTTTCCGAAATCGCTGAAATATTCACTCAGCTTTCCGCTGAAAATCGTTCCAAATTGCTTGAACTGAGTCACCTGTATTTAGACGCACAGCGCAAAAGTGGAGAAAATCAATAAAACTTTTGATGCTTGAAGGATTCACTTCCAGATTCACATGATTCACAATAGCCTGGCATCTACCAATATCTTTTTGCGTCATATTCATGTTATGTATCCCCCTATATCCGTTTTGTTTTCAGCGATATAGACATCATATCATATTGCTTACAAATAAACCGTTAATTGATAGAAAATAACATTTTTGTGTATAACTATTGCAATTAAAAATTGAAACCATTTTTGAAATGTTAAACTTGCGCATCTGGCAATAACGGAAAAACCAAATGGAGGATAAACTATGAAAAAACATGGTACTGCGCAGCGATTAAAGCAGATAATGGATACACACAATCTGCGCCAGGTTGATATTTTGCGGGCTGCAGAGCCATACTGCAAACAATATGGTGTAAAACTAACTAAAAGCGATTTGAGCCAATATGTATCAGGAAAAGTTGAACCAGGGCAGGACAAATTGACAATTTTAGGCCTTGCCCTAGATGTATCGGAAGCATGGCTTATGGGATATGATGTGCCCATGGAAAGAAATATAGCGCCCACCGCCAAGATAGGCGATGGGCGCACACTGGAGTATGTAGAGTCGTTTGAGCTATTGTCACCCGATCAGCAGGCTCTTATTATCCATGCGATAAAAGGGCTTTTATCTGAGCGGTAAAGGAGGGGCTTAAATTGTTGAAATTTTTGCTAACAGTGTTTTGTGTATCTTTTATAATCATATTCCCATTTTCTGTGATAAAGTCTAGTCTCGATAAAAAAAAGGAGGAACGTGAGCGGATTGAGCGAAAAATCCTTGCTGGAAAGAAGGAGTACCAGGCGAAGCGCATAGCTCAGCAAGAGATTGAAGTTCAGAACGCCATTTATTACAATTGGGCGAAAGATTTCGAGGCTGTAGGATGGGGTCGTTGGGGGTTTAAGGAGCATTCACAGCCTGGCCAAATTGACAGAGCTAAACGAGCTATCTATACAAGAACGATGAAACTTCTTAAATACGATCAGGATACACATGAAGCACAGGTTTGCGGAGAAAGTGGTATAGTGTATAAAGTAAATTCGGATGGATGCTCTTGCCCTGATTTTTGTGTTAGGAATCTTCCGTGTAAACATATGTATTTTGCTGTCCTGGAAATTGATAAATGACGCTGCTTTGGGGCGTAATGATTTTACCATATCGAAACAGGTATATATCATATACATACGGGTGCAATTTTTTTCTGCAATAGAAATCCCGAACAGCATATAGTATGCATACATCGCGTGCGCGCGTGCGCGTGCGAACTGTTTCTATCCTATTACTGTATCTATTACTAACTTGTATAGATTAACTATAGAAGTAGAAGGGAGGAAAAAATGCCGAAGAAACCGAAAGGGAAGTTGATAGCCGGAAGCGGTGTCATATATGCACGATACAGTAGCCATGCCCAGAAAGATGCCAGTATCGAGCAACAGGTCAATGAGGCATCTGCGTATGCCAAAGAGCTTGGAATCCAAATCCGGGAAATCTATGCAGATCGTGCTATCTCCGGCAAAACTGACCGTCGGCCGGAATTCCAAAGGATGATGCACGATGCCGAGGCAGGAAAGTTTGCCTATGTTGTCGCATGGAAATCAAACCGCATGGGTAGAAATATGCTCCAGGCCATGGTCAACGAAGCCCAGCTCCAAGAACTTGGTATCAGAGTGCTATACACCGAAGAGGATTTTGACGATACTGCTGCCGGACGATTCGCCCTCAGAAGCATGATGAATGTAAATCAATTCTATTCCGAGAACATGGCTGAGGACATCAAGCGTGGTCTGTATGATAACGCAGAAAACTGCAAGGTTACGAACGGTGCATTGCCATATGGATACAAACGGGATGAAAATCTCCAGTATATTCTCGATCCGGCCAAGGCCGAAATTGTCCGTGAGATATTCCATCGGGTAGCTCATGGTGACACACTTACAGACATTGGTAGAGACCTCAACCAGCGTGGATTGAGGACCTCCCGAGGCAACCCATGGGGCAAGGGAAGCTTCCACAGACTCCTCGCAAATGAGCGTTACCGCGGAATTTACATTTATGGTGATGTAAGGGTTGAGGGGGGTATACCGAGGATTGTAAGCGATGAACTGTTCTACAAGGTACAGGAGGTACTCAAAATGAAGCATAGCCCAGCTGCCAAGCGTCGAGCAGGAGACTATCTGTTAACCGGTAAGCTTTTTTGCGGAGATTGCAAATCACCCATGATCGGTTTGTCCGGCACTGGGAAGGGTGGGGGAGTGCATTATTACTATGTCTGCAGGAAAAAGCGAGCGGAACGCAGCTGCTCCAAAGCCAATGTGCGCCGTGACCAAATTGAGTTTGCAGTGGCCAACGCCATCAGCAATTACGCACTACAGGACGATGTGATTGCATGGATTGCAGACAGTACCCTTGCATATCAAAAAAAGCAGTTGGCAGCATCGCCAATCGGCATTTTGGAAGAAGATCTGGCGGAGGTGGAGCGTAGTATCGGGAATATCATGACTGCCATTGAGCAGGGGATTATTACCAGCTCCACAAAGAGTAGGCTGTTGGATCTGGAGGACAAGCAGAGAGCACTGGCTGGAAAGATTGCTGCAGAAAAGGCAAACTTAATTACAATTTCCCGTGATGAGATTATCGCAGGACTGGAAATGTTTCGCCATGGTGATGTTAGCTGCAAGAGCTTCCAAGCTAAACTGTTCGACACATTTTTGGTTGCGGTATATGTCTATGATGACACTATGCGTATTGTATTCAGCTTTTGTGGCAATAAAAACACCATCGATCTTCCGTTGGATGGAATCGAGGCAGAAGATGATGAACCGGATGCGATCTTCGCAGGTAAGTGTTCGACTAAATCCACCTCTGAGCCACCAGAAAGGTGAAACACTTTTGATGCCAAGGCCAAAAGCCTTAGAGAATCAAGGTGTTTCACCATTTTTTTATCTCAAAAAATAGGCTCTGGTTCCAAAGATGCCAAAGAGCCTTCCTCCCAAACTGAAGGGATTTGAACTCCCATATTCCGCAGTTTCAGAGGGTTCATACAGGTAGCGCCCTTTTTGAAGCCGAGTTTTTCAAAAGGGCGCTACCGATTGATCGGCAAGCTCTTCCTGCTTCATATCTGCTTTGATACGAGCAGATTTAATGCGCTTTCCAATTGCTTTGTAGTCCGGCTTCATTCTGCGCCTCCAAGGTGAATCTAGGAACAGAAAAACAGGCCGAATTGTTACAAAGTTCGGAGATCTCTATTGTTTTTTTGAGAAAAGGCGAAAAAGGCGGGGCAGCACACGCCGCACCGCCAATCCCAAAAGGTCATTCTATTGCCCTGATTTGCTCAACAAGAGATTGCTTTTTTAAGTTTCCAGTCGTATAGGAAATCAAAATAAACTGCACAATCAGCAGGACCGCCAAATATATCAATACGATCGGCCAGGGAAATGAATAATGGAAGTATGGATTCATTGTTTTTACAACCACCTGTACAGATAAAAAGCCCAGTCCGGTTCCAAAAACCAATGTTACAAGTGTCGCAAAAACGGAATAAATCAACCCCTCATAACACAGCATTTTGATCAGTTGCTTTTTACTCAAACCAATCGCCTGTAACATTCCGATTTCCTGCCTGCGGGACAGAAAGTTCGTGATTGTCGTATTAACAAGGTTGATCAGAGCAAAGCATACGACAATGATCGCTACGATCAGCAATGCGCCAAAGGGAAGCTGTTGATTTCGGCTATAATAAGTTATACTCTCCTCTATGGTTTCCATAACCAAATCGCTGTTTCCGTCTATTAGCTGATTTAATGCAGCTTCAACTGTGTCGAGTTTCTCTGTGTCTGCAATTACGGAAATCGTGCCGGTGCAATCTATCCCGGTTGCTTCATTCATAAGCTGCTCTGGAAGGGTAAAGCATTTCGAGAAGCCAGAGTAAGAATATTTGTTTACAATACCCATGACCGTATAGGCTTTTGTGTAAATTTGGCCGGATTCGGTTTCATAGTTCACTTCGACGGTATCACCCAATGTAGCCTCAATATCATAGAGGTCGGCACGCTCTTGAAGCAATACAATTCCATTACCAGCAACCAGCTCATCATAATCAATCGTTCCCGCAATTCGTTCTGTTTCTAAATTCTGTTGCTCATCTCGGCAAAAACCCTGAATCCATTTTCCAGAATTACCATTTACGCGATATTCTGCATCTGTGTAATACCAGCGCTTGATTCCTGTAACGCCATCAATAGATTCTACTGTATTTACAAAATCGGCATTTAGAAAATTCTTTTGCTGTAATCCAGACAAAGAAATACCAGCAGTGTCCCACGATTGATTTGCGTTAAGGTTAATGTTAAATTCACCGACAGGGAAATCCCTGCCTCTTGCCTCTGCAACGCCATCATAGGAAACTAACATTGTCGAAATCAGTACAATCAATACTCCGCCGAGTGAGAGAGAAAGTATTGTTAAAGTGGACTTTGCCTTTTGTCTGGACAGATTCATTTTAGCAAGCGAAGCAGGCGTTATTTTGCGATGCAGTACAGAACTTTCTTTGATATTCCCACTATAATCGGAATATCGCAATGCTTCCATTGGAGATACTGCCGCAGCTCTTTTTACAGGAGTACGGATGGAAAGCATCACAATCATAAATGCAAAAAGGCCAACCCCGACCGTCACACCTAAAGCAGTCAGCCAGTACCAACCGGCAGGAACCAGAAAATAGCCAATCAGATTTCCAATCATCAAACCGATAGGAATACCAATGGCAGCAAGTACTTTTCCCTCGCGGTAAACCATCTTTTTGATCTGTCGTTTTGTAGTTCCGATTGTGCGAAGCTGCCCATAATTACGGATATTGCTTGCCACTGAAATATAAAAAATCGAATAAATCACAATGCCGGAGCCAATGAAAGTTATAAAACCGATCAAGAAATAGAACAGCATATCACTTCCGTGATTTGTGTCCTTTAAGTTAAAATATGTGGAACGGACGATCACATTATCATCGGAAATTTTTAATTGCTGTGCCAGAGTGTCTGCATAGCTGGTGGCTTCTTCCTCACTCATATTTTGAGCGTCTTTCAGCCCAATGTAGTAGTCAATCATGCCCCCGTCGCCATACTGCTGTCTTACCAATTCTTTCGATATAATGGCTGTATAGCGGCCAATATCGCCGGTTTTCACCTCTAAGATTCCCGTCAATTTGAAATCATGGGTAGTACCATCGGAAAAGGGAATTTGAATTATCTGGCCCAATTCATTTGAATAGCCCAAACTATCCAAAAAGGATTCCTGTACCACAATTTCATCTTCTGAAGTTGGTAAATCTCCCGAATAGGGCATACTTTGTGATTTCAGCATATCTGCATTTGCATAAGTAAAATGAACAGTTGAATGATTTACCTGTTCCGAAAATGCGGTAAAAAATTCTCCAACCCATGCAATTTCTTCTTGATTATATAGTTCCTGTCCTTGTTGTTCAGAAATCGCATGATACATGATCTGTGCTGTTTTTTGGTTGCGGTTTTGCGTTTCCTGTATGACCCCAAAACCATAAAGAACAATGGCGGATAGTAATGCACTCGCAAGTGCAATCGTCAAAACAATAAAGATGTTTCTTTTTCGATTTGCGGATACACCTCGACTTGCTAAGTGTTTCACTATGCCGCTGGTGTCATTTTCAAAAGGCCATGTCATGGTCTGCCACCTCCTTACTCTACAATCTTTCCGTCCTCAATGCGGACGATCCGATCTGCAAGCTGGGCGATCTCATTGTTGTGGGTAATCATCACAACGGTTTGATGAAATTCCGAGCTGGTACGCTTGATGAGTCCCAGCACTTCAGCGCTGGTTTTGCTGTCAAGGTTGCCGGTGGGCTCGTCAGCCAACACAATAGCCGGTTTGGTAATCAGGGCGCGGGCAATCGCTACACGCTGCTGCTGGCCGCCAGAAAGGTTGTTTGGCATATTTTTCAGCTTATCTTCCAGCCCCAGCAGGTGAACGATCTCGTCCAAAAACTTCTGATCCACCGTATCTCCGTCCAGCTCCACCGGCAGGACGATATTCTCATACACATTCAAAATGGGAACAAGGTTATAGTTCTGGAAGATAAATCCGATGTTGCGGCGGCGGAAGATGGTAAGCTGTTCATCATTCTTTTTCGCCAGTTCTTCACCCCGGACGATCACAGTTCCGCTAGTGGGAGTGTCCAGTCCGCCCATCATATGAAGCAGAGTAGACTTTCCGCTGCCAGAAGTTCCAACGATCGCTACAAATTCACCCTCATCTACGGAGAAGTTTACGCCGTCAAGGGCGCGGGTGATGTTCGGCTCTGTACCGTAATATTTTTTCAAATCAATCGCCTGTAAGACGCTCATACTCAAAACTCCTTTCAAGGCTTCCTGCCTGCTGATAAGGGTATTATAAAACCCAAATGTCCGCGAAATGTTACAGTGGCCAAAAAAATTCATTGAAAATCGGGGTGAAATGTTACAACGCTCGGACATTTCAAAAAATTAAGGC
>JAHHRZ010000008.1 GCA_020025515.1 Oscillospiraceae bacterium | reverse complement strand
TTCTGGAGATCTTCAAGAAGTACAATGTCCGTTACTTCTTCTACAACGGCGGCAACGACTCCATGGATACCTGCAACAAGATTTCCAAGTACATGGCCAAGAACGGCTACGAGTGCCGTGTCATGGGCGTGCCCAAGACCATCGACAACGACCTGTATGGCACCGACCACTGCCCCGGCTTCTCCTCCGCTGCCAAGTACATCGCTACCTCTGTAATGGAAGTCTCCCGTGACTGCCATGTTTACGATGTAGGCATGATCACCATTATCGAGTGCATGGGCCGTCACGCTGGCTGGCTCACCGCCGCTGCCGCTCTGGCCGGTGTCAAGGGCGAAGGCCCCGACCTCATCTACCTCCCCGAGGTGGACTTCAACATGGATCAGTTCCTGGCCGATGTGAAGCGGATTTACAACGAGAAGAAGAACTGCATCGTGGCCGTCTCCGAGGGCGTCCACTACGCCGACGGCACCTTCGTTTCCGAGGCGAAGACCTCCGGCACCGACGGCTTCGGTCACGCTCAGCTGGGCGGTCTGGCTGCTCGTCTGGCCGAGGTGGTCAAGGCTGCTACCGGCGCTAAGGTTCGCGGCATTGAGCTGAGCCTGCTGCAGCGCTGCGCCGCTCACTGCGCTTCCGGCAACGACATCGCCGAGTCCTTTATGTCCGGCAAGACCGCTGTGGAAGCCGCTGTCAACGGCGAGACCGACAAGATGGTGGGCTTTGTCTGCACCCGTGACGAGAACGGCTACAAGTGCGAGCCCAAGCTGTTCGAGCTGAGCGACGTTGCCAACACCGAGAAGAAGGTTCCCCTGGAGTGGATCAACAAGGAAGGCAACTATGTGACCCAGGACTTCATCGACTACTGCCTGCCCCTGATTCAGGGCGAAACCGGCATGGTCAAGGAAGACGGCCTGCCCCGCTTCTGCAACCTGAAGCGTGTATTTGCCAAGTAAGATTCGAGAAAGCTTCTGCCGCAAGCCCATGTGGGTTTGCGGCAGTTTTTTTAGTTCTTTTTCCTTCCGAGCCAGAAATACGGCGTTCCCGTAGCCGCTGTCGGAATCACAGGATGCGGAACATTTGCGTGATCTGTTTCCCGCTTTTTTTTAAATGCAATCCGAGATTGTTTTTCCATTTTCTTATAAATGAAATTTTATCCTTTCCTTTATGCCATAAATTTGCTATAATGGACATCGCATTTATGAAATCGAATATTTTATTCGGACTGGTTCGTGAACTTCCCAGTATAAAAAACCAAGTATCTCAAAATAATTTATCAAAGGAGATTGGAGAATGAATGCACAAAAAGTAATCTTGGATTGCGACCCCGGAATTGATGACAGCCTTGCCATTATGCTGGCACTGTCCTGTCCGGAAATGGATGTGATTGGGATCACCATTGTTTGCGGCAATGTTCCTGTCAACAAAGGGGTACAAAACGCATGCAAAGTCCTGGACTGGATGGGCCGCAGAGACATCCCGGTGTACAAAGGAGAAGAAAAGCCCCTGGTACGCCCCTATGTGGACGCAATGGACACCCATGGCGAAGACGGTCTTGGGGAGTCCGGTTTTCCGGTTCCTGCCGGATGTACCGTGAAGGATGGCGCAGTGGAATATCTGGAATCGGTTTTCACCACACAGAAGGATGTTTCTGTGATTGCGCTGGGGCCTTTGACCAATCTGGCACGGCTGCTGGAGCGAAATGCCGCCGCTTTTTGCAACATCCGGGAGCTTATTTCCATGGGGGGAACCTACAAATCCCACGGAAACTGTTCCCCTGTGGCGGAATACAACTACTGGTGCGACCCGGATGCCGCCGCCCATGTTTACGCCGCCTTTTCCTCCCTTCCGGAATTACAAGACAAGCTCATCCACATGGTTGGTCTGGATGTGACTCGAAAAATCGTACTTACTCCCAATATTTTGGAGTATATGAAAAATATCAATCCCACTTTGGGGCAGAAAATAGAAGCCATCACCTGTTTTTATTTTGATTTTCACTGGAAGCAGGAAGGGGTGATCGGCTGTGTGCTCAACGACCCTCTGGCGGTTGCATATTTTGCAGACCGTTCTTTGTGCCATGGCTTTGCCACTTACACAGCCGTGGAAACCGCCGGCATCAGCTATGGGCAGACCCTTTGTGATGCCTTCCAAATCTGGAATCGGCCCCACAACAGCAATGTGCTAACACAAGTAGATACCAAGAAGTTTATGATGCTCTTCCTGTGCCGGGTATTGGGTGCCCAGCCGGAGCAGGCAAGCGCCGTGCTGGATCAGATTTTGGCTGGGGAGGTGTTGGCATGAAACGCATGCACCTTTCCATGTCCCAGATGGCTTTTATCTCCCTGTGCGTGGTGCTGAATATCGTTGGTTCCAATCTGGCGGGGCTTTCAAAGCTGCCGATTTATTTTGACAGTTTGGGAACCGTGCTGTGCGCCATGCTATTTGGGCCGATCTATGGCATGATCCCCGGTCTATTAAGCGGTCTGCTGGTTGGTTTTACCGTTGATGTATATTCCCTGTTCTTCATACCCGTGGGCATGCTCATTGGTTTACTGGCCGGTATCGTATACCGTTCCAAACGCCTCACTTCTTCCAAGGCCCTTCTCCCGGTTTGTGCCTTTCTGGTCACACTTCCCGGAACCCTTCTGGCCGCTTGCATCTGTGCCTTTGTTTTTGGCGGCATAACTTCTTCCGTATCCAGTGTTTTGGTGCAATACCTGCATCAAGCCGGAATGAATCTGGTGGCAAGCGTGTTCTGCGTACAATTTCTCACAGACTACGTGGATCGTTTGTTGGTTCTGATGTTTGCATTGTTCTTGCTGAAATATCTTCCCGCATCGATCACCGGCAAACACAAGAAAGGATAGCCTCGAAATGGAGCGATACAGTAAAATTACAAATAAAAACCAGCGGGAGATCGTGCTTCTGAAATCCCGCCCATGTGTCTGGGGGAAATGCCGTTTTTGCGACTATATCCACGACAATTCCCGCAATATCGAGGAAATGGTGGGGCTTAATCGGGAAGTTCTGAGCTGTGTGACCGGAGAATTCGGCGTTTTGGAGGTCATCAACTCCGGCAGCTGCTTTGAACTGCCAATGCAGACCTTGGAAGATATTCGCCGCACCGTGGAAGAAAAGCACATTGGCCGTCTTTTCTTTGAGGCCCACTGGATCTACCGCAGCCGTCTGGAGGAAATGCGGAAATTCTTTGGTATCCCGATTACCTTTAAAACCGGCGCGGAAACCTTTGATTTTGATTTTCGTGAGAACTATCTGAACAAACACGCCGATTTTCAAGATGCTGCGGAGCTGAGCCGATACTTTGACTCCCCTTGTCTGATGGTGGGCATCCAAGGGCAGACCAAAGAGATGATTCAATACGATGTGCAATGCCTGAAAAAATACTTTAAACTGGGCACCATCAATGTGTTTACCAATAACACCACCGATGTCAAACGGGATGATGCCCTGGTGGAGTGGTTCATGAAGGAATACGCCTATTTGCAGCAGGACCCCACCGTAGAAGTGTTGTACGAAAACACCGACTTTGGCGTAGGCGATTAGTAAGCGCAAAACCTGACAGCATATAAAAATTGGGCCCATTGCAAAATGGGCCGCACAAAAAAGCGAGTAAGTTTCCCCGAGAGAGGGGTACTTACTCGCCTTCTTTTGCGTTCAGATTGCGTTGCACTGTTAAACCTCACACTCAACCGGTTAATGGACAACCGACAAGGACCAGCTTGAGGAGCCGGACTCTATGGGACTGCCGGACGGTGGTGTTATTTTCCCGCCTTTGTCTTTCACCTGAAAAAACTATGGATGAAGCAGGAAAAGCTGCAATATTCTAAAAGGGAACCTTCTCTGTACCCAAAACCGCAGAAAATGAAACGTTTTCCACAGGTATCATGTCAAAACCCATATCAGAAGCACCAAACCAGGCCTGCCGCAGGATTCACCTTCTGCGGCAGGTCCATTTTTATTTCTTTTTCCTTCTGGGCCAGAAATACAGAATTCCCGTGGCCAGAGCCGCCACCACTACCGGAATCACAAGATACGCAACATTGGTGTGGTCGTTTTCCTGCTTGTCCTGGAGTGGTGCCGCATTTTCTCCAAAATACGCTTGGGCGGTGTAGCGTTCCGGCTCTCTCAGGTCAGCATTGTTATAGTCCGAAAGACACACCCAAAATTCTCTATGCCCGTAATGGTAGCCCAAATATCCCCAGATTCTCCCTTCGGCATCGGTATAGAATTCCTGACAAAGCTCCATCAAGTCCCAATCATCAAACACCGCTTCTGTCTCAGTGGGGATTCCACCGGGGTGGCTCCATCCCAGAAAGGATTTGCCCTCTGGAATCACCACATCCAATTTCTCCGGAGCAGTTTCCTGAATTTCTCCCCCATGATCCCCTCGGAATTCCATGTCATCATATCGGTTCATCATCTGCGATAAGTTGACATAATTTTCTTCCATGGTGTATCCCCATGGGGTCCCCCCTCCATCCTCATAGATATAATAAATCAGGATCAATGTGCCATTTTCTTTGGTGTCCACCACCTTCCCGCCGGGTCTGTTGTAGAAGTCCCCATCCCCATCCGGGCTGTTGACATAATAATACTGCTGTTCCAAAACAAACTCATCCTTGTGCTTCTCATAAAAAGCATCCTGCCTGGGTTCCCAAATAATATCTGCCTGAGCCGTTGTGGTGCCCACAAGGCCCAGAACCAACAGAAGCATTGCCAGTTTTTTCATGGTTTTACCTCCTTAATAGATGATGAACTGCAAAATTTCCCCAACTGTGTAAGAAAAGAGATTCACGCTCAAGGCAAAGAGAAGGGGCCTTTTCAGCTGATTTTCCAGAGTGCGATACAGAAACCATTCCGTTCCAATGGCCCAAAGCTCCGGCCCAACCACCCAGCCTGTGAGCCCGTGAACCAGCACCACCAGCGGATTGGTCACCGCATTTACCAGTACCAGCAGATACAGGTCTCGTCCTCTGAGTCCCCAGAACAATCCAAAGGCGCCTTCTGTCAACACCGTCAAGCCCAAAGAGATTCCATAGTTCAGTCACGCCACCTCCCCGCTCCCCACAGGAGCAGCACCCCGGAGCCAGCCGAAAGAAGCGCCGTCTGCCAGGAAGGCAGCGAAACGCCCCAGATACTGGGCAGGAACCCCAGGAAAAGCCCCAGAGTCATCAGTCCGAAGACCGTACCGGGATAGGCTCCCACACCATCTTTCAGGGTAATGGGCATGGACATCTGATACAGCAGCACCGCCAAAAGTCCCAATATCGGAGAGTTCGGGAACAAAAACAGAACCGAGGCCGCCAGAAGCGACACGCCCCCGGCGATTTTTCCGCCCAGCCGGTCCGCTGCCAGACCGCCCAAGGCCTTCCCCCATGCCGTAAAAACCACCGCAGCCAGCGCAAAAGCACCTGCTTTCCAGGGGCTTTGCACCGTCATCGCCACAAAGGAGCGAAGCAGCACCACCAAAAATAAAACAGGAAGCCTTCCTCTTCGTTCTTCCTTTGGGGAAGGAAGTCTTTTCTCAGCGGTCAATAGTGGCAGCACACACAGAAGAAGCAGTACCGCTCCCAAAATTCCCCAGACCCGCTGCCCACGAACCAAGCCGCCCAAAAACAGGCCCAACGCTCCCGGCGCCACAAACGCTCCCAAAGGCCCGTAGCCGCAAGTGGTGCACAAAACCGCTCTGCCACCTCCCACATGATACAGCGCATTGCCCAGGCCCACCAGAACCACACTCCCCCAGGGATAGGAAGATCCCATCCCCAGAATCACCAGAGCCGCGCCATATACACAGAGCCGCCCGCCCCACCTGGCCCGGTCTGCCAGGGCGCCAACAGGAAGCTGCATGGCAAAGGCGCAGAAATTATACGCCACCGCCAGCCAGATCCAGTTTTGTGCCTGCACAAAGCTCAAAACCTTCCAGGCACACAGAAAGTCCACCAAAAAATGGCCGAATCCATATAACAGCAGTTTCATATTTTCCCCACCTCTCTTTACTAAGACAGACGGATTTTGCGGCGCTTCGTTGCATAGAGCGTGGTATTCTTTCTAAGAAAAACCTGCCGCAAACAAAAACAGGCCCCCAAAGCAGACCATGGAACGATCCAGTCTGTTTCGGGGGACCCTGTCATTTTACAGCAGGCTGTCTTTTATTCTTCATCACTGCGGAGCATTCGATAGCCCACACCCAGTTCATTCACAATGTGGCTGATCTCTCCGGGTTTGGCTCCCAGTTTTTTTCGGATGTTGGCCATATTCACCTGAAGCTTTTTCCGGCTTCCCAGGTCATTATAGCCCCAGATGGCCTTGATAATGGCGGCGTATGTCATCACCTTGCCCGGATGGGCAGAAAGAAAGGCCAGGATGTTATATTCGATCTGTGTAAATTTGATTTCAGTGCCCTGGCAGAACACACGGCGTGCGTCATAGTCGATCACAAGCCCCTGGGATTCATAGCGGTTTCCCCCTGCGCCGCTGTGCACACTATAGCGAAAGTTCCGCATGGCAGACCGCACCCGGGCCAGCAGCTCCGCCGAACCGAAAGGCTTTGTCACATAGTCGTTGGCCCCCAGATCCAGTGCCTGCACCTTGTCCGCCTCATTGGTGCGGGCCGACAGAACAATGACCGGCACCACAGAACCCCGGCGAATCTCCCGCAAAAACTCCATTCCGTCTCCATCGGGAAGGCCCAGATCCAGAATCACAAGGTCCGGGCAATGGGAGGAAAACAGCATGGTCCCCTCTGCGCAGGTTCTGGCTCCAATGACCTGATAGCCGTTGGCCTCCAAAAGAGCCGTAACAAAATTATGAATGTTTTCCTCATCTTCGATGAGCAGCAGTTTGTACTTATTGTTATTCATCCTCTTCCTCCGGCATATCCAGGGTAAAGCGGAACAATGCGCCTCCGCCTTTTATATTTTTGGCCTGAATCGTGCCGCCGTGAGCCTTCACAATGGTGGCGCACAGAGACAGCCCGATTCCGCAGTTGCTTTTGCTGCTGTCCAGGATTGCAGCATCCGGGGTATACCGTCCGGAAAAAATACTCTTGATCATGTCCTCATCAATTCCCTTGCCATTGTCCCGAATCTCAAAAACCGCCCGGTTGCCCATGGCAATCACCCGCAGCGACAGCTTTGTCATCCCTTCTGCGTGCTGCACTGCATTTTCCAGCAGGTTAATGAGGACCTGCTGAATCAGCATGGCATCCATGGGAATGATCAGAACCTCCTCCGGAATGTCCAGGGTCACCTTCACGTGGGGATATCGGGTGGAAAAGGTCATGAGTACGGAGTCTGCCAGCTCATCCAGCGCCGTCTCCTCCTTGGTGATCTTTACATCTCCGCTGCCGATTCTGGTGATGGACAGCAGATTCTCCACCATCCGGTTCAGCCACTGGGCATCCGTCTGAATCCCCCGAAGCATGGTTTCCCGCTGCTCCCGGGTAAAGGCATCATAATTTTCCAAAAGCGCAGAGCTGGAGCCGCAGATGGTGGTCAGCGGTGTTCTCAGATCGTGGGACACCGCCCGCAGCAGATTGGCCCGCATCCGCTCCTTTTCCCCATTGGCCCGGGCGGCCTCCTGCTGCTTCAGCTTTGCGGTGAGGCCGCAGGTCACCAGAGAGACGATGACCATAATCACTGTGGAAATCAGATTTTCCGGGATCATGAAATTCAGATGAAAATAAGGGAAGGTAAAAGCAAAATTCACCGCCAGCACTCCAAAAAGCGCCGTGGAAACGCCATAAACATATCCATGGGTGAGAACCGATGTCAAAAATGCTCCCAATACGAAGACCACGGGAATGAGGGCATCTGTCTGATACTGATATTGCAAAAACAAACTGAGCAAAAAACTCCCTACCAAAGACCCGATGGCAATGCTCCAGTCTTTGATGATTTCCCACTTCCGATTCATATATCAATCCCTTCCCAGTGCTTTCCCCTATCATACACCAAATCGGGCTAAGATGGGGAAAAGAATTCTCTTAGCCGTTGCCCGTGGGGATGAAGGGGCGGATGGACATAGCCACATTGTAAATGGGCATGGTCTGGAGCCACACCCGTCCCGGGCCGGTCAGCACGGTATTGAACAGCCCCTCGCCGCCAAAGAAGATGTTTTTGGCGCCGGAAACCTGCCGAATGTCCAGCTGCACCCCCGGGGTAAACCCGGCCACATTTCCGGTGTCCACCACGATCTGCTGACCGGGCCGCAGGTCATATTCCACCAGCTCTCCATCGATTTCCACGAAGGCAGTTCCCTGACCGGAAAGGCGCTGCATAATAAAGCCTTCGCCGCCGAAGAAGCCCGCTCCCAGCTTTTTGCTGAAGTGGGTAGAAAGCTGCACCCCCGACTCCGATGCCAAAAACGCACTTTTCTGCAATATCATTTCCTGCCCATAGCCGATGGTAATGGGCTTGATCTGCCCGGGAAAGCTGGAACCAAACGCAATCATTCCCGCCCCCTTGGCCGTATAGATATTCTGGAACATACTTTCACCGGAGAAGGCTCTGGAGAACATCTTCCCCAGTCCGCCGCCCTTGGTCTCCATCTGCATATTGGGGCTCATCCAAGCCATGGAGCCTTTTTCCGTAATCATCTGTTCTCCATTTTCCAGCTGGCATACCACCACAGGAAATGAACCGCCTTTTATTTCATAACGCATCTTTGTTCCTCCTGAAATATAAAATTTAACCGCCGTTGGATGGTCGTATCTGCAAAAGCAGATGACTGATAAATGGGGACACCTGCGTACATTATACTACTATCTTGATATCATATCAACCCCATTCCCATGCGCTTGTTCTGCTTCTGGGCACCTACCCTGCCCCTTCTCGTTGTTCCAGGCGTTTTGCAGCTCCCCGGACCGTCCCGGTTCTTCGGAAAACATCCACATCTACGGAACTGCGTTTCCAACCTTATCCCATAAATACATATTTCTCTTTCTTTGTCAAATAATATAACCGGTAACCAATGGGGCACAGCCCCAGATAAAGGAGAGGAACTATGAAAGCAACCGGTATTGTGCGCCGCATTGATGATCTGGGGCGTGTTGTCATTCCCAAGGAGATTCGCAGGACTCTGCGGATTCGGGAAGGCGACCCGCTGGAGATCTATACAGAAAAAGACGGCGGTGTCATTTTCAAAAAATATTCTCCCATGGGAGATTTGCAGGAATTCGCCGGGCAGGTATGCGAGTCCATGGGCAAGGCCACCGGACAGATTGCCGCCATAACAGACCGGGACTCTGTGATTGCCCTTTCCGGGGCGCCCCGGCGGGAGCTGATGGATCGGCGGAATTCCGCACAGCTGGAGGCCATCATCGACAACCGCAAGGCCTACCGCTACCGCTCCGGTGATCCCAAAATCCGGGCCGTAGAGGGGGTTGATCGGTATTATGTTGGTACCGCTACCCCAATTTTATCCCAAGGCGACCTCATGGGCTGTGTCATGTTCCTCATGGAGGAATCCGGCCCCATCCCGCAGGAAGGGGATCAGAAGCTGGTGCAGGCAATGTCCAACTTCCTCGGCTCTCTGATGGAAGGCTGAGATTTTTTCCCACGGTCCGTCAATCAGGCCCCACAGACAGGAAAGAGCCTGCTGCAACGTCGCAGCAGGCTCTTCATTGGTATGATTATTTTACTTCTTTGACGGATTCCACAAGGCCGGTGGCCATGCCTGCCAGACCCTGAATCTCGCTGGGAATGATGATCTTGGTGGCCTTGCCGTCTGCCACCTTCTGCATTGCTTCCAGTGCCTTCAGCTTGATGACCTGATCGTTGGGGGCGGTGTCGTTCAGCATTGCCAGAGAATCGGCCAGTGCCTTCTGCACCGTCAGAATGGCCTGTGCTTCACCGTCTGCACGGAGAATGGCGGCCTGCTTTTCTGCCTCTGCACGGAGGATGGCAGCCTGCTTTTCTGCATCGGCCTTCAAGATGGCGGATTCCTTCTCGCCTTCCGCGATCAGAACCGCGGACTTCTTGGTGCCCTCTGCCTGCAAGATGGCCTGCCGGCGGTCACGCTCTGCCTTCATCTGCTTCTCCATGGAGTTCTGGATGTCCTGAGGAGGCAGAATGTTCTTTACTTCCACACGGTTGACCTTAATGCCCCAGGGGTCGGTGGCTTCGTCCAGAATGGCACGCATCTTGGTATTGATGACGTCACGGGATGTAAGGGTCTGATCCAGCTCCAAATCGCCGATGATGTTACGCAGCGTGGTAGCGGTCAGGTTTTCCATTGCCATCATGGGCTGCTCCACTCCGTAAGCATAGAGCTTGGGGTCTGTAATCTGGAAATACACAACGGTATCGATCTGCATGGTAACGTTATCCTTGGTGATAACGGGCTGAGGGGGATAGTCCAGAACCTGCTCTTTCAGGCTGACCCGCTTTGCCACACGGTCGATAAACGGCATCTTGATATGGATACCGACTCCCCAGACCTGCTGGAAAGCACCCAATCGCTCGATTACATACGCCTGAGACTGCTGTACCACCCGAATATTGCGTGCTACGATGATAAGAAGAACCAATAGTATTGCCACAATCCAAATCCATTCCATAATTTCTACCTCCTGAAATTTTTATTTTGTGCCTACGGCAGCCTGTGCCGGAGATACATAAACCTTGGAGCCTTCCACTCGATCTATCTGCACCTTGCTTCCCGGCTCAATGCAGTTCCCACCGGTGCTTCTGGCGGTCCAGGTGACGTCGTTGACCTTGACGGCCCCTTCCCCTTCCAGATTCCGAATGGCTTCTGTCACCAGGACCACTTTTCCTACCAGTGCGTTAATGTTGGTAGCCGTCACACTGGGTCGGATATACTTGCGAAACAATGGCCGCAGAATAAACAGACATAGAGCAGAGACAACCACAAACACAGTCAGCTGAACTGAAAATGTTGCCGAAAACAGCGTTGCAATCATTGCCGCCATTGCGCCGCCGGCGAACCAGATTGAAACCAAACTGACCGTAGCGCCTTCGACTGCAAAAAAGACAATCATGGCAATAAACCAATAGACAGTATCCATAGTATCACTCCTTTTTCAAGCTATGACTTTACTATACCATAGAGCTCATTGGTTTGCAAGAACAATCAATGATTTAGCAGAATTTTTGCCAGCGGGGAATCCGCATCCAGGATAATGGTCTTATCTTCTGCGTCCAGGGACTGTTTCAGCGCATCCAGAGCCAGGGTAAACTCGTAGAAATCCTTTTTATCATCTGTATTATATGCCTCTGCCAGCAGCCGCATGTATTCGGCCTCACCTTCGGCCTCCAGCTTTGCAGCCTCTGCCTTGGCATTGGATACAATGATATTGACCTGCTTATCCACATCATTGCGGATAATGGAGGCATCATAGTTGCCGTCTGCGGTGTACTTCTCAGCAATCTGATTTCTCTCGGAAATCATACGGCTGTAAACGGCATTTTCATTGGATTCAGGCAAATCAAAACGCTTGATCTTTACATCTGACACCTGAATGCCATAGTTGCCGGCCAGTTCGTCCACACTCTTGGAGATTCCTTCATAAATTTCATTTCGTTCTCCCGCATCCTCCATATTGATAATGTCGGACTGGGACAGGGTGCCCATAACGGTCTTCAAGGTGTTGTAGGTCAGAGCGTTCAGACGTTCCTCTGCCACACTGGTAGAGCCCAGAGACTGATAGAACAGTTTGGGATCTTCCACCCGCCACAGGATATAGCAGTCCACGGTCATGTTCTGCTTATCCGATGTAAGCACCTCGGAAGGAGGAATGTCGTACAGCTCCATGGCCTTGGGGTAGTAGGTCACCCGATCCAGGAAGGGAACCTTGAAGTGAAGGCCGGGGGTCTGGGTGGTATTGATGATCTCGGAAAAACGAACCGTACAAGCGTATTGATTTTCTCCCACGGTGTAAATGGAGCTTCCAAGCAGGATCACCGCAAAAAGCACCACTACAACGGTTATGATTGTCTTTTTCATTCTTCGCTACCTCCTTCAGGCTGCTGCTCCGGTTGCTGCGCAGATTGTTCTGTCGGCTGCTGCCCGGACCCATTGACTGTATTTTCCACAAAGCGTTCCAGAGGAAGCACCATGTCCACCCCGTTTGCGTTGGATGTGTTGATATACAGCTTCACATCGGGAAGCACCTGGCTGATGGCTTCATAGTACATTCTGGACCGGGTGATCTTGGGATTCAGCTGATACTCCTCATACATGGCGTTAAACATAGCCACCTGCTCATGGGCCTCATTGATACGAGCCTGCTTGAGATACTCTGCATTCTGAATCAGGTGGTCTGCCTCTGCCTGCGCTTTGGGAAGCTGGGCATTTTGATATGCCTTTGCCTCATTGACCACGGTCTCAGCCTTCTGCTTGGCGGTCTCCACCGCCTTAAATGCTTCCACAACCTCTGCCGTGGGAGGTTCCGCATCCTGGATCCGGACATCTACCAGGGTCAGGCCAATGTCATATTCCTCCAGCACCTGGGTGACCAAATCCTTCACCTGCATCTGTACCGACTCTTTCCCATCGGTAAGGACGCTGTCCACCTGGGTGGAGCCTACCACATTACGAATCTGGCTTTGAATCAGGTTGCGCAGGATTTCTTCGGGATCGTAGGAACTGTAGAGATATTTTACAGGGTCAGACACCTTATATTCCACGAAGAACTCCACATTGACGATATTATAATCGCCTGTAATCATCATACCTTCTTCCGAAACCACATCATAGCCGCCGTCAGCATTGTCATTCACACGGTAGCCCAGTTCCAGCTTCTGATAGACATTCACATCCACCTTCTCTGCTTTCTGGATTCCAAAGGGAAGCTTGAAGTGGACACCGGCCCCGGTGACATCTGTCACTTTGCCAAAGGTGGTGACCACCGCCTGCTGTTTGTCATCCACGGTATACCAGCAGGTGCTGACCAGAACCACCAGGAACAGTACCGCCAGAACCGCCAGCACTATGCGCTTCCCTTTTTGCAGCTGGCTTTTGTATGCGGGGTCCGGCTTTGGGTCGTCTGCACCTTTGGCCCAGCGATAAGAACCATCATTCATCATAACTTTGTCTCCTTTTTTGTTGTTTTCAGGGAGGAAATCCCTAATTTCTGCATATCTGCTTCTGCCTGATGCATCAGCTCTGAAGAAAACCAGGCGGTCAGCATGATCTTCATGGCTTGTGCCACTCGGTCTCTTGCACCGGGAACCGGCTCTATATATCCTGTCAAGACCTTTTCCAGTTCCTCGTCCAAACATCGAGGGGGCCAGGCGGTTCGATTGGAGGCCGCCAGCTGCACCAGCATCTGATACATAATGCTGTCATCGATAATATCGTCGCTTTCATCCTCCAGGTCGCCGTTCACATAGGACAGCAGCCGACAGATGGAGTCCATGGGCATGGCGGATTTCAGCATATTGATCAAAAGGATCCTGCACAGCTGCCGCCGACTATATTTCTTTTTCTCCGGCGGGGAAAGAAATCCCCGTTTGACCCAATTCTGCACCGTGTAAGGCTCCAGTCCTGTGATCTCCCGCACCTGAGACATGACCAGCCCTCCCGCAATGGAAACGGACGAAAAAAACTTTTCCACCTCATCGGGGTTGTTTTCTTCCAACCCTATTACAGTACCCGGTAAAGTCCAGCTCATTGCAATCACATCTCCTTCTCTTAAGATAGCTAGATTATATCACGCAGTTATATGATTGTCAATAGCAATTTAATAATTTTCTTTTTTCACTCTTCTTCGGGGAAGGTTTGCAATTCCTTCCTATTCATGGTATACTGAATCAGTTACAGGCATCCAGCAGGAATTCTTTGATCCGGCAATGTTTTTCCTTGAAATCCGCTGGAATATCCCCTGCTTACTACAGAAAGAGTGTATAACTTTATGAAAAAGCTGTTTTTCGTCATGAACCCCTACGCCGGAACTCGAAAAGTGAATCGGGTGCTGGCCGATGTCATCAGCCTGTTCAATCGGCGGGGCTATGATGTCTCCATCTACATGACCGCAGGCCCGGGGGACGGCGCCCGTGCAGTTGCACGGCGGGCCAAAGAAATGGACCTCATTGTCTGCGCCGGTGGAGATGGCACCTTTAACGAAGTGGTGACCGGCATCATGCGCAGCGGCGCCGATGTTCCCGTGGGATATATCCCCTGCGGCAGTACCAATGACTTCGCAAACTCCCTGAAGCTGCCCACCAACATCATAGAGGCGGCCAAAACCGTCGTAAACGGCACGCCAACCGCATACGATCTGGGTCGGTTTGGAAATCGGTATTTTTCCTATGTGGCTTCCTTCGGTGCCTTTACCAAAACCTCCTACAGCACCTCCCAGAATCTGAAAAATGTTCTGGGTCACATGGCCTATCTCCTGGAAGGGGTCAAGGAGCTGTTTCAGATCCCCAAAGCCCATCTGGCCTTTGAAACCGACCAGGGCAGTTTTGAGGGAGACTATATCTTCGGCGCCATCAGCAATTCCACCTCTGTGGGCGGCATCCTCACTCTGGACCCCAAGATTGTGGATATGCAGGACGGCAAGTTTGAGCTCATGCTGGTGCGCCCACCCAAGAATCCCATGGAGCTGGCCGATCTTGTCTCCGCCCTCAGCTCCCAGCGCTACAATTCTCCCATGCTGACCTTCCAGACCGTATCCCGTCTGCATGTGCAGGCAGACCCGGACATGGACTGGACCCTGGACGGCGAACGAGCCCCGGGGCAAAAGGAGCTGGAAATCGAAAATCTGCACCACGCCATCCGCCTGATCCGAGGCGACACGCAGTGAGGTTCCCATGAAAAATACAACACTTTGCTATATCACCCAGGGCGATCAGGTTTTGATGCTCCATCGGGTCAAAAAAGAACACGATCTCAACAAAGACAAGTGGATTGGAATTGGGGGCAAGTTTGAAGAGAACGAAAGTCCCGAGGAATGTCTGCTGCGGGAGGCCAGAGAAGAAACCGGCCTGACCCTCACCGATTACCGCTACTGCGGCATTGTCACCTTTGTCTCCGACCGCTGGGAAGGAGAATATATGCACCTGTTCCAGGCCGACGGCTTTGAAGGAAGTCTAAAAGAATGTGATGAAGGAGAGCTGCAATGGATCACCCGGGAGCATCTTGACCGCCTCCCCAAATGGGAGGGCGACCGGATTTTTCTGGATCTCATGTGGAAACAGGCCCCCTTCTTCTCCCTGAAGCTGTGCTATGAAGGGGATCATCTGGTATATGCCGCCCTCAACGGCACCCCGCTGCCGTTGGAAGAAAGGAAGGATTGATCATGGGATTGGGAAGTAAGCTTGCGATCTTTGCCCGGCGTGTAAAAACCGCCAGTTTTCAAAGAATGAACCAGAACATTCAGGCCATTCACAGGGAAACAGGAAAAAACCGGGTCTTTCTCTTCTGTGACATGATTTGGTGTACCTTCCGTTACAATGTGGGGTATCTGGATTATCATGTCTTCGGCTTCGCCGCCAACCGCGGCAGGAACCGAAAAACCTTCATGACCATGAATCATAATGTGGCCCTGGCCCGAATGGTAAACGACAGCGCCTGTTATCCCATTTTGAATGATAAATTCCAGTTTCTGGAGCATTACGGCCCATTTGCAGGCCGCCGGTGGCTGGATCTGAGAAGTGCCACCGCGCAGGAGTTAGAGGCCTTCTGCAAAGCCCACCCGGTGGTCTTCGCCAAACCCCACTCCGACTTCGGCGGCAGAGGCGTGGAGCGTCTGGATGCCGAACAGATAGACGACTATGAAGCCCTGTATGCCCGCCTCACAGAGGGAAAGCAGTATCTCGTTGAGGAAGCCATCTGCCAGCACGAAGAACTGAACCGTCTGTGCCCGTCCAGTGTCAACACCCTGCGGGTGGTGACACTGCTGGTAAACGGACAGGCCCAATATGTCTACAGTCTCCTGCGCATGGGCAGCGGGCAAAGCAATGTGGACAACATTTCCAGCGGCGGCATGTACACCCTGATTGAGGCAGACGGAATCATGCACTACCCTGCTTTTTGTGACAAAACAGGTCTGTACTATGACACCCACCCCTTCACCGGAACCCAATTTGAGGGGTACCGCCTGCCTTATTTCAAAGAGAGCATCGATCTGTGCAAACAGGCGGCCATGGTGGAGCCTCGTCTGGGCTACATCGGCTGGGATGTCGCCATTACGCCCAAGGGTCCCGTTCTGGTAGAGGGCAACAACCTGCCCGGTTATGATATGGCCCAGAACGCAAAATTCCACCCCGACGGAATCGGACTTCTCCCTGTTTTTGAATCCCTCGTCGGAGGGCCTATCCGCAAGGCATAATCGGATATCAAAAGGTGCTGTCCCACAGAGCGGTGAGACAGCACCTTTTCGTTCTCTTTTGTACCTATCCATTATTTTGCGAAGAATCTGCCGCAATAGATATGAATTGCAATTCTCAGGTCTGCATGATATAATATTTTGATATAAACCCCATTTCAATTTGGGAAGGAGGTTCCCCCTTGCGGCGGTTTTTACTGGCATTTTTCTGCTGTCTTTTTCTCATTGCTCCTGTCTTTGCCACAGAGCAAGGTGCTGCCATACAAATCAAAGGCACCTTGGATCAGGACGGCAACTGTTATATGGAGACAGAAATGACGCTCTTTCTGGCAAGTCCCGCTTCAGAGCTGTCTCTGCCTCTCGGCCCTCATGCCAAAGACCCGGTGATAAACGGCGTTTCCGTTCGGGTTCGGGATATTGATGGCATTCCCGGTGTAATTCTCAGCAAAGACAGCGGATTCTCCGGCACTGTCCCTATCTCCATGACCTATACGCTGACCAACTGCGTCACCAGTGACAACCAGTGGGATCTGGTGGTTCCCCTATTGGCAGAGGGATTTTCTTATCCCGTGGACAGTATGCAGTTTCAGCTTGTTCTGCCCGGTCCATTTGAAGATTCTCCTGATTTTGTCAGCGCCTATCTGGGCGCAGATGTGGATAATTTTATGGATTTGCAAATCCATGAGGGTGTCATCACCGGCACCCTGAAAACACCCCTGCGAGCCAATGAGCATCTGACCATGACGCTGAAAACCACGCCGGAGCTGTTCCCCAGGAAGATACCCACAGGGCAGTATGCTCCCATGTGCAATCTTGTGTCCCTGCTGTGTGCCGTGGCCGCTCTGCTTTACTGGCTGATTCGCATGAGGCACCCGTCGGTGCGGGCCGCAAAGCAGAGCCAGCCTCCTGTGGATGTGCCCCCCGGCGAAGTCGGGTGCCGTCTTTGGGCCGATTCCCCGGATCTGGCTCTCATTATCATTCACTGGGCCCATCTGGGCTATGTGAGCCTGCATTACACCAAAGAGGAAGATATTATTTTGCACAAGCGCATGGATATGGGCAACGAACGCAGTGAATACGAGAATCGGCTGTTTCACCATCTCTTTGAGCCTCGGCCCATGGTTGCCTGCTCCGGCAGCTACTACCGCAGCTTTGCAAATGAAGTTGCCAAAAGCAAGCCCAGAACCAAAGGACAGTTCCACCGCCACAGCGGAAGCCCCCTCTATGCCCGGCTGTTTGCCGCAGGTTCTGCCTTCTTTGCCGGGGTCTCGGCAGCAGATATGAGTACCCCTCCCATGGAAAGGCGCATGTTGGTTCTTTTCCTTCTGGGCGTTCTTTGGGCCTTATGCGCCGTCATGATCCACAACGGCTTTCGAAGCAGGTTCAGCCGAGATTCCAAGCCCGGTCAGATTGCCCTGGTGGGAGCGGTGGGCCTCACGGCCCTGGGGATTCTGTGCGGCAGCCCAATCCACACCATACTGTGTCTGCTGTTCCAGGTGCTCTTCTCCCGGCTGATTCTCTTCGGAGGCAAGCGAACGGAGACCGGATGCCGCACCCTGCAAAATCTTCTGGGATTTCGTCAATATCTGTGCGCATTATCCCGGACAAAGCTCTCAGAAATTATGGAACAGAACCCCCTGTTCTTCTACGACATGGCCCCCTATGCCCTGGCCCTGGGTGTGGACCGGCAGTTTGCCACCCAATTTGAAACCTTGCGCCTCCCTCCCTGCCCCTGGCTGGACAGTGATCTTCCCCTGGGCAACCGAGCACCGGAATGGCACCCCATTGTGCGGCAGATCGCCCAGATTTTACAGGGCCAAGCCTCTCCTGCCGCCCGATTCTTTGACAAACTCAAAACCAAAATTGCAAAAATAAAATAAAAGGAGCCTTTTCCATGGCAAAAAAACAACTCCCCTCTCAGCCAAAGGCACGCTTTCGGCCCGTCACTTCCGACACCTGCAAATTGCTGGCCTTTATGTTCCTGGTGCTCTACAGTATAGGGGCCAGCCTCATGGAGCGGAACATGCTCCACCTGTCCCATGTCACCAGCCAGGAATTGGCCGCAACCATGCTGGAAACCTCCGGCATTGTGGTTGCCCTGTCCTTTATTTTTCGGACGCTGGCCCATATCATCTGGCCCATCTATGCATTTCTGGCGGTGCAGGGTTTTCTCTACACCACCAATCTGAAAAACTACCTGCTGCGCCTCACCGCTCTGGCACTGGTCAGCGAAATTCCCTTTGACCTGACCATGTCCGGCAAGTGGTTTGATCTGGGTATTCAAAGCGGCCTGTTTTCCATCTTGCTGGGTCTTGTAGGTCTGGAAATTGCGGAGGTGCTGGCGGAAAAGAGCCGCAGCAATGCCCCGCGGTTTGCCATGGCCGTGGGCTGCACCCTGTGGGCCTACCTTCTGGATGCCCAGATGGGCGTGTTTGTCGTCCCTGCCATATTCCTCTTTTTCTATCTGGAGGAACACGAGATTTTCCGAGATCTGGCAATCATCGCCGTGTGTGCCCTCATGGTGGTGCTCACAGGGTTGGACGCAATCTTTGCCGTTATCGGTGCCAGCCTGGTGCTTTTGCTCCTGCACTGGTATAATGACCGGCTTCCCATGATCTCCAAGTGGTTCTGGTATATCGCCTATCCGGTGCATCTCATCATTTTGGCTGTAATCAGCATGTGGGTCATGGTATAACCGTCCGAAAGAGAACCGATACCGAAGGTGGCAAACGCCATCTTCGGTATTTTTATCGTTCCATTCGCCTGTCAAGTCTATGACGCAACTTGCTTTTCTTTGACTTCCCCTGCCTGCCATGGTATCATGAAGGAAAACCCGTCTGCCAGTGAACACCGGCGGCCATGCGCAGATGGGCTCCAAATACGCTCCATAGCAGGAACGATCAGGCAACGGAGGTAACTATGAACATCGAAACAAGCCGTTTATTGATCCGCAGCTTCTGCCCAGAGGATGCCCATGATCTTTACGAAATACTGGGGGACGCAGAAACCATGGAATATTGCGAACCGGCATATGACTTTAAGAAAACAAACGCTTTTTTGGAGCAATTTTGCATAGAGCGAAAGGGCGCAGTGGCGGCAGTCCATAAAGGCAGCAAAAAAATGATCGGCTATATCCTGTTTAACCAATCAGAACAGGGACTCTACGAAATGGGATGGTTTTTTCACCGGGACTATTGGCAGCAGGGCTATGCCTATGAAGCCTGCATGGCGGTCATCCGCTACGCCTTTGACACGCTGCACGCCCATAAAATTTTTGCCGAGACCATTGATCCCGTGAAATCTGTCGCTCTGATGAAGAAGTTGGGAATGACTCTGGAGGGCATCCAGAGGAGGCAGGCCCGGAACATCCACGGCAACTGGGCAGATTTGCATTTTTATGGTCTGCTGGAAGAAGAATGGCGGATGCGTTCGCATTGTTGACAACGCAAAACAAGGCAGGATACGGTGCAGTCCGGTTGGGCTGCACCGTATTTCTTTGGACACAATGCTATTGCTGCACATTCCCGCCTGCGCTTTTCCAATCATTGTGATATATGAGCTGTTGGGAAACGCATAAAAAAGGTGTGTTCCTTGGAAGAATTCATTTGTACGGGGGTAGAATCTTGCAAACCGACCCAATCTGCTATAAAATAGGACCATGCATACAAAAAATCTGAAACAGATACACAAAAACATAAAACTTTTGTGGCCCTTACGCTGTCTGAGTATTGAAAGCGGGGTGAGACTGTGACAGATCGCATTATGGCGTGGCTTGTTCGTCTGATTCGGGCAGATATGGAAAACGGAACGGACAATCCGCAGATCAAACGCAAACTATATAACAGAATCAAAAAGCAGGAAAGGAACGCATAAAAATGGATTACACAAACGCCGTTCACCTTGCCCAAGAAGGCAAGGAGGAGGGATTTCAGTATCTCTACGAAAGTACATACAAGAGCAAATACTATCTGGCTGTTAAGTATATGAAAAACGAGGATGCCGCACAGGATGTCCTGCAGGATGCCTATTTCCGGGCTTTTTCCAAGCTGGATACCCTGGAAAACCCGGAGACTTTTCCTGCGTGGCTGGGCATGATCGTTGCCAATACCGCAAAAAATGCGCTAAAAAAGAAGGATCCCCTTCTGTTCACCGATATCAGTACAGACGCAAATGAAGAACCCTTTGCATATGAGGTGCCTGAAGAAAGCCCTGACTATCAGCCGGAAACTGCCTATTCCAGAAAGGAAACCCAGCTGCTGGTTCGGGAGCTGATCGACTCTCTATCTGAGGAGCAGCGGATTTGCATTCTGATGTTTGAGATCGAAGGCATCCCCATCAAGGACATTGCGGCCGCCCTGCAATGCTCCGAGAACACGGTAAAATCCCGGCTGAACTACGGCCGGAAGAATATTAAAAAGAAGGCAGAAGCTCTAGAAAAGAAGGGCTACAAGCTCTATGGCCTGTCCCCCCTGCCCCTGCTGCTGTGGATGCTGCGGACAGAGCAGGCTCAGAGCGAAGGTATTCTGGAGGCGGCTCGCATTCAGGCCGAGGCCTCCATCCTGAAGGAAGCCAGAAGAATCTCCCACAGTGCTGCCGATGCCGCAACGGGATCCGCCGCCCACGGAGCATCGGGTGCTGCCTGTCCTTCCGCTTCTTCCGCTGCCGCAGCAGGTACCGCCGGAGCGGCAAAAACCGGATTGATTTACACCACTGCAGGGAAACTCGCCGCAGCTGCACTGACTTTAGCGGTTGTAGGCAGTGGCATAACCTATGGCATTCGTCAGGCCCGCCAGAAGCCGGAGGTTCCCGCAGCCGAGACCACTCAGGTAACAGAAGCAGCCGGGATCGAAACCTCTTTATCCACCGAACCTCTTCCGGAAACCCAACCCGCAGAGACTACAGCGGCTACAGAGCCGCCCACTGATTCGCCGGCGGGACCGCAGACGCGGGAAGAAGCCTTTGAGGCTTTTCTGAATCAAATGCGAAGCAAAAAATCCGTGGAAATTTTCACAGAGTATGTGGAAGACTTCAAGGATTCCTGGCCGAACTATGTGACCTATCTGGAAGAACATCCGGAGGTGTACTACCTGTACCAAGACATGGACGGAGACGGACAGACGGAGCTGATTCTGAAATCAGACGCACTCTCTGATCAGGGCACGCAAGTCATCCCCCTATGCAAGGCATATGCCTGCCAGGAAACGCCCGATGGATATGAGGTCAGGCAGGTCGGAGACATATTTAAAGCAGACCGGATTTCCAATGACGGCTACGGTGCCCTATATTTTGAATTTTCCAGAGGAACCGGACAGTTTAACTACTACAGTGTTACAATGAAGGACGGCGCCCTGCAAACTGATCCGATCAAAGAGTACGATCACATCATGGGGACCCCAGAGGGAAAAGCGATTGAGGAACAAATCAATGGGCAATACAGTGCCCCGGATTGGATCCTCCTCTCCTGAGAAACCCAACGAACCCCCGGGGCAGTGCAAGTAAATGCCCCGGGGAAAATTTTTTCTAAAAAATGTAAAAATCCTAAAACCTTTTTTAAAGTCGGGTTGTCATAGAAGGGAAAGCAAAAAAATTCAATTTACAAAAAGGAGCGTATACTTATGAGAAAGTCAAAATTTGCTATGTTTCTTGCAACCATCCTAGCCCTGGGCTTCATCAAGGGAGTGAATCGTCTGGAGGACATTGCCATTATTTGGATCGGTCTGTTTGCCGGCATAAAGGTGATGGGTTTGGTATTCAGGGCATTCCTCGGTGCCCTTGCCGACATCTTTCGCCCCAAGTCTTACAGCTTTGAAAAGGATCTGGCAGACAGTATTTATACCCGGATGTGTGGGGGAAGCAGCAGACCCGTCCGTACTGATTCTACCGCTGCCAACCGGAGAATCTGGGAGCATCACAAGGCTATGAATAACGCTGCTTTCCAGGAATATCAGGCTAAGAAAGCAGCTGCATACAACCCCAATTCCTACGAAACCTACCAAAAACAAAATCGGGCAAAGGCAGCTCGGAACAAGGCCAATCGCCCTTATTGATTCGTTTGTTCCCGTTTGGCACCCTTGAAAATCAGCAGCTGCACAAGTATAATAATGGTAATATAAAATCCATTTTTTAGGAGGAAACATATGAAACGCATCATATCATTTTTGCTGTGTACAGTCCTGTGCCTGAGCCTGTTCACAGCCTGCAACAGCCAAGAGAATCCCCCTGTGACCACCGCTCCGGAAACCACTGTCCCGGAACCCACTGCACCGGAGACCACCGCCCCCGAGACTACCGTACCGGAGACAACCCTTCCGGAGTCTGTGGAGACAACCTCGCAGGGAACGACTCCCGGGGCCATGGTTGCGCCGGAAAATATCCAACCTATGACACCGGGCACCGAAGCCACCGGCACTGCTTCGGCAGGCACCTATACCTGGCTGTCATTTACTACCGGTGCAGCCAAAGATTCTACCTATCAAATTTCTATCAAGAACAATTCCAACGATTCCTTTCGTCTGTATGGTCTGCTGTGCGATAAAAACGGCACCGGCACCATTTCCGGGGAAGCGGCAGCCGGCACAGTTGCTCTGCTGGATGCCAAGGAACTGGAACCCAACACCACCTACTACCTGCGGCTGAATCCCGTCTCCAACGAGAATATCAACTACACTGCTCTGGTGACGGAAAGTTCTACCGCGGCTGTGGTTGGAGGCAGCAACATTGATGATGCCGTGCCGATTCCGCTGGAGACTGTGGTTCGTATTCCTGTGATGCTCGGGAACTATGTTTGGTTCTCTTTTACTACCGGCAATAAACCAACGACCTACAAAGTGACTGCCGTGAACGAGACCCTCTTCAGCGACGACATGGACGGAGTTGTTGTGGATGAATTCGGAACCGAACTTGGTGAAATTCGCGCAGAGTGTGATGGCACACCTCGGACCACTACCTTAGAAAAGCTGCAGCCCAATACAACCTACTATGTCCGATTTAATATTCTTAAGCTGCGTTTTGAAAAGGATCAGGATTTATCCTTGATTATCCGTGATGTGAATCATCAGGTAAAGGCCCATAAAACAGTGGACAGCTTTTCTGAGGCCGTGGATCCCCAAGTGCTCATAAATGACGGTGCATTGCCCGGTACCCATGCCCATGCAGCATTGCCGCTTCCCTATGATTATCTGTATTCCGGAACCTGTCCGGCTTATACCTATCAATGGTTTAGCTTTACCACCGGTGAAAATCCCGATGGGGTTTATAAGGTTGTGGGCACCAATAAAACCGCAAGCGGTGATGATATTGTCTTTGAGATCATGGATATTTATGGAAAGAGCATATCTTCCCTCCAGGCCCACGAAAGCGGAATGGCGAACACTGCCACATTGGAAAACCTGGAACCCAATTCGGTCTATTATATTAGTGTGCATACCAACCATCTGCGCAAGGAACAGGACCAGGAGTACAGCCTCCGTGTTGTTTCCAACGAGCCTGTGAAAGAAAACACCCTTGTTTTCGAGACCCCCTTTGAAATCAATGAAACCCAGGTGCAGTTTGTAGGCGATCAGGCGGTGTTTGTGGATGAGGCTAAGGCAAAGGAAGTCCTGAAGCCGGTTGCTGAGGCCATTCTGGCCCATCCCAACGCCACCATTCTCCTTGCGGGCACTACCGCCACTGTGGGCACCCAGCAGTCCTGCCTGAAACTGTCCCAACAGCGTGCCGAAGCCGTCCGGGATCTGCTGGCCAACGCCTTCGGGGTGCCTGTGTCCCAGATGAAGGTTGTGGGCTTAGGATATGAAGCTGATCCCTTTGAGCGGGGACAGGATGTAGGCCCCAATGGACAGCCCGTGGAAACCGAAGCGGTGAAAAACCGCCGCGTGGTAGTTCTGGACGCAGCCGATCCCATTGCGGCGGAGCTGCTGACCAAGGCCCGCTAGATCCGAACGCTCTGCTGTGGGGAAGGCCGAAAAGCCTTCCCCACAGGTTTCATGGTGCTTTCATTTTGTGCAAGGGGGCTCTAAAATACCAATGTGGATAGACACCCCGCACTTTTTATTTTGAAAAGGAGGCTGTCGGATGATGACGGTACTGTTTTTTCCGAAGGATAACATCCCTGAGGAAAGGCTTAAATTCTCTGTTATTGCAGCAACCTATCAGGGAAAATGGATATTTGTCCGCCACAAAAAACGCAGCACCTGGGAGATCCCCGGCGGCCACCGGGAGCCCGGAGAACGGCCCTATGAAACCGCAAAGCGGGAACTGCACGAAGAAACAGGCGCAGCAGAATTTGACTTGCAGGAGATCTGCGTTTACGGTGTGGAAAAAAGCGGTGAAATTACCTATGGGATGCTTTGCTTTGCCAAGGTGACGGCTCTTGGCCCCCTGCCTCCCGAAATGGAAATCGGAGAAATCAAATTGTGCCATGAGTTGCCGTCAGCGCTTACCTATCCCGAGATTCAGCCCCAGTTGTTTGCCCATGTGCAAACATGGCTGGCACAGCAGCGCAAACCCTAGTCCCACGATACATCCAAATGAGTATCGAACACTTCCTACGATATAAAAATGAGCGATATCCGGCAAATCGGATATCGCTCATTTTGCAAACACAGTGTTTTAAGCCACTTCTTAGTACTTGGAAGTGTTGACCTTCACGCCGGGGCCCATGGTGGAAGCCACAACGCAGGAACGGATATACTGACCCTTCGCAGCGGCGGGCTTAGCCTTCACCACAGCGTTCATCAGGGTGTCCATGTTCTCCTGCAGCTTCTCAACGCCGAAGGAAACCTTGCCCACGGGGCAGTGGATGATGTTGGTCTTGTCCAGACGGTACTCAACCTTACCAGCCTTGATTTCCTTAACAGCAGCAGCGACATTGGGGGTAACGGTGCCAGCCTTGGGGGAGGGCATCAGACCCTTGGGGCCCAGAACCTTACCCAGACGGCCAACCAGGCCCATCATGTCGGGAGAGGCAACAACGACGTCAAAGTCGAACCAGTTCTCCTTGGTGATCTTCTCCACCAGCTCCATGCCGCCGACATAGTCAGCGCCGGCTTCCTTGGCCTCGTCCACCTTAGCGTCCTTAGCGAACACCAGAACCCGGCGGGTCTTACCGGTACCGTTGGGAAGAACAACAGCACCACGGACCTGCTGGTCAGCGTGACGGGAGTCAACACCCAACTTGATGTGGAGCTCAACGGTCTCGTCGAACTTAGCGGTGGCAGTCTTCACTACCAGGCCCAGAGCGTCGACGGGCTCATACTGCACAGCGCGGTCAATCTGCTTGGCGCTGTCCTTATATTTTTTACCTCTAAACAATGTAATATCCTCCTTAAAGTGGTGATGCGGAATAATCCTCCCACATTTTTGAGGCGTGGCGGTTTGCCATCACAGCCTCAGCAAGCAAATATCAGTCCACGACGGTGACGCCCATGGAGCGGCAAGTGCCGGCAACCTGGCTCTCAGCAGCCTCGATGGTGGCAGCGTTGAGGTCGGGCATCTTCTTCTCAGCAATCTCTCTGACCTGAGCACGGGTGATGGTGCCAACCTTGGTCTTGTTGGGAACACCGGAACCGCTCTCTACACCGATGGCCTTCATGATGAGCATGGGGGTCGGAGGAGTCTTGGTGATGAAGGTGAAGGAACGGTCGGCATAGACGGTGATCACAACGGGAACCTTGAAACCGGCCTGATCCTGGGTACGGGCATTGAATTCCTTGATGAAAGCAGCGATGTTAACGCCGTGCTGACCCAGAGCGGGGCCAACGGGGGGAGAAGCAGTTGCCTTAGCGGCATTGATCTGCAGTTTGATAATACCAGTTACTTTCTGTGCCATTGAAAAGCACCTCCTGAATAAATGTGGTTCATACGCCTAAACGTATTTTTGTCGGGGTTTCACACCCCTCCCACGTTCCGGCCGACAAGCGGCCCGATGCGTTTACTGGGGAATCACTTCCACCTGGTCGAGCTCCAGCTCTACAGGTGTTTCGCGGCCGAACATAGACACGACCACGCGGACCTTGTTTTTCTCCAGGTCCAGGTCCTCCACCACACCAGCGAAGGATGTGAGGGGACCGTCCGCAATGCGGACAGTGTCGCCCACTGCATAGTTGACGACAATTTCTTTTTTCTCCATGCCAAGCTGGAGCACTTCCTCTTCGGTCAGAGGGGTGGGCTTTGTGCCGGAACCGACAAACCCGGTCACACCGCGGACATTGCGGATGATGTACCAGGATTCGTCTGTCATAACCATCTTCACCAGCACATAGCCGGGGAAGACCTTGCGCTCCACGGTCTTGGCAACACCGGAATCGGAGATCTCCGTAACATTCTCCACGGGAATGGAGACGGCATGAATGATCTCCTGAAGACGGCGGGACTCTACAGTTTTCTCAATGGTGGCCTTAACCGTATTCTCGTAGCCGGAATAGGTCTGCACCACATACCACTTTGCAGTTTCCGCCATGATTAGTTACCCAGACTGACCAACAGCTCAACGCCAGCGCTGGCAACCATGTCAAAGCACCAGATGAACAGGCCGACGAGGACTGCGCAGGCTACGACAACCAAGGTATTCTTGGCGACCTGAGGCCAAGTGGGCCATACGACCTTCTTCAGCTCGCTCCGCATTTCACGGAACCACTTAGCAATTCTGTGTCCGGTTCTTTTGAACCAGTTTTCCTTTTTGACTTCAGCCATTGTTTTCACCCTTTCCGTTCTCAACCACTTACTTGGTCTCGTTGTGGATGGTGTGCTTCTTGCAGAATCTGCAATACTTCTTCATCTCGAGACGGTCAGGGTCGTTCTTCTTGTTCTTCATGGTGTTGTAGTTTCTCTGCTTGCACTCGGAGCATCTCAAAGTGACTTTCACGCGCATAACGGCACCTCCTTAAAAAATTGCCTCCCTGTATGGCCCCGGCTAGTATGGATTTAGAGGCGGTGAAACTGCGTTTCTCACCGCACCGGGGCTGAAAAGAGCGCACAAAAAAAGCCCTTTTCGCAGGTGGATTTATTCTAGCATATAAAAATCCCAAGGTCAACATGTTTTTTCTTTCTTTTTTGGATTTTTTTCGTATAATAGGAGGTAGAAAGTTAGACTCCCTCCCATTAAGGAGGAAACGAGAAAGGAAACAGCACAATGAATCGAATTATGGCCATTGACTACGGCGATGCCCGGACCGGCATTGCCATTTCGGACCTTTTATGTTCTCTGGTGGGCAGCACCACCGTCATTCACAGCTGGGACGAGGACAAAACCTTGCAGGAGATCTGCCGTCTGGCAAAGGAACATCAGGTAGGAGAGCTTGTCATGGGCTTTCCCCGGAACATGGACGGCTCCGAAGGCCCACGGGCGGAAAAATACCGTTCCTTTGCCAAGCGGCTGGAAGAGAAATCCGGCCTTTCTGTAACACTCTGGGACGAACGCAGAACCACCATTGAGGCCCATCAGATTCTGAGCGACCACAACTACCATGGAAAAAAGCGTAAAAATACGGTAGATGCCGTGGCAGCAGGACTGATTCTGGAGGGCTATCTCTCCTTCCGCTGCCGATAACAGAGAAACAGCTCCCGAATCCCCGTAAACACCATGAGTCCCCCAAAGAGCTTCCGCAAAAGGGACAGATCCAGTCCCGCGGAAATCCAGGCGCACAGGGCGGCCGCAGCCGCTCCCGCCGCCATGGCCGGAGCCGCCGCCTTTCTTTCCACCTGTCCTTTCCTGCTGTGAAGAACCGCAGACAGAAGGGCCGCCGGGAGAAAAAACAGCAGATTGATCCCCTGGGCAAGCCTGTGATCCATGGACAACACCTCCGTGAGCCACAGCACCAGAAGCGAACCGCCGCCTACGCCCAGGCCTCCCAGAAACCCCAGGGCCGTTCCCACCAGCAGGCAGACCGGAATTGACTCTAACAACATAAACTGCGAACCCCTCCCCACACCATAAGCCCGCCAAAGATCAGGCGCAGCAGGGTTGTGGGGAGTTTGCTTCCCCAGCGGCCTGCAAGGAAGCCGCCTGCGCCGCTTCCTATGAGGTAGGGCCATGCCGCAGACCAGGGCAGTCCGTTGTAAATGCCATAAACTGTCACCGACACCAGACACATAGGCAGCATCACCGCCACACAGGTGGGAAACAGCTTTCCTTCCTGCGGCGGCAGCACTTTGCTCAGCACCGGAATCAGCACCATGCCGCCGCCCGCTCCCAGCAGACCGTTGACCGTCCCGGCCAATACGCCGCCTATGACAGGGACCCAGGATTTTTTCATCTAATCACCTCATTTTGCCATAGTATTTCCTATAAAATCCAGAATATACCCCACTTTTCTCCCCTGCTCCTCTTGCACGGTTTATCTAAGTATGGTATACTCAGTTTAGGTATATATTGTCATGTGATACCGAATAAGGAGGAGTCAAAAAATGCACTATCCGCAGCAGATTCTGCAGGAGGTTCAAAAGGCCGTCGTTGGCAAGGAGCGCACCGTGCTCTGGACCCTGGCCGCCATTCTGTCCCGGGGGCACATCCTTCTGGAGGATATTCCGGGCGTGGGAAAAACCACGCTTGCTCTGGCCTTTTCCAAAGCTCTGGGACTGGGCTACAATCGGGTGCAGTTTACCCCCGATGTTCTGCCCTCTGATGTGACAGGTTACTCGATTTACGATAAAAATACAGGAAAAATGATCTATCAGCCCGGTGCCATTTTGTGCAACCTCTTTCTGGCGGACGAACTGAACCGGGCCACCTCCCGGACACAATCCGCCCTTTTGGAAGCCATGGAAGAAGGGCAGGTCACAGTGGACGGCCAGCGCCATCTGATCGATCGGCCCTTTATCGTCATCGCCACCCAGAATCCCGTAGGTGCCGCAGGCACCCAGCTCCTGCCGGACAGCCAAATGGACCGTTTTACGGTCTGTCTGTCCATGGGATATCCCAGCGCCAAGGACGAAGCCGCCATGATCCTAGGGCGGCAGGGCGGAAATCCTCTGGACAGCATCCGTCAGGTCGTGGACCGGCAGGGGCTTGTCTCCATGCAGGATCAGGTTGCCTCCGTCTACCTCAATGAGGACGTCATAAAATTTTCTGTGGCTCTCATGGGTGCCACCCGGAATCACCCCGATCTTCTCCGGGGCGGAAGCCCACGGGCCACCCTGTCCGTGATCTCCATGGCCAAGGCCGTGGCCTATCTCAGCGGCCGGGACTACTGTCTTCCTTCTGATATCCAGTCCGTATTCTGCGAAACCGTGGCCCATCGTCTGATTCTGACCCCCGGCGCTCAGGCCCAGGGAAAACAGGCAAGAGCCATTCTGGAAGAACTGCTGCAATCCCACAAGCCGCCCCATGTGAGGTGACCGGCATGTGGAAAAACAGGATTCTCTATCTTTTGGCTCTTATCAGCGCTTTGATTTTTCACGGTTTCTTTTATGAATGGTTCTCTGAATATCTTCTGCTGATGGTGTTGGTTCTTCCTGTCTTTTCCCTTGTCATCAGCCTGCCTGCCATGTGCAGTATGGGGCTTGGTGCCAGCAGCTCTGAGGATGTGCCGCTGGGTGGTAATGCCGTCCTTGTTTTATGGACTCGCTGCAAGCTGCCCCAGCCCCGCTGCAAGTTCTGTGTCACCGTAAAGAATCCTCTGACAAATTTTTCCCGGCGCTATAAGTTCCGTCCCGACAGGCTCCGGGTGGTGCTGCGGCTTCCCACAGAACACTGTGGCAGTCTGCACTGCGGCGTAACCCGGTGCCGGGTCTGTGACTATCTGGGGCTTTTTGCCCTGCCCCGGAGATGGAAGCATACCTGCATCTGCCACATTACGCCTGCCCCTGTTGCTTTGCAGACCATGCCCTCTTTGGAAAACTTTCTGCCTCAGGGCTTTTATCCCAAAGCCGGAGGCGGCATGTCCGAATATCATGAGCTTCGGGACTACCAGCCCGGTGATAATCTGCGGCAGATCCACTGGAAGCTCTCAGCCAAGCTTGACACCCCCATTGTACGGGAGCCTCAGATCCCCGCCTTCCCCAAAATGACGATTTCCGTTGACCTCAGTCTTCCCCCTCAAGAGCTTGACACCCTTCTGGGAAAAACCATCTGTTTGTCCCAGTTCCTTCTGGATCACCAGATTCCCCACTATGTGTGCTGGATTTCGGGAACGACTGCCCAGGAGCGCTCCATGGAGCACGGGGAAGATATCGGCACTCTCATGTATGCTCTCATTGAGTCACAGAAAGCCGGATTTTCCAAAGAAACCGACTTCCGTACCTGTATGATGAAGGAAGGAGGCTTGTCCTATGGACACAATTAACACTTCTTTTCGGGAAAATCTTACGGATTTTTTAACTGCCTGGCTTCTGAGCTGGGGAATCAGCATTGCCGGTCTTTTGTGTCTCTTTTCAGCCTTTCCGCTTCCCGCTGACAGCAGGTTTCTGATCTATATACCCGGTCTTTGCAGCGTGGCCGCCTCCATTGCCTATCTCTTTTCAAAGGGCTGGATTGTAGTAACCGCCAGCTGGATTGTGGGATTCGGCGTCATTCTGATCTGGTTTTCGGATTTCTTGGTAAACGGCGCCAAAATGATTCTGGAAACCCTGCTGGTCTTCTACAGCTCCGCCTACTCCTCCGTGTCTCTCTCTGTGGGATATGTGCCCCTCGGACATACCGCCACCCTGCCCATGTGCCTGTGGGGCGCCATAACGGCTACCCTGTGCGCCTGGACCATCCTCCGGCAGCAAACCCCCGCCGGTGTGCTGATTCTGTCCGCGCTGCCCGTGGCCCTTTGTCTCGTGGTTTTGGACACGCCCCCGGACCGCAGCTATCTGTTCCTGTACCTCATCTGTGCGGCCCTGCTGGTGCTCACCCAGGGATGCCGCCGAAGAAGCCGTGCATCAGGCAACCGGCTGTGCCTTGCATTGATTCTGCCTATGCTTCTGGTTGTTCTGGGGCTGCATGCGTTTCTGCCGGAACAGTCCTATTCCAGAAAGCCCTGGTCTGACGCCCTATTGCATCAGATTGAAACTCTGCTGCCTGACATGCAGGCTGCGAAAACCGATTCTCCCCATCCGGACACCTACAATTCCAATTTCCCTCACCGCCCTCTGACCATGGGTCCGCCTGAATATTTAAACCGTCCCGTTATGAGTGTAACGGCAGAAACCAGCGGCCTGATCTACCTGCGGGGAAACACCTATGGTCAGTACACCCAAGATTCCTGGGACACTCTGGATTTCCGCCAGTACGACGAATCCTATGCCGCCAACAGAGGGCTGTTTCTGCTCTATGAAGATTCCGAGGTGGATCTTCAAACCATACACATCCGCACGACCAGGCCCCTTGCGGTGCTGTACACTCCCTACTATCTGCACCAGCTGCCCGAACAGGGAAATTACTCCTGGGATTGCGCCGTCCGAAACTCTGACAATCTCAGAGAATATGATATTTCATACTGTAAAGAGGCCCCACAGGCTCTTTCTTTCTCGGATTCATCATTTTTTTCCGAAGAGCCTTCCCCCTATGACCAGTTTGTCCGGGAATATTACACAAAGCTCCCCTGGGACACCCGCAAAAGTGCCGCGGATTATCTGCAGGCCCATGGGTTTGCCCAGTCTCTCCTTTCAGAGCCGAACCCCACCGCATATGCACAGCGCATTGCCCAGCTGGTCCGTTCCTCCGCCGCCTACGATCTGCACACCCCCGCCATGCCCCAGGGCGAGGACTTTGCCATCTGGTTCCTGAATGAGTCCCCAACCGGCTACTGCATGCACTTTGCCTCCGCATCGGTGGTGCTTTTGCGGGCCGCAGACATTCCGGCCCGCTATGTCACCGGTTATCTGGTAAAAGCCCAAGCCGGAGAGGCTGTGACGGTACTGGATCGACACGCCCACGCCTGGGCCGAGTACTATGTACAGGGTGTGGGCTGGATTCCTCTGGATGCCACTCCGGCAGAGGCGGTGGACCACATCTTCCAACCGGAGGAAACCACGCCGCCGGACACCACCGGGGAAACCGACGCCGTCACAGAAACCACGGCCCCTCCAAAGGAATCCAGCCCCACGGAACCTGCTCCCTCCGCACCGGAAGGGCTCCCCCCGGACACTTCGGAACCCTTAAAGCAGCTCCATATTCCCGGCTGGATGTTCCTGATTCCGGTCCTGATCCTTCTTACTCTGCTCTACTGTCCCGCCGTGCTGTTTCTGCGCCGACGACGGCTTCACAGGCTGCCGGAAAACGAAGCTTTCCTTCTGTGCTGGCGTTACTGCTCCCGCATGGCGCACTTTCTGAAATTCTCTCAGGATACCTGCACCGATTCCGCCCTCAAAGCCCGATTCAGTCAACATACCGTGGACAAAGAGGACTGGAAGATGCTCCACAACTGGCAGGACAGCCTCCGCGCCAATCTCTCCACAGCCCCCTTAATAAAACGATTTCTGATTCACCGCATTCTGCTTTGGGACCGGAGACTGTAGCCGCCCCAAAGCCGAAAGAACCTGACTCTGCCCCCAGACACACTCCCGGCGAAACTGCTCCATCAAGGGGCCGTACAGGGGGTGGCCCGGGTCGTAGAGGCAGCTGAGCTGGCCCAGGCAGTCCGCCAGATGTTCCGGCTGCGGGTGTTCCCGCTTGGCTCGTCTGGACATTTCTCCCAGCTGTGTTCCCAGTGCCCGCAGCGCCTGCGCCCGCTCCTTACTCTGACGGTAAAGCCGCTGCATCAAGCTTTTTTCCCATCCACGGCGATACAGTCCTTGGCACAGCTCTCCCGCCACCAGTTCCCGTGCCTCCAAATCCCGGAAGACCATCGGCGGCGCCTGGTTGGCCTGAACCACCCTTTGCCACACGGTTTCCCTTTGAGCTTTGTTGTATATATCCACAGACAATCCCTCCTTTTTCTTTATCCTATGCAGGGAGATATTCCGTGGTCCCATATAATCTGTACGAAGGGAGGACCGAATCTCTGCCACTACCTTCCCCGCAACCCTTGCCACGCAGTACGCGGCCCTTGGAAAGGGGCATCCATCACACCACAATCAGAAAGGATGATTTTTATGGCTTCTCATCTGACGCTTTATCTGCGCCGAACGCTTTGCCTGCTGCTCATTTTGTCCGTCCTGCCCCTTTGGGCCTTTGCCGCCGACGGACCCGGTCTGGATGCCTTCGCTGTGCCGGATCCTTTGCCCGAACCGGAGTTTTCTGATGTTTCCATTGGTTCCTGGTATGACTCCTATGTGGGGGTCGTCCAGTATCTTGGCCTCATGGAAGGCACAGGCGAGAATATCTTTTCTCCCAACGGCACCGTACCTCTGAGCCAGGGTCTGGCTGTGGCCGTGCGAATCTATGAGATTTACCACGGCCTGGAGGACCTGTCTCAGGACTACGAAGGACCCTGGTACCGTTACTATGTGGACAGAGCCAGGGAATACGACATTCTTCCCCAGCAGCTTCAGGACGAAACCTTCACTCGCAGCGCCACCAAAGCAGAGCTGGGAGAGATCCTTTCCAGATGTCTGCCAAAGGAAGAGCTGGAGGCCAAGCTGGACATTGCCTCCATACCGGACTACGGCGGGGATGAGCCCTACTTTAACGGCGTTCTGATTCTCTATCAGGCCGGTGTCCTCACCGGCGATAAAAAAGGCTATTTCCATCCCCATGCCAACATCCGCCGCTGTGAGCTGGCCGCCATGGTGACCAGACTGGTCTGCCCCCAATATCGGCTGATTGCCGGAAATGATGAACTTCCCCCCGGTGCTCCCGGCATGGACGCATTCCGGCTGCCGGAGCCTCTGCCGGAACTGTCCTTTCAGGATCTGGAGGACGGACGGTGGTACATCACCCCGGTGCAGCATGTCTGCGCCCTGGGTCTTATGAACGGTGTGGAAGATACCATCTTCAGACCCAACGGCACCGTGGCGGTGTCTCAGGTGGTGGCCGTTGCGGTCCGTGTCTACGAGCAGTACATGGGCCTTCCCGATGAATCCGACGAATATGGGGAAACCTGGTATGATTACTACATGGACCGGGCCAAAAAATACGGGATCCTCCCCTCTGCCATGAGGGATGTCACCCCGACCAGATCCGCTACCCGCGCAGAGGTGGCTGCCATCCTCTATGGCGCCCTGCCCCTTTCCGAGCTGGAGACCCTGAACCAGATTGATACCCTGCCCGACTATGATTCCGAACAACTCTATTGGGATGAGGTCCTCACTTTGTATCGGGCCGGAATCCTCACCGGCAGCGATGAATACGGCCGTTTTTATCCCAACAAGTCCATACGGCGCAGTGAGCTTGCAACCCTTCTGGACCGTCTGACCCAGAAGGAAAGCCGGGAAACCCTGGAGCTCAAGCCCCTTCCCGCTCCCTACTTCTCCGCCATTGTCTATGGCACCAGCGGTGCCGGCAGAAATCTGGTGGCATACCGCTTTGGTCAGGGAGAAAATGTTCTGGTGGTCACCTTTGCCATCCATGGCTGGGAAGACAATTTCCCCAGAGACGGTCAGCTCTTGGTAGATACCGCCAATGCTCTGTGCAAAACCCTTGAATCCCGGTATGATACCCTGGTCAAGGACGGCAACTGGAGCGTCTATGTTTTCCCCTGCCTGAACCCCGATGGTCTGCTGGACGGCTGGACCCACAACGGCCCCGGCCGCTGCACCACCCACGGCCCCAATGGCAGAGGCATCGACATGAACCGCTGCTTCCCCTATAACTTCTCTCCCAGCTATACAGACCGCAACTATACAGGCGACTCCCCCCTTCAGGCGGTGGAGGCCCAGGCGCTGCACCGCTTTGTCAAGAGCATCCGTGGTCAGGGGCACAATGTCCTCATCGACGTCCACGGCTGGTTCAATCAGATTATTTGCTCCACAGGCCGGGAAGGCCAGGTCTATCAAGCCATGAAGGAATCCTTCCCTTCCTGCCAATATACCTCTCTGGCCGGCGGCCGTGGATACTTCTCCGCCTGGGCCGGATACACTCAGGGCTTTGAGGCCTGCCTTTTGGAATTCCCCCATGTCTCCAGCGCTGCGGATTTCCACAATCAAAACCTGGACCAGCGTTTTGTTGAGGCCATCAGCACCATTCTTACTACATACAACTAACAAACGGCAAGGGCGCTGCTCCATTCTGGATGCAGCGCCCCGGCTGTTTTATAAAGAAACCTTTGGCATTTGTGGTTCTTTGTGGTATACTACTTTTTGACAATGAACAGGGGGGACATTTCATGGCTCAGAATTGGATGCGGCTGGATAACGCCGCCAAAATCTTTCCGGCAGTCCGTCGGCGGAACTGGAGCAACGTATTCAGAACCTCTGCCACCCTGACAGAGCCTGTGGATCCGGCAATTCTTCAAAAAGCCGTGGAGCAGGTGCGTCCCCGGTTCCCCTCCATGATGGTGAGCCTCCATCGAGGGGCCTTCTGGTTTTATCTGCAAAAACTCCCCCAAAGTCCCGCCGTCGGGAAAGACGGCGCCTGTCCTCTCATCCATATGACGGTGCGTGAAACGGAGACCTGCGCCATTCGGGTGCTGTATTACCAGAATCGGATTGCCGTGGAATACTTTCACGCACTTACAGACGGCACCGGCGGCATGGTGTTTCTCAAAACCCTGGTGGCGGCCTATCTCCGCCTGCGCTATGGCATTTTTGTGCCCTGCACCCATGGCGTTCTGGACCCGGAGGAGGCTCCCAGGCCGGAGGAGCTGGAGGACAGCTTTCTGAAGTATTCAGGCCGGCGGGCCATGAGCCGCCGGGAACCAAATGCCCTGCGGCTTCCAGGCAGGAGAGAACCCGGTGCCTTTCTCCGGCTCACAGTGGGTACCCTCTCTACCCAGTCCCTGCTGGATCTGGCTCACAGCTATAACTGTTCCATCACCTGCCTTCTCACCGCCGTGATGCTCCAATCCATTTTGGATCTGGCACCTCGCCGCCGTGGATGGGCCAAGGTCATGGTGCCCGTCAATTTGCGAAAGCTCTTTGGCAGCCAGACCCTGAGAAACTTTGCTTTGACTTTGAATGTGGGGGTTGACCCCCGGCTGGGGACCTATTCTCTACAGGAATTGTGCAAAATCGTCCGGGGGCAGCTGGACTGTCAGGTAAACCGGCAGCAGATGGCTGCCCGGATTGCCGCCAATGTAAACCCGGAGCGCAACCTGCTCATGAAGGCGGCGCCACTTCCCCTCAAGAATCTGGTCATGCGGCTGGTCTACCGGTTTTCCGGAGAATCCAAAGGCTCTATCAACGTCTCCAATCTGGGCCTTACCCAGCTTCCCGGAGAAATGGCCCCCTATGTGTCCCATCTGGACTTTATCATTGGCCCCCAGGCCACCTTTTATCACAACTGCAGCGTAGTGTCTTATGAGGACTGCACCCGGATCAATCTGATTCGGGCCACCCGGAATCCAAATTTGGAGCAGCGCTTCTTCACCCGTCTGGTGGAGCTGGGGCTGGAGGTGGAAGTCCAGAGCAATCACGCAGGAAGGGAGCGACCTTAAATGTATTGCATGAAATGCGGTGTCCGGCTGGCACCGGGTGAGGAAACCTGTCCTTTGTGCGGCCTGCGGGCCTATCATCCGGATCTGCCCTCCAATGACGGAGAGCCTCTGTACCCCCGCCGCTGGGAGCCTCCCAAACCGGAACGAAGTATTTTCCGCTTTTTGATTACCCTGCTCTATCTGGCGGGAATTGCGGTGTGCCTTCTGGTGGACCTGAATCTGTGCAAAACCATCACCTGGTCCGGCTACGCCCTCATCGGCATGGGGGTGGCTTATCTGGTGTTGGTGATGCCCCTGTGGTTCCGCCACCCAAATCCCCTGATCTTTCTTCCTCTGGACTTTCTTGCCGTGGGCCTTTTTCTGCTGTACATCAGCCTTAAAACCCGGGGCGGCTGGTTTCTTTCCTTTGCCTTCCCCGTAACGGGCATGTATGGCATTCTTCTGACCGCAGCCTTGGCCCTTTTCCGCTACATTCGCCGGGGCAGGTTCCTGATTTTGGGCGGCTGCTTCATTGTCTTTGGCTGTTCTTCCATGCTGGTAGAATTCTTCATCTCCATCACCTTCGGCACAAGTATGTTCCTCTGGAGCCTGTATCCCACCACCGTGATGGCTCTGGTTGGTATTTTCTTTGTTCTGGCAGGCCTCATCCCCTCTCTGGGAGAAGGCGTTCGCAAGCGGATTTTTATGTAACGATACGAAAATCCACCGGGTCCTTTCCATGGCTCCGGTGGATTTTTCATTGCAACAGAGAAACCCCCGTCTGTCCTATGACAAACGGGGGTTCTGGAGCTGGAGACGTGACTCGAACACGCGACCTACTGATTACGAATCAGTTACTCTACCAACTGAGCTACACCAGCATCAGCACCTAATGTGCTTTCTCCATTATACAGGAAAGTTCACAGCTTGTCAACGGGAAGATTTCCGTTTTTATGGCAAAGGAAGAAAAACGGAGCTGCTTCCGGCCAGCTGCAAAGTCAAAAGACGCTGTCCGGCAGGTCTGCCGGACAGCGTCTTTGTGTCATTATGATCTGCTTTGCTGTGCAATGCCCCGGATGCCGCTGATGACCCAGTCCTGATTCTCAACTGTAATCACGCTGCCGCAATAGGGACACTTTGCCGTCTCGTTGATGGACACAGGAGCGCCGCAGTTGGGGCAGTTGACCGTCTCCGTGCCTTCCACCTGTTTGGTCTTTGCGCCGGTAGCACGGCACAGATCCCACTCATAGGTCATAAACTTTTCCTGGGTGCGATTGCCGGAAATCAGCTTGCCGGAATTGTCATCCAGCGTATAGTCCACGATTCTGGCCCGCACAATGGCCAGCACATGGTCCTCGCCCTCTTCCTGATACCAGCCCTGAAGGTCAACCCCCAGAACGGCAATGCGCTGTATGTAGTTGGTCTGTCCCAGCTTTTTCAGTGTCTCCACAGAGCGGGTCATCTGGTTCAGCAGCGCATCGGTGAAATAGGGCTGCAACGACTCCAGATTCTTCTCCTGCCAGCAGTTTTGCATCTGCACATAGAGATTGGAAATCTTCTCTTTGAGCTCTGCCTGGTCAAACTGATCGTCCAGCTCCTTATATTGGTTCATGGGCTTGCAGGGTACCGCCGTCTTTACGGGAGCAGGAGGAACCGCACCTCGGCTGCTGCCACTGCTGCCGCCGCTTCTGCCGCCTCTGCCGCTTCTTGCCTTAACAAGTAAAATAATAATCACAATCGTGACCACAGTCGCAGTAACCGCAGGGCTGCTACTCTTGGATCCTTTGGAACTGCTTGAACTGTAGCTATGGCTGGAGCTGCTGCTACTGCTACTGCTGTGGCTGCTGCTTCCGCTGCTGCCGCCGTAATCACTATTGCCCGCAAAGTTGCCAAAGTCCGCTTTGGCAGCCAGGGGCAGAGTAACGCAAAGGAATAAAATCATAAGTGCCGCAAAAAATCGTTTCACAATGGATTCCTCCTTGTTCTTTCTTTATACGTTTTTTATGATAGTATCATAGAAGTAAATAGATTGCAATTCTTTTGTTTCCGACAAAGAAAAAATTTTTTAGTTTTTTTGAAAAAACCTATTGACAAATGGTGGTTTATCTTGTATGATAACGGAGCTGTTTCGGTGGAAAACTGCTGACGCGGCATCACGGCGGCATAACTCAGTTGGTAGAGTAGCCGGTTCATACCCGGTATGTCATCTGTTCAAATCAGATTGCCGCTACCAGGCCCGTTGGTCAAGTGGTTAAGACACCGCCCTTTCACGGCGGTAACATGGGTTCGAGTCCCGTACGGGTCACCAAAGAAAACGCATCAACCCATGGGTTGGTGCGTTTCTCTTTTTCCCGGCCGCTTCCCAACCAATGAAATCTGAGTCTTCGGCTCAGCGGTTCTGCCAGCCACCGGATATCCTCCTTTGTGAGGATGGCAGGGGAACAGAAATGGGAGTCCCCCCACGGGGCTCCCATTATTTTATTCTACGAAAGCGAGTGATCTTTATGACGCCTACTTTGACAAAGGAAAACAAGATGGGGGCCATGCCTATGGGCAAACTCTTGGTCAATATGGCCCTGCCTATGATTATTTCCATGCTGATTCAGGCCTTGTATAACATTGTAGACAGCATCTATGTGGCAAGGCTCAGCGAAGATGCCTTAACCGCCGTCTCCATGGCCTTCCCGGTGCAAAATCTCATGATCGCCTTCTCCACCGGTATCGGAGTCGGTATGAACTCCCTGTTGTCACGCTGTCTGGGCAGCGGTGAGCGGGAAAACGCCAACCGGGCCGCCGGCCATGGCATTGTGCTGTCCGGCCTGTGCTATCTGCTGTTTATGATTCTGGGTCTGTTCGGCTCTTCCTACTATTTCCGGATGCAGATCGATATTCCGGCCATTTATGAAGGCGGCGCCAAGTACATGACCATCTGCACCGTGTTCTCCTTCGGCCTCTTCGGTGCCATTCTTTTTGAGCGAATCCTGCAAGCCACCGGCCGCACCGTGTTCACCATGATTACCCAGAGCACCGGTGCCATTCTCAACATCATTCTGGATCCCCTGCTGATTTTTGGTTTCGGCCCCATTCCCGCCATGGGAATCCGCGGTGCCGCCGTGGCCACCGTGATCGGTCAGATCGTTTCCTTCTGCATGGCAATGGGGTTCCACTTCTGGAAAAACCACGAAGTGCAGCTCAATCTGAAGGCTCTGGCCTTTCAGTCCCATATCCTGAAGCCCATTTTGTCTGTGGGTGTCCCTTCCATTGTGATGATGGCCATTGGCTCTGTTATGACCTTCCTGGTCAACGGCATCCTCAGCGGGTTCAACTCCACCGCTGTGGCAGTCTTCGGTGCCTATTTCAAACTGCAAAGCTTTGTCTTTATGCCAGTCTTTGGCCTGAATAACGCCCTCGTTTCCATTGTCGCCTTCAACTATGGTGCCAAACGGCCCGATCGAATCAAGAAGGCCATTGGTCTGGGCTGTATGGTTGCCATGATCTTTATGACCCTGGGTTTCCTGACCTTCCAGTTGTTTCCTGATTTCCTGCTTTCTATGTTTGAGCCTTCTCCGCTGTTCCTGTCCATCGGAAGGGTGTCTTTGCGCATCCTCAGCATTTCCTTCCTGTTTGCCGGCTGCTGCGTGGTGCTCAGCGGCGTTTTCCAGGCTCTTGGCAACGGTCTGTATGCCACCGTTGTCTCTCTGGTCCGGCAGCTTGTGGTTCTGGTTCCGGCAGCTTATCTGTTGTCCTTGTCCGGTGTCCTGGATTCGGTCTGGTGGTCCTTCCCCATTGCCGAACTGGTCAGCAGCGGATTTTCCCTGTTCTTTTTCCTGCGAATTTATCAAAATAAAATCAAGCCCCTTTGCAAAATCTAAGAGGCATTGCGTTCCCATTTTAAAAAAGTCCTGTGTTGCAGCAAGCGAGTGGACAGCTCCCTTCGGAGTTGCCCACTCGCTTTTATTTTGACCCGTTTTGCAGCGGCGTTCTTTTATCTGATTACAGAATATATTTCCCCAAAACCTGCGCAATTTCCGCAATATGGCTTGAACCGAAGAACTCAAAGCGGACACGACCCATGCCGGAAAAACACAGCTCCAGCTCAGAGTCTACATCCAGAATCCCAGAGGTCTCCACGCTGAAGCAGACGATTTTCCGATAAGGCAGGCTGGTCACCTCCTGCTTTTTCCCCGTGGCCCCCTGGATGTCCAGTGTCATGACCCGGCGGTCTGTAAAAATAACCCGGTCGCGAACGGTTTTATAAACGCCCACCACCTGCTCCCCCGGCAGCAAAATCTTTCCCACTAAGGAACCTACGTCCTGCATATCTGCCTGCCGCAGTTTCATAATTTCTCCATTTTGAAAATCAATCATGATGATGTCCTCCCTTTGTTTTACTTGGCATGAACCCATTATAATACACTTTACAAAAATTGCAATCCATTGTGCTTAGGCTGCCCCACCCTCTCTTGAATTCTTTGATATGCCATGTTATAATGTCTCTATACAAACCATACAAAATAGTATTGGAGGTATTAGTCATGAAAAAGCGCATTCTATCCCTTTTGCTGGTACTGACGGCAGTGTTTTCCCTGCTGCCGCTGAGTGCCCAAGCCGCCGGTTCTCCGGCAATCTCCACCAACATCTGGGGGCATGAGTATCTTTTCGACGAATATGGAACCCCGATTTATTCCCAGATGACGGCCACCGACTCCGGCTATTCCCGGGTGGAGTACCTTGGCGAAGATGGTATTACCATCGATGAGTACGACGAGAATTTCCAGTTCCGTTCCCACAGCCAGCTGCCTCTGGAGCTGCCCATGTACGGCGGTGTCTACTTTGGTACAGACTATAATTTTCTGGTCTGCGGGCAGGAAAACCCTGAAGAGTCCAATTCCACCGAGGTCATCCGTGTGATTCGTTACAGCAAGGACTGGCAGCGTCAGGATGCCGCCAGCCTCTACGGTGCCAACACCTCCTATCCTTTCCATTTTGGCTCTTTGCGCATGGCGCAAAGCGGCGATATGCTCTATATCCGCACCTGTCACCAGATGTATACATCATGGGACGGATTCCAGCACCAGGCCAATGTGCAGCTGAATGTGCGCATTTCGGATATGAAGATCACCCAGTGCGAAGCGGGTATTTCCAACTCCAGCACAGGCTATGTCAGCCATTCCTTCAACCAGTTTGCCCGAGTGGATGGAAACGACTATCTGGCCGTGGATCACGGTGATGCCTATCCCAGATCCGTGATTCTGTTCCGCTATCCGGAAAGCGCGGGGAAGGAACAGCTCAGCTTCTCCCCTGAATCCGTAGAGGTCCTCCCCATTGCAGGTGACATCGGCGACAATTATACCGGTGTCTGTGTGGGCGGCTTTGAGGCTTCCGATACCGCCTACCTGGTAGCAGGCAAATCCATCGATCAGGGAGACAGCACCCAATCCTCTCAGTATAACATCTTTGTCACTGTAACCCCCAAGGATTCTTTCACCCAGGAGAGCACCTCCGTTCGTTGGCTCACCAATTACAGCAGCGATGACCAGGTGCCCATGGCTACCCCCCACCTGGTCAAAATCAGCGGCACCCGGTTCATGATCCTCTGGCACGAATCAGGATATCTGCGCTATGCCTTCCTGGATCAAAACGGAACGATCACCAGCGACGTTTACACCGGCACCGCCCCTCTGTCTGACTGCGACCCCATTGTCTTCAACAATCATATCATCTGGTATGTGACTGAGGAATCCGCTCCCGTTTTTTATTCCATCGATCTGGATGATCCCAGCGAAGTTCAGGTAGACGGCCCTGTATTCACCGACGTTTCTCCCGACCGATTCTACTATGAGCCTGTTCTCTGGGCCTATGAAAACAAGATTGCCACCGGTGTGGCTCCCCATCGTTTTGCTCCCGAAAAGGTCTGTACCCGTGGACAGATCGTAACCTTCCTGTGGAGAAATGCCGGTTCTCCTGCCCCCCAGTCTCTGGATAACCCCTTTGTGGATGTGGACCCCAACAGCTACTGCTACGAGGCAGTTCTGTGGGCAGTGGAGCAGGGAATCACCAACGGCATCAGTGAGAACAAATTCGGCCCGGACAAATCCTGCACCCGCGGCCATGCCGTGACCTTCCTGTGGCGTGCCAAGGGCAGCCCCGCCCCGCAGAATCCCAGCAACCCCTTTTCCGATGTGGAGGAGGGCCGCTTCTATTCTGACGCCGTTCTCTGGGCCACCGAAAATGACATTACACAGGGCATCAGCGCCGGGTATTTCAAGCCCGACGGCACCTGTACCAGAGGTCAGATCGTGACCTTCCTGTATCGCTCCGAACACTGATTCCGGGCCAAATGGGGACCGCCTTGCCTGAGGTGAGGCGGTCCCCTTGTTTGCGGCTGTCTACACAGCCACGGCGGTGCAGACCGGATGTTTGCCTGATTCGTTTCCGTTCCCGTTGACAAACAACCTGGTTTGTGCTAGAGTAAACCAGCAATTCCATCATGGTGAAGAAGGACTTTCCAATATCACGGCGGTTTGTCCCTTGGTACATTTCCAAAACAGAGAGACTCATGTGTGCTAGATTTGCGTACATGGTCTTTTTTATGTGCCTTCGCCCAGAATAAACCTGAATAAAAAAGAGGAGTATGATATGCAAGCTTTCACAACCTTTCTCGGCGGCGTTCCTTTTGCCGTATTTTTACTGATCGTCGGTTTTATATTCCTGATCAAGGGTGCAGACTTCTTTGTGGAGGGCAGCTCCGCCGTAGCCAAAAAGCTACGAATCCCTTCCATGATAATCGGTCTTACCATTGTCGCCATGGGCACCTCCCTGCCCGAAACCGCTGTCAGTGTCTCTGCCTCCATGCATGGCAACAACGCCATGGCAGTGAGTAATGTGGTAGGCTCCAACATTTTCAATCTCATCGTAGTCATCGGCATGTGTGCCATCTTCACCCCCGTAGCCGTAGCCCGGGACTCTCTGCGTGTGGATATTCCCATATCTCTTGGTGCCGCAATCTTACTGTTGGTGCTCAGTGCCGGGGTCAATTCCTTAACACTGGGTCGCCTGGAGGGCAGTATTCTGGCCCTGTGCTTCGTTGCTTATATTGGTTTCATGATTCGTTCTGCCATAAAGGCCCGTCTCATGGACGCTCCCCAGGAGACACAGCAGGAGCCCGCCTCCCTTATGCCCGGCTGGAAGTGTGTGGTATACATCGTTGTGGGCGTCGCCGGCATTGCTCTGGGCGGTGACTGGGTGGTAAAAAGCGCCTCCACCATTGCATCCGCCTTTGGCATCAGCCAGAATATCATTGGCCTTACCATTGTGGCCGTGGGCACCTCCCTGCCCGAGCTGGTCACCTCCATTGTGGCCGCACGGAAAAAGGATGTGGACATGGCTCTGGGCAATGCCCTCGGCTCCAATATCTATAACATCCTCATGGTTTTGGGCGCAGCCTCCCTGCTGAGTCCCATTACCCTTTCCATGTTGGACATTTTCGACATTGCCTGCCTCATTGGCATTACGATCCTGGTTTGGATCATGGCATGGACCCATCGGAAATTGGACCGCAGGGAAGGCATTATCATGGTAGGCACCTATGTGCTCTATATGGTCTATATCTGCCTTCGGTAGTCTGAAGTCACTGCACAGGGGCTGTGGAAATTTTCCACAGCCCCTGTGTTGTTTTTCGGGCCGTTTTCCCTTTGTGCTAATATTTTGGCCGATTAAAAATGTTTATTACAAGGTTTCTTTCATTTTCCTCCCAAAATCTCCACTTTGTGACAGAATTGTAATCGCCAAATTCCCTTTTTTGTGATAGAATAAAACGACGCAGGTCATCCTAAAAAGACAACCAGCATAAAAGATCTGTCTTTTGAGATTGGATGGCTATTTTTCCGAAAGAAAGGAAGATTTCATGTTACTCGTAATGGGCATTCTGGCCTCTGTCTTAATCAGCGCCGCCGAGATTTTCGCGCTGCACAAGCATCAGTCAGCCGGCAGCCGCATCTATGCCGTTGTAAAAAACGGGTTCCTCACGACTCTGTTTACCATCGCAATTTTCAAGTATCTTTTCCGCTTTGAACACTTTCTTGTGACAGACGGATACAAGGTTTGGCACTTCCTTCTGTTCTTTGTTCTGGCCCTGCTGGTGGGAGGCGCGCTTTTGCTTCTGCGCACCTTAAAAGACAAGTACCTGATCTGCGGGAGTGAACATACCAAAAAAAGCAAAGGGGCAGCCGCCCTTAAAATTGTGGCTCTGATTCTGATTATCGCAGGATTTCTGTGTGTGTTTGCCACCATTTGGGCCAAAGGAGAATACGGTGATCTTCCTGCCGATCAAATTCTCATTACCTACTTCTCCCCCACCACCGGCAGTGACATGGTGGACTACAGCAACGTGCTGGAAGGGCCCATGTTCCTCACGCTGTTTTTCAGCACCCTGTGCGGCCTTTTCTTGTTCGGCAAGTTCCCCGTTTGCTGCCGAAGCAAAGAGAAACCCGTCACCCTCTTTCCCCGCTGGGCGCACCGCACCCTCGCCATCCTGCTGACCTTGACTGTCTTTGCCGGCGGCCTTGGCTATGGTGTCTACCGTTTCAAAATCATGGCCGTGTACAATGCCTACTTTGAAAAATCCAGCATGATCGACGACCACTATGTGGACCCCCGGGATGCCAACCTTCAGTTCCCCCAGCGCAAGCGCAACCTCATCCACATCTACCTTGAATCCATGGAAAACAGCTATATGTCCAAGGATCTGGGGGGATACATGGATGTAAACCTGATTCCCGAGCTGACCGCCATTGCCCAGGAGGGCTACAGCTTCTCCCATCTGGATCACCAGTTCGGCGGCCCTCAGGCAGCCGTGGGCACCACATGGTCCGTTGCCTCCATGGTCAACATGACCACAGGCCTGCCCATGAAGGCCCCCACCGAGCCCAATGCCTACGGCTCTGAGGGCAACTTCCTGCCCGGTGCCTATTCCCTGGGGGAGATTCTTGCCGAGCAGGGCTATGAGCAAACCCTGATGTTTGGCGCAGATGCCGATTTCGGCGGTCTTACCTACTATTTCAAGTCCCATGGTGATTTCAAAATCATGGACCACAAATACGCGCAGAAAAACGGCCTGATTCCTCCCACCTACTCTGTTTGGTGGGGATTTGAGGATGATAAGCTCTTCGAGTTTGCCAAAGACGAGCTGACCCGGCTCAGCGAAACCGGCAAGCCCTTCAATTTCATCATGGAAACTGCGGACACCCACCGGCCCGACGGCTATTTAAGCAAAAACGCTCCAACCCCTCACGAGAATCAGTACGCAAATGTGGTGGCCTACAGCTCTGCTGAGGTTGAGAAGTTTGTCCGCTGGATTCAGGCGCAGCCCTTCTATGAAAACACCACCGTGGTCATCACAGGCGACCATTTGAGCATGGAGTCCAACTTCTTCCATTTTTATAAGTTTGATCCTGCGTATCACCGCTCTCAGTACAATGTCATTCTAAACCCCTATCCCGGCGTGGCCTCCAGAGACAAAGAGATTCTCTTTAACCGCCAGTATGCAAACTTTGACATGTTCCCCACCATTTTGTCCAGCATGGGCGTAACCTTTGACGGCAGCAGACTGGGCATCGGCACGGATCTGTTCTCCGGCGATCAGACCCTCTTTGAAGAATACGGCTTTGAATACGCCAATGAGGAGCTGGAAAAGAAAAGTGATTTTTATAACAATCACATTCTGAAAGACGCCGACTGACCCTCACGCATAAAAATATATCCCCGTATCGGAGCATCGTGGTGCTTCGGTGCGGGGGTGTTTACTCCCCGGGCCGTCCCCTTTGAACACCGGACGCTCGGAGAATCTTCCCGGCTTCTTTGCTACAGTCATTTGGAATAGGATGCATACAAGCAAAGACCTGATTCGGCTGTCTGAATCCTCAATTTTCGGTTGTACAAACCTGAGAGATTGGGGCATTTTTCCCCCACTACAGCCTCTTGCGTTTTTTTCTTATAACTGCTATACTCCATGATAGATAATTTCAGCAGTACAAGGAGGAACCTTTGTGACCGAACAAGAATACGGTGAACTTTTAGACCTGTCTGTAGATCTGGCCGATCAGCTGCAGCAGTGTGGCGCAGAGACCTACCGAGTGGAAGAGTGTATCAGCCATCTCATGCACGCCTATGATGCCCATGCAGAAGTATTTGCCATTCCAAACTTTATTATTGCCAGTCTGGAAACAGAGGATGAAAAGCATGTAATGCGAATGCGGCGCACCGATGCCGCCTCCACGGATATGGACGGTCTGGAGCGATTCAACGCCCTGTGCCGCCGCATCTGCAACGAAAAGCCTTCGGTCAGAACCGCAGCCGGCTGGCTGAAGCAGGAGAAAAAGAACAGTCATCCCCGCTCCTTTCCCATGATCATCTTAGGAAACGCCCTTGCCGCCATGGGCTTTGGATTCTTCTTTCACGGCACCATATTGGATGCCGTGTGTGCGGCCATCTGTGGCATCTCCGTGGGCCTGAGCCTTCGTTTCATGAGGATTTTCCGGGCCAACCTGTTTTTTAACACCGTTGCCGCAGGGTTTGTTCAGGCGTTTCTGGCCCAGATCCTGGCACAGCTGGGTCTGCTGCACAATCCGGACGCCACCATCATCGGCACCTTAATGCTGCTGGTGCCGGGCCTTCTGTTTACCAACAGTATTCGGGATGTGATCTACGGCGATACTTTGTCAGGTGTGAACCGGTTGGTGCAGGTCTTTATCACCGCCGTGGCTCTGGCTGTAGGTGTGGGTGCTGCGGTATCCGTGGCACGAAGTCTCTTCGGAGAGGTTGCCGGTGCCCCCTGCCTTATGAACTCATTCTTCTTTGAATGTGTGGGTGCCTGCATCGGCTGTGCCGGCTTCTGCATTTTGTTCAATATCCGGGGACAGGCCGTTGTGCTGTGCGTCTTGGGCGGTCTGCTGAGCTGGCTCATCTATACCCCCTGTGTCATGCTGGGATGCAGCGATGTCACCGGCTTTGTCATCGGTTCTGCCGCCGTTGCCACCTATGCAGAGGTCATGGCAAGATTTCGCAAATGCCCCGCCTCTCCCTATCTTGTCATTTCCCTGATCCCCCTGATTCCCGGTTCCGGTATTTTCTATACCATGGACTTTGCCGCCCGAGGGGAAATCGACAATTTCCTGGTGAAGGGGCTGAATACCGGTGCTCTGGCAGGTGCCCTGGCAGTCGGTGTGCTTCTAGTGTCCACCATGTTCCGCATGTGGAGCGTGTGGAATTTCAGAAAGCTTCTGAAAAAGAATGATCGTTGAAAAATCAGGCTGTTTCTCTGAGAAACAGCCTGATTTTATTATCCCAATTTTCCGTTTTTCTCACAGGCCGCAATGACCGCCTCCATGGCGGCACTGCGAAGGCCATGCTTTTCCAAAGCCCGGACTCCCTGAATGGTACTGCCGCCGGGAGAGGTCACCTGGTCCTTCAGTACCCCCGGATGCAGCCCCGTTTCCAGCGCCAGCCTGGCCGTTCCCAAAAACATCTGGGCTCCGTAAAGATACGCTTTCTGCCGGGGAAGGCCGCAGGCCACGGCGCCATCTGCCAGTCCCTCCAGGAACTGGCACACAAAGGCAGGACCGCAGCCTGCCAGTGCGCTGGCCACATCGATCAGCCCCTCAGAAAGCCGATCCACCACTCCCGCCTGAGAAAGGGCCTCCACCACCTGGGTTTCCTCTTCCTGAGATACCCCCGCACTGACGGCATAGGTGATGACACCGGCTCCCACCAGCACCGGCGTGTTGGGCATGATGCGGATGACGGACTCCAGACCGGACAGCTCCTGAAGCCGGGCAATGGTAGGGCCGGCCGCCATGGAAACCAGGGTGCAGGGCGTGGTTCGCTTCTCTAAAATGGGACGAAGCGCCGTAAGGACTCCCGGCAGAATCTGGGGCTTCACCCCCAGCACCAAATACCGGCACGCTTCGGCCAGGGTCTCATTGTCCGCGGCTTCACAGCCCAGACTGTCTGCCACCTGCCGGGCCTTTTCCATGGTTCGGCTGCTGACCAGAACCTGCCGCCCCCCGACCCGGTCAACCACCGCCTTGGCCACGGCGGAGCCCATGTTGCCTACCCCGATAAATCCAAACAGCTTCATACTGTACCTCCTGTTTTTGCTTTTATGATACTATGAATTCTGTGAAGATGCAAGGGCTTAGCTGCATACTTGTCCTTCGGCCTGCATAGGTTGTACCAAATTGGGAGGGATGAAACATGAAAAAACGCATATGGACAGGACTGTTCGCCATTTTACTGCTTCTGAATCTGGCTGTAATTCCGGTTCATGCCATAGATCTTCAGCTCAGCGCCCCATCGGCGGTGCTCATGGATCTTGCCACGGGGACCGTGCTCTACGAATCCAATTCCCACGAGCGTCTGGCGCCTGCCAGCGTCACCAAAATCATGACCCTGCTTCTCATTATGGAGGCCATTGACTCCGGGAAAATCAGCTGGACCGATCAGGTCACCACCTCCGAAACCGCCGCCGCAAAGGGCGGCAGTCAGGTCTATCTCAAGGTGGGAGAAACCATGTCTGTGGAAGACATGGTGAAATCCATTACCGTCTCCTCTGCCAACGACTGCGCCTGTGCCATGGCAGAATTTTTGGCAGGCAGCGAAGCGGGGTTTGTGGAAAAAATGAATCTGAAAGCCAAGGAATTGGGCATGGAGGACACCAGATTTGTAAACTGCACCGGGCTGGACGATGACCCGTCGGCAGAGCATCATCTTACCACCGCCCATGACATCGCGCTCATGTCCCGGGAGCTTTTGCTGCACCACCCGGACATCAAGCGTTTTACCACCATCTGGATGGACACCGTGCGAGACGGCACCTTCGGCCTTTCCAACACCAATAAGCTGGTTCGATTTTATGAGGGAACCACCGGACTGAAAACCGGCTTCACCTCCAGTGCCGGGCACTGTCTGTCCGCCAGCGCCCAGAGAGACGGTCTGGAACTGGTGGCCGTGGTTCTGCACTGCCCCAGCTCTACAGACCGATTCCAGTCCGCCAAAGCCCTTCTGGACTATGGCTTTGCCAATTATGCCCTGGTAGATGCCAAGGGTGACACGGACCTTCCCCCGGTGGAAGTGGTGCTGGGAAAAAGTGCCACGGTGCAGCCGGTTCCCCAGGGACCGGAACAACTCCTCATTGACAAGGGCAAGCTGTCCTCTGTGCAATACGATGTCACCTTAGAGCCCTCCATTCAGGCTCCCGTAGAGAAGGGCGCCCCTCTGGGTACCCTCACCGTAAAAGCAGGAGAGGAAGTGCTGGGCGAAATCCCCCTTGTGGCAGAGTCCCACATTCCCCGTTTAACCTTTACAGACCTGTTTACGCAGATGCTCCGAGGGATCTGCATGGCACAGTGATGCGCTATAGCTCATACCAGGTTTCTTCGATGCCCACAGGCACAAAGCCCATGCGTCTATAGAGGCGGCAGGCTCGCTCGTTATTGTCCGCCACCCGCAGCTCTGCCACATCCTCAGAGATCACATGCAGCAGAGCTGTGGCCACCTGCTGCCCTGCCCCCGGAACGCAGGATACCAAGGATAAGAGCTTGTTTCCCTCCACTTGGCCCAAGCCCAGGAGCTTTTCATCTCTGTGAACAAAGTAAGCGCCCCCGGCCTGCACCATCCTGTCTTTGTCCCGGTCCTCCAGCAGGCGGGCTCCGGATACCGACACCATGGCTTCATTGTAAAGCCTGCGGTATGTTTCCCAGTTTTCTCCCAGCAGAGGCCACAGGCACAGGCTTTGATCCTGCTCTGCGGGTCTTGGCGCCGTCATCCGCAGGATGCGAAAGGCAGGTTCTTGGGAAAGCTCCACCCCTGTGGCATAGACCCGCTGCGCTCCTGCCATGCGGCAAAAGCGGCGGCACTGCTCCAGCAGCGCCGGTTCTTCTCCGGGCTGGGCCCATCTGACCAGGCAATAGGCCTCTTCTTTCACCGGGATTTCTCGCAAAATCAAAGTGGCAACTCCGTGTTCACAGGTAAAATCCGGTATATTTCGCATAAAACTCCTCCGAATAGAAAAAACAGGGGCTGTCGCTGGCAGCCCCTGTCACTTGTTAAAATGAGCCGTATTCCGTCGCTTTGCCCCGCTGGGAGGCAATGACGCACACGATGCCAACCGGCAGACTGCACAGCCCCGCCGCAACATCATAGATTCCTTCTCCCACATGCCCCAGGGTCATGACCCAGACGCCCAGCGCAACCGTCACCACCGCCTCCAAGGCAATGAGCACCCCATAGGGCGTATAGTTTTTGCCAATGGTGGAGACCAGATATATAATGGTCATGGTCAAAGGATAGGCCTGCATCCAGAAAATCAGGATAAAGCAGAAAACGCTTTGATCGGATACCGCCTCCAGGTAGGTATCGCAGATTCTCAGGGAGTGGGGGCCCAGAAGCCCCAGCACATAATTCAGGGGCGTACCGGGAAGGAACAGAGAAACCGACACCAGACACAGGGCAATGAAATAGCCGTGAAGGATATATTTACAGAAACCGGGCTTGATTTTCATTGGAGTTCGTCCTTTCTCTTGTGGATGGAAGCGCCGGTCCTGCGCTGAAAGAGCACGATCAATCTGGCCAGCAAAACATCTGTCATTGCAAAGGTAATGAGACCCAGCAGGCCAAACGCTGCCAGAATCCAGGGAGATTCCGTCTCCAGCTCCTGGGCCACCTGTTCCAGACCCAGCAGATAAATGAGCACCACATACATAATGGCCATGGCTGCGCAGAATACCAACAGCTTTGCCAGAATTCTCAGCGCCCGATACGGGATTTTATCCAGAACGGATTTCACAATGGGGTAGTAGCCCAGCAGAAGGAACAACACGGAAGCCTCCGGGTCCGGGCAGAGCAAAATGCTGACAAAGGCCACGGCGGCATACCAGGCCCAGGCCATGCGCTTGCCGCACAGCTGCAGCACCGGCACCAGAAGGGCCGAAGCCAGCACCGGCCCGCAGTAAGCCGCAAAGGGCAGCATCCCGCTCAATGTGACGGCGGTGACCGCCAGGGCCGCCAGCACGCCGCACAGAGCCATTTGCTTTGCTGATACTTTCATAGGCTCACCGCTTCTGCTTCAGCATCCCATACTTCACATTCCAAAGCTTCTGGGACAGGTCTACATAATAGGTATGGGGATTGTCAAAGCGTTTGACCTCATCCCACAGAGTATCCACCTGCTGCCGGCAATATTCCCGGATCTCCTGCAGGCTGGGGCTCTTATACACCAGCTCACCCTTCAGGAAAATGGGAACCTGCAGCTCCTTGGCCGTGAAATTATACACCGTCTTGGTCTTCCAGGTGGCCTCCGGGTCAAAGATTTTCATATCCTTGGAGTCGTCAATGACTTCGTCATAGACACACAGATAGTCCGCAATGGCCTTTCCGGTGTCGTTTCCAAAGAAGCGATAGAGCTTCTTATAGTGGGGGTTGGTGATTTTCCCCACATTCTCAGAAATCTTGATTTTGGGCTGAATGGTGCCGTCCTCGTTCTCCACCGCAGCCAGCTTGTACACACCGCCGAACACAGGCTCACTGCGGGCCGTAATCAGCCGTTCTCCCACGCCGAACATATCGATCTGGGCACCCTGCCGGAGCAGGTCCTGAATAATATATTCGTCCAGGGAGTTGGACACGGAAATCTGGCATTCCGTCCAGCCTGCGTCGTCCAGCATTTTCCGGGCCTTCTGGGTCAGGTATGCCATATCGCCGGAGTCCATCCGAATGCCGCACTTGGTAATGCCCATGGGCTTGAGCACCTCATTAAAGGCCTTGATGGCATTGGGCACACCGGAGTGGAGAGTGTTGTAGGTATCCACCAGCAATACCGCATTGTTGGGATACATCTCACAATAGGCCTTGAATGCTTCATACTCAGAATCAAACATCTGCACCCAGGCATGGGCCATGGTGCCGCCGGCTTTCACGCCGTAGAGCTGGTCGGAGATGGTGCAGGCGGTGCCGTTGCAGCCGCCGATATAGGCGGCACGGGCGCCCAGAATCGCTGCATCGGAGCCCTGGGCCCGGCGGGAGCCAAACTCCAGAACGGTTCTTCCTTCGGCAGCCCGAACCACACGGTTGGCCTTGGTGGCAATGAGGCTCTGATGGTTGATGGCCAGCAGCAGGAAGGTCTCGATCAGCTGGGCTTCAATGGCGGGAGCCCGAACGGTAATGATCGGCTCATGAGGGAAAATGGGAGTGCCCTCCGGCACGGCCCAGATGTCACCTGTAAAGCGAAACTCCTTCAGATAGTCCAGAAATTCCGGGCAGAACATATCCCGGCTCCGAAGATACTCAATATCCGCAGGGTCAAATCGAAGATTTCGGATATAATCAATGATCTGCTCCAGTCCGGCAGCAATGGCAAAGCCGCCGTTGTCGGGGCACTTACGGAAAAATACATCAAAGTAACAGATACGGTCCTTATAACCGGTCTGGAAATAGCCATTTCCCATGGTCAGCTCATAGAAGTCGCACAGCATGGTCAGGTTCAGTTTTTCTCTGGTTTCCATCATTGGCACCTCACAAAACTGGGCTGCAACAGCCCAAGGTAGTAAGCCAATTATATGAAATTTTCATATGAATAGCAACCCCATTTTTTCATTGACTTTCCTTTCCCTTCCATGTATCATCCTAAGTAGAACCCAAATCCGCTGCCACGCAGGAAAGCTGGCAGCCGGAAAAGGAACGAAGGAACTCTTTGCGTCTGCTCCAATGAGGCGGATTCCTCAGGCACAGCAGGCATTATCTGTAAGAACGGAAGGAGAATAAAACGATGGAAATTACCGTTGGGATGCTGGGCACCGCCGAAACCCAGGTGGAACGCTCTGACACTGCCCTGGAGGTTGGCTCCGGCGATCTGCTGGTGTATGCCACCCCCTGCATGGTGGCCATGATGGAAGGGGCCGCCTGCAACGCCATTGCACCGGCTCTGAAGGAAGGGCAGACCTCTGTGGGCACCGAGCTGTCCATCAGCCATACTGCCGCCACCCCTGTGGGGCTTGAGGTCCGGGCGGAAGCGGAGGTCACCGCCGTGGAGGGTAAGAAGATCACCTTCCGTGTCACTGCCTTTGATGAGCAGGGCGAAATCGGACACGGCACCCACCAGCGTGTTCTGGTCACCTCCCAGAAATTCCTGGAAAAAGCCTACGACAAACTCTAAACAAAAAAGCCGCAAGCCTCCATTGATGCCCTTTCCGGCAGACAATGGAGGCTTGTAATTTTTATAAAGTCTTTCGATATCCCGGCAGAGCCGATTGCCCTGGGTTATCCCGGGTTATCACTCAGTACATAAGTGGAAAGCTCCGTCCATTGGGCACCCACCAATGCGCTGTTATAAGGGGGCCAGCGGAACATAAAATCCGATCTGGTCAAGGTTTCGGTATCATTATAATAAATCTTTTCCCCGTTTTTCTCCCCAATGCGATACCAGTAGACCTCCTCCGAAGAATATCCGTCGGGGCCGATCTCCAGACAGATTTCCCGTCCATTTTCGCTGTTTTTGTCAACAAAATAGATCCTGTTATCTGCTCCTACCACGAAATAGGCGGTATCTCCCAACGCCGGATCCCTGAAAAACTCTATCGCCTGGGTTCCGTCGTAAGTGTAGATATCCATAACCCTGATTGTATAGATATCCACAACCTGCTCATACTCCAGACCGGCGGCAAGAACCAATTCATTTGTCCCGTTGCCGTCCACATCCAGCATCAGGTAGTTATACTGGATTCCGCTTGGCTCTTTCCCGGTTCCTTCCTCGTGATTTACCACATACTTTACATGGGGGTATTGCTGTGGATCATAACTTCCACGGTTCATCGCCTCAATGGCTTCGGTATACTCATCCAGAATTTCCTGATATGCCTCCCACCGGGTCATGGGAGCATCTACCAAATTGTTCCACTGAAAATTGTTGCGCTCCGTGTATCGCTCCATCCTCACAGAAAATTCCTCCGGGGTCAGCGTACTGTGCTGGCCATCTATTTGCCCATAGTAATTTGTTCCCAGTTCGTTGCTCACCTGATCGAAATAGAATACTTCCTCTGTGGTGAATCCATCCTCCATGAGGCGCCGCATATAGCAAATCCCATTGGATGCACCGGACGAACCTGTAACATACATCTCTCCGGTTTTCATAATGGACAGCCTTACACGGCCGCCGCCCATGGCTTTCTCGTCAATGAGCTTGACAGGCTTTTCTCCATCAAAGGCATAGACATCCCAGATGGAACCCTCTGCCCCAATGAGCAATTCATCTGTTCCATTGTGGTCAATGTCGTCATAAGCATAATACAAATCAAAGGCTCCCATGCTGTGATAGTAATCCAACCCATCCTTGGCTGCATTGGGGTATTGCTGTGGATGCTCCAGATAATCGGCATCGGCGCAGGCGACCCTATATTCCTCCAAAATGGCCTCATATGCCGGCCTTGGATCTTTCGGAGGGCTGGTTGTGGGAACGATTGTTTCCTCCATTTGTGTCTCCTGCACCGTCTGTACCGTGGTGAGGGCTTCTGTGACCGGTACCGTCGCAGGCGGTGTCGGCACCGGGTCGGATGATGCCCCATGCAGGAACGCCACTGCCGCGCCGCCTCCCACCGCCGCCACCGATAAAACCCCGGCTATGATTTTGATTTTCAGTTTCTTTGCCGCATTGGCTGCATGCTTCATTCCAACCGTTGCGGCCTTTGCCCCTACCCCGGCGGCTGCGCCGGAAGAAAGGGCTGCGCATTGGGAAAGGATTCCTTCCAAAGCCGCCTGAGAAGGCTGGGGATGGAGATTGCCAAGCAGCCACAGGAAAAACGGTACCGGTGCCATGGAATAGAGCTTGGTTCCCTGACGTTCCAGTTCCCGGACTTTCTTTTCCACATTTTTTCGTCCATAGTTCAGACGGCTCTTCACGGTATTTTCAGAGCATCTCAGCGTTTGAGCAATGCTGCGAATGGGAATTCCTTCAAAATAAAACATCCCAATCACAAGCTGCTGTTCATCACTAAGGCCGCTGACAATCTCCTGAATCAGGCGGTTGGTCTCCTGCTGATCCAGCCGGGCATTGGGATTGTGCGCAATCGTTTCGTCTTCGATCTCAATTTCTTCCTCTTCCTCCCCGGTAAGCTCAGAAAAAAGCACAGGCTGTTTCTTTTTCAGGTAGTTCAGCGCTGTATTGGACGCAATGCGCCGCATCCACGCCAAAAAACGCTCCGGTTTTTCCAATTTATCCAGATTGGAAAATGCTTTCAAAAAGCTGTCCTGCACAATATCCGACACCGCATCCTCGTCCCGGATCATGGAGCGGACCGTCTGGGTCACTTTCTCCTGCGCGCTTTTATACAGGAACTCCAGAGCCCTTTCCTCTCCATGGATTGCAGCTGCCAGCAGCTCCGGCGAATAAGCATCACTCATTAACTTCACTCTCTTTCTTTTCAATGCCTTGGAAGGCAGTGCCCTTTTGTGAGATTTTTATAAAACGGTCCAAACTCAGAATCTCCCATAATTCTGCCCCCTCTATCTCTTAGACAAATCAGCAGTATATAAAGTTTTATCGGGTTCCTCTTTTCAGGAAAATTCTGTTTCATTTCAAAGTCAATCCCATTGCAGGCCGTGACATTTCTATTTTACCAAAGCCGTCAGGCAAATGCAATCGGCATTGGTTCCATATCGTTTGCAATCTGCAAAAAGGGTGTGCCCCACATTGTGCAGGCACACCCTTTTATGGTTTCATTGTAAATGAAAATTACTTTGCGTATTCCACAGCCTTGGTTTCCCGGATCACGTTGACCTTGATCTGACCGGGGTATTCCAGCTCGGATTCCAGCTTCCGGGCAATGTCCCGGGCCAGAATGATCATGTTGTCCTCCGTGACCTCCTCGGGCTTTACCATGATCCGAACCTCTCGGCCAGCCTGAATGGCAAATGCCTTCTCTACGCCGGGATAGGAGCCGGTAAGCTCTTCCAGCTTCTGAAGACGGCGGATATAGTTTTCCACATTTTCACGGCGGGCGCCGGGACGGGCGGCAGAAATGGCATCCGCTGCCTGAACCAGGCAGGCAATGACGGTCTGCGGCTCCACATCGCCGTGGTGGGCCTCGATGGCATGAATGACAGCGGGGCTTTCCTTGTACTTCCGGGCCAGCTCCACGCCCAGCTGGACATGGCTGCCTTCCATCTCATGGTCCACAGCCTTACCCAGGTCATGCAGCAGACCTGCACGCTTGGCCAGAGGCACATCCACCCCCAGCTCAGAGGCCAGAAGGCCTGCAATGTGGGCGACCTCGATGGAGTGGTTCAGAACATTCTGACCATAAGAGGTACGGTACTTCTGACGGCCCAGAATCTTCACCAGCTCAGGATGGAGATTGTGGATGCCGGTCTCATAACAGGCGCGTTCGCCCTCTTCCTTAATGGTGCGGTCCACATCCCGGCGGGCCTTCTCCACCATGTCCTCAATGCGGGTGGGATGGATGCGTCCATCGGCAATGAGCTTTTCCAGAGCCAGACGGGCGATCTCCCGGCGGACGGGATCGAAGGAAGAAACGGTAATGGCTTCGGGGGTGTCGTCGATGATGAGATCTACGCCGGTGATGGTCTCCAGGGTGCGGATATTCCGGCCCTCACGGCCAATGATGCGGCCCTTCATCTCATCGTTTGGCAGAGGCACCACGGATACGGTGGTCTCTGCGGCATGGTCAGCGGCACAGCGCTGAATTGCAGTTGCAATGATCTCACGGGCGGTCTGCTCAGCCTCATCCTTCAGCTGGGTTTCCACCTCTTTGATCTTCATGGCGGTTTCGTGGCGGACCTCAGACTCCACGCTGTCCAGCAGGTACTTTTTGGCATCCTCCTGGGTCAGGCCGGAGATCTTTTCCAGCACATCCATCTGGCTTTTCTTAATGAGATTGACCTCATTTTGTGTTGCCACAATGGCGGCTTGCTTTTTGGACAGCTCCTCTTCCTTGCGTTCGTAGGTGTCCATCTTCTTGTCCAGGGTCTCTTCTTTCTGTTGCAGACGGCGTTCCTGCTTGGTCAGCTCGCTGCGGCGCTCCTTGACTTCCTTTTCATGCTCGGTGCGCGATTTATGGATTTCGTCTTTTGCCTCCAGCAGCAGCTCTTTCTTCTTGCTCTCACCGCTGCGGATGGCCTCGTTGATGATACGAGTAGCTTCGTCTTCGGCACTGCCAATTTCACGCTCGGCCACCTTCTTGCGATAAGTGACACCCACGAAGAAAAATACAATTGCAGCAGCCACGAAGCCGACGATCAGCAATACGATCTGTAAGGGTTCCATAACTCAGCAACACACCTCCTTTATTTAGTTTTGGTTTTCCGGCGGTATCATTGCTTCATCTTTCCATTGTACAGGATACAAAGGCCCCCTCTCCCCCCTGGGAAAAGGCGCCTCTGTCGTTTTCAGCAAAGCGGGAACTGCCCCAACAATATACTTAAAAACACAAAAATCCAGCCAAACAGCAGATATTTAGACGATAATAAACCGGATCTTCCATAGAAAAAGTAACACCGGTTCGACAAATTCCCCACACTTGTCCACCAGTAAACCAATCCAGTTTCTATTCTATATGCTTCCCCCCCGGTTGTCAAGACAATTTGCACGAAACATTTTAGAAAATTCAAAAATTTTATGCATATTGCAACAAAGTCCTGCCGAGTGTAAAAAAGAATACCTCTGCATTTTCTGTATTTACGGTTATTTTCTGTCAGAAAGCGAAGAAACCTTCCCGGGCCCATGGTTTTCAGTCCCTTCCGCTTTCTTTTTACAGAAAAATGGTGCTGTCCCGGGTGAGACAGCACCATTTGGTTATTGCATGGCGGCAGCGGGCTTTTTGAGCCATTTGCCTCGAAGATATACAATAAAGAATGTGATGGCAGCCAGCGCCCAGGTAACGGGATAGGCCAGGGCCAGCATCTCCACGGTATGGAAGCGGCTGACAATAACCGCCACCCACAGCACACGCATGGCACACACGCAGATGCAGGAAATAACCGTCGGCACCACGGAATACCCCGTTCCCCGCATGGCTCCCGCAAAGACCTCTACCGGCACAAAGAGGGCATAGAAGGGAGAAATCCACAGCATAATGTAGGCACCCGCCTTGATGACCTCCGGATCGACAATATAAATTCCCAGAATAAATTCTCGCAGCACAAGAACCACCGCACTGAGCACTGCCACGGAGCACACACTCATGCCGAGGCAAACCCAGACACTTCTGCGGACCCGGTCGTATCGCCGGGCACCAAAGTTCTGACCCACGAAGGTGGTGATTGCCATGCCGAAGGCACTGTTGATCATCCAAATGATGGCATCGGTCTTACTGATGGCTGTCCAGGCAGCGATGGTGACCTCACCAAAGGAGTTAATGCCGGACTGGATCAGCATGTTGGACAAATCGAAGGTGGTACATTGCAGACCCGCAGGGATGCCCACTTTCAGAAGCTGGGGCAGCATACTTCCATGGAGCCGCAGCTTCCGCAGAGACAGCCGATACGTCTCCGGCAGATTCCCCAGGACCACCAGCACCAGAATTGCACTGACTACCTGAGAAAATACCGTAGCTACAGCAGCACCCACAACGCCCATTTTAAGCACCACTACACAAACCAGATCCATTACAATATTCACAAGGCACGCCACGATCAAAAAGATCATGGGCCGCCGGGAATCGCCCATGGCTCTCAGGATACCGGCACCCATATTATAGATCATGGAGGCCACTGCACCTAAAAAGTACACTTTGGCATATCGGGTCGCATCTTCCATGCAATTTGCCGGTGTCTGGATCAGCTCCAGAATGTAAGGTCCTGCAAGAAATCCCACCGCCATAACAATCAGGCCCAAAATCACAGCCAAGGTCATGCCGGTATGGAGGGCCTTGTCCACCGACTTCTCATCCCGGGCCCCAAAGTATTGGGAAATAATCACGGTAGCACCGGTACTCAGTCCAATAAAAAAGCCATTGGTGAGGTTAATCAGTGCTGTGGTGGAACCCACTGCTGCCAAAGCTCCTCTTCCAACAAAGCGACCTACCACAATGGTATCCACTGTGTTGTACATCTGCTGAAAAAAGCTTCCCAACAAAATCGGGAAGAAAAAGATAAGCAGCTGCTTCCAGATCACGCCTTCGGTAATCTGCTGCGGCGATTGTCTCCGCTTCATATTCTCACGCTCCTTTGTCATTGTCCAGAGGATTCTATCACGGAACCTTCATTTTGTCCATGGGATTTTCCTGCTTTTTCGGCAAAATTCAGGTGCAATGATAGGGAATTATGCGCCATCCTGATTTTTCTTCCTTTTGTTTTTCTCTGCTGGTTTTCTTTTATGGAGAGCTTTGTAAAAATACACCAGTCTCTTCGAGAAATCCCGCAATACTGTAAAATTTAAGACAATTATGTACGGCAATAAAGGAAAGAATTTCATTGCAGAAATTGTCGATTTATTGTATAATATTGCTTGGTAAAAATTGAGAAAGAGGCAGTGTGAGTATTTAAATGAAAAAGAAGCGTATATCTGTGCCAATTCTGTCCGTTGCCATTGCAGGAATTCTGCTGGCAACGGTTTTGATTGTGGTGCTTGTCAAGCTCGTGAGCAGGCCACCGGCAAAAGATGAGATTGCCGCCGGCATCGCTTATCTGGAATCCTTAGAAAAGAAGGACCCCGACGAAGTGACCAAGGTACGCAAGGAAATCCACAAAAAGAAATTGGAGGCCCAGCGGGATGAGCTGATCGCCCAGCTCAGCAGCGGCGCTTTGGACCCGTTTTCTTTCTTTAAAGATGCCGCCATTGTGGGAGACTCCCGGGCAGTGGGTTTTTGGTACTACGAATTCGTGGATAAGGGCCGGGTGTTTGCAGATGGCGGACATACCATCCGCAACATCGCCGATCACATGGACGCCCTGGTTGCCCTGAACCCTGCTACCATCTATCTGTGCTATGGCTTGAACGATATCTCCATCGGCTATTGGAGCACCCCCCAGGAGTACGTGGCGGAATATATGAAAATTATACAGGAACTGCAGGAAAAGCTCCCCGATGCAACCATCGTGGTCAGCTCCATCATGCCCGCCCAGGCTCCGGCCTTTGACCGTTCCAAGCAGTGGCGCCACATTCCCGAATGGAGTGAGGCACTGGGGCAGGCCTGCAAAGAGAACCACATTCTGTTTGCCAACTGCGATATAGTGGCCCAGCAGCACGCCGACCTGTGGGATGTGGACGGCATCCATTTCCGTCGGGAGCTCTATCCCTACTGGTCCAGCCACTTGGTTGTGACCCAGCTGACGGAGGAAATAGAATGAATAAAAAGATAACTACTTTTGAATGTCTTCGCTGGGCACTGGTTCTGGTGGCGGTGATTTCCCTTGTGTCCATGTTCAACACCAACGCCAACACCATCAGCGATGCGGATCCGGAGGCAGTTGCCGCTGCGGTAATGGAGCAAATCGATATGGAAAACATGCTCAAAGCCGACAACCAGTTGGTCAAGCGCTTCTACGGGCTGGACCCTTCCAGCTTTGACGCCTGCATCCTCTACTACCCCACTACCAACATGATGGCCGAAGAACTTCTGATTCTGAAACTTTCCGACATTTCCCAGCAAGAGGCCGTGCGCAGCGCCATTGAAGCACGAATCAACACACAAAAAACCACCTTTGAAGGCTATGGTGTAGAGCAGTATGACCTCCTCACCAACCATGCAGTCATAGAGATTCGTGGAAATTATGTTCTGTTCGTAGTAAATGCCAGGTCTGCAGAGGCGCACAAGGCATTTCTGGATGCACTGTAAGGAGGGCTTGAGATGGCATTTAATGATCTGAGCTTTCTGTTTATCTTTTTCCCCGCCATTGTGCTGCTCCACGCCATCATGCCCAGACCGGGAAAAAACATTCTTCTGCTGCTGGCAAGTCTGGTATTTTTCTCCTGGGGCACACCGGAATACCTGTTTCTGTTGGCCCTCATTATCCTGTTCAACTATTTTTCCGGTCTTCAAATGGCTGCCCAGAAGAAAGCCGACAACCCCATGGGAGCAAAGCGGACTCTTATCACCTCCGTTGTTGTTAATGTGCTTTTGCTGGGCTTTTTCAAATATTGGGGCTTTTTGTTGGAGAACATCAATGCTGTGTTTGGCGCTTCCTTTTCCTCCCGGCCATTGCCCATGCCCATTGGTGTCTCCTTCTTTACCTTCTCTATTTTGTCTTATCTCTATGATGTGTACCGGGATCGGGCACCTGCGGCCCGGAATCTGCTGCAATTTTCCTTGTATGTAACTTTCTTTCCCAAATTGGTCTCCGGTCCCATCGTGCAGTATGCCGTCATGGAAGAGCAGCTGAAAAGTCGGACGCTCAACAGAATCACCTTCGGCACCGGTGCCCGGCTTTTCCTCATTGGCCTTAGTAAAAAAGTGCTGTTGGCCAACACGTTGGGAACCACCTTCTATGGGGTAACTGCCCTGCCTTCCGGCGACATCAGCGTAATGACCGCCTGGTTGGGCACCATTACTTACGCATTGATGCTGTATTTTGACTTCAGCGGGTACTCCGATATGGCCATTGGTTTGGCGCAGATGTTCGGCTTCCAGTTTGAAAAGAACTTTGATTATCCTTATGTTTCGTCCAGCATTGCAGAATTCTGGAGACGCTGGCATATTTCTCTGGGCAGTTGGTTCCGGGACTATGTATATATCCCTCTGGGCGGAAGCCGGGTCAGCACCTGGAAAATCATCCGAAATCTGCTGGTTGTGTGGTCTCTGACAGGTATCTGGCACGGTGCCAACTGGAACTTTATTTTCTGGGGCCTCTATTACGGCGGGCTTCTGATTCTGGAAAAGTTCGTTCTGAAGAATGTTTTAGAAAAAATTCCAGGTTTTGTCAGGCATATTACCACCCTGCTTCTGGTGCTTATCGGCTGGGTGTTCTTCTTCTCTCCCAGCCTGGGAAGTGCTTTTCTGTGGTTGAGCAGAATGTTCGGTATGGGTGCCAATGGTTTTGTAGACGGCACGGCCCGTTATTATCTGTCCGGCTGTTTCCTGGTTCTGGTCATTTCCGTGATAGGCGCTCTGCCTGTGTGTGCCAAACTGGGCAATGGCCTGCTTTACGGCAGTAGGCGTTCTGTATACCTATCCATGGTGTGGTATGCCGTTTTGCTCATGCTGTGCATTGCAGGTATGATGGTCAGCACCTATTCTTCATTCCTGTATTTCCAATTCTGATCGGAGGTTGCTGCTTTGAAACAAAGACAAACTTCTCATACCAGACGGCGCTCTCCCTTTCAGAGGAACCGCCGTCTGCAGGCTGTGCTGCTGCGCTATTTGCTGGTTGGCTCCGTATCGTTTTTCGTGCTGTTAGGGTTTCTGATAAAAGACAAGGAATTTTCTCAAACTGAAAATCGAAAGCTGGCACAAAAGCCGGCCTTTTCCCTAAGTGCTCTGGCTGACGGCAGCTACCTGAAAAATCTGGGCAGCTATGTGGCAGACCAATTTCCCGGACGGGATATGTGGATTTCTCTGAACCTGCGGATGAACAAGGCTCTGGGTCAGAAGGAAGCCGGGGGTGTCTATCTGGGCAGTGACGATTATTTGATCCAGATTCCCAGTGACCCCAATGATGAGCAGGTCTCCCGCAACATGTCCGCCATCAGCACCTTTGCTCAGACGCATCCGGATCTAAACATGGTCATGACCGTGGTCCCCAATGCCATCACGGTCCATGCAGACAAGCTGCCCAAACACGCCCCTGCCCGGGACCAGCTGGCCGATCTGGAACATCTCAAAAGCCAGTTGACCGGCGCTTCATTTCTGGATGTGACCGATATCCTCATGGCGCATAAAGATGAATACCTGTACTACCGCACCGACCACCACTGGACCAGTCTGGCCGCCCACTATGCCTTTCAGGCCATAGCTCCCGCTCTGAATCTCTCCCTGCCCGAAACGGAGGAATATACAATCTATCCGGTGTCCGACACCTTTGAAGGAACCTTGTCCTCCAAGAGCGGCAGCCATAGCACACTGGACACCGTGGAGGTCTATGTCCCTCAAACTGACATTGATTACTTTGTAACCTATGCCGATACAGGAGAAACCATAAGCTCCATGTATGACCAGGACGCACTGAAGGAAAAGGACCACTATACCGTGTTCTTCGGCGGCAACCATTCCCGGGTGGACATCACCACCACGGCGGATACGGAACGGAATCTTCTGGTATTCAAGGACTCCTATGCCAACTGCATGATGCAGTTCCTCTATCCCTATTTTGACCACATTACCATCATCGACCCCCGATATTATTATGATAATGTAGAACTGATCGTCAAAACAGAGGGCATCACCGATGTGCTGTTCTTATATAATCTGGACACCTTCCACGGGGATACCTCTCTGGCTGATGTACTGCTCAGCGGAACCGAGCAAAAATAAAGCTTTAAAATCTGTCGAGGAATGTTACATTCTTCGGCAGATTTCTTATTTCCAGATTTTCCTGATCCATCTTTCATGATTGCTGACAACGGAATCTTCAGGAAGCAAGTCCTTCTTCTATCTTTGATCCGACACAATCAGAGCGTACGGAAAATTTTTTGATTTTCTGCGCTTCCCTCTTGACAACACAGAGGAAATCGTTTATAGTCTATCTGGTTAGCAATTACTAACCCGGTGATTTTGGTTTCCATCACGATCCCATTCTGGTGCCCCTCTCTTTACCGTACCAAGATTGAGAGGCATCGCCAGTGTTCTCCCACCCTTGTGGCAGACCTCCCCGATCCATGGATGAGGGAGTTTTTTAAGCCCAAGATGTTAGCATAAGCTAACCCCTGTATCCCAGCACGTTAGCTTATGCTAACCCTATTTTAAGCAATGCGCACAGGAGGAGAAGCATGAATCCAAAATTTCGCAAGGCATTGATTTGGGGAATTCCACTGCTGATACTGATTCTGCTCGGTATTTTTTTTGCATGGAAACATTCTGCAAAAGACGGCAAAGTAACCAGCAACCTTCCGGAATTCAGTTTTGAAGAAGAGCAGGTGCAGCAGACAGAAGCCGCCTCCCAAACCCGGGGCATTAAAATCCCCGGCTATACCGTCATCCCCATTGCGGCAAATTCCCAAGAGGTGGAGGTGGACTTGTATAACCCGGAAGAAAACCAGGTCTATTTCCAGATTTCCTTTGTCCTCAAAGATTCTGGAGAGAAAATATTTGAATCCAAGCTCATAAAACCCGGGCAGCATCTGTATACCATCTCTCTGACCCAGCCTCTGGCCCCCGGCGATCACGATATCACCATTCAGTATGCCACATTTTCCACAGACGGCGCCTTCTCCCCCCGCAATGGTGCCTCTGTCGATTGTGTGCTTCGTGCCGAGGAATAACATTGGATGTTTCACCTTTGTGTGAAATCAAAATATCACAGCTATATTTTAGGAGGAATTAAAATGAACAAGACATTCAAACGTATGCTCTCTACTGCAATGGCGCTGGTCATGGCCGTAGGCTTCGGAACCATGGGCGCATCTGCCGCTTCCGAAAAAGCAGGTCATGCTGACGGGGAATACACCGCAAAGGTGACCATGCTCCACGAATCCAAAGAGCAAAACAGCATGTGCAACGTCCTGTTTGACCACGACGCCGATGTGACCATCAATGGCGAAACCGCACAGATCCGGCTCTACGCCGCTTACCCCGTCCCCTCTTTCCCCGACCAGGGAAAGGACGGCACCCTGAAGAATTTCACCGTAACTCTGGACGGCAAGCAGTACATTGCCGAGTCCGATATCACCACCAAGCCTGTACGTACCATGGATGAGACCAATCCCGCCTTTGGTGTCAAGGCCGGCGAGTCCATCTCCACTCAGGTTCTGACCCTCACCATTCCCACCGACAAGCTGGACAGCTTGTCCGGCACTCCCGCTCCTTCCACCGCATTTGTCAATGCCGTTATGATGAGCAATGTAAAGCTCCGCTTTAAGCTCACCGATCTCAAGGGCGGCTCCAATCCCGTTGAGCCCCCCGCAACCGAGACCACCGAAAAGAGCATGCAGATCACTGCTGACATTTCCGCCCCTCAGGCCACTTACACCGTCACCATTCCCGAGACTGTTACCATGGGTACCCTGTCCGCAGAAACCAACAATGTTGCTGCTTACAAGGTAGAGGTTACTGCCGAAAATCTGGGCAAGGGCTATGTTCAGGTTTCCGCCCCCGCTTCCGGCGCTCTGAAAAATGGTGAGCATGAATTAGCATTTGCTAACAGCTTTGGTACCCAGAAAACTTCTGTCACTGCCTCTTTTAACGGTGAGTTTACCGTCACCGCTGCTGATGTGCAGTCTGCCACTGCCGGCAACTACACCGGCGCTGCCAACTTCACCATCCGTTATTTTGCCGGAAAGTAAGTTAACCAAATAGGCGAACCCATTGGAAATTCCCGCAGAATAGGATGTTCTGCGGGAATTTTTACCGATTCGGCAAAAATATATAAGAAGGAGTTCATCTATGAAACAATTCAGAAACGGAATTGCGGCCGCTCTTTTGCTGGCGCTTTGTGTCTGCAATTCCCTTGGGGTTACTGCGGCCTCCATTCCTCCGGAGCCGTCGGCCTCCGAACCGTGGGCAGACCCGTCTGCTCAGTCAGGGGATGCTCCAACTCCGGTTTCTCCATGGCTTGAAACGAATCAATCCACCACCATCGAAGCTTCTGTCTCTCCGGCAGCCTCCTACTATGTGGTGATTCCCGACCGGGTATCTCTTGGCACCCTGCCTTCTCAGGGAGATTTTTCTCAGTCTTACACCGTAGATGTGACAATGCCCCAACAGGAATCCGGGTTGATTACCGTATCTTCTCAGAACATGGTTGATTTGACCCTGACCGGGAAAGCCGCCTCTTCTCTGCCCTGCCACAATCAGTTTGGCACCCAAACCTTTACCGAGAGCGGCTCTGCTGAGGGTCATCTGACGATTCTCTCCCAGGACATCCGTGCAGCTCAGAGCGGGACCTATTCCGGCGCTCTCCAGTTCTATATTCGTTACCAGCACGGTACCACACCGGACCCTTCCAAGCCCACACCCCCCACCGATCCCTCAGCGCCTACCACTCCGCCAGCTCCCACGGAGCCGGCACTGCCTCCCGCACCTCCCCCCACGGATCCCGTGGCACCTCTGCCGCCTCCCGGTTCCGGCAATCAGGGGAATGGGGAAGTCTACTACTCCGCCACGGTCTCTATGCGAAAAGACACAGATTTCAACTCCCTGAGCATGTGCAACGCCCTGTTCCATCGCAAGGCCGACATTGTCTGCAAAGGCGATACCGCCACCCTGACGCTGTATGTGGTCAACCCTGTACCCAAATTCGCCAGTGAAGGAACGCCGCTTTCCAATGTTTCCATGAATTATCGGGGTACCTCCTACGCCTGTCAGGTGAACACCGGCAGCAAGGTGTCCAAGCAGTTTGAGGCGGCCCCCGGCTTCATCGACACCGCGGGAAGCTACAATGCCTCCCCCGTGGTGGTACAGCTTCCCATGCAGGCCATTCGTGAGGCATCCGGCAAGGCAATCCGATGCAGCGCCTATGTCAACGCCATTATGAAGCAGAATGTTGATTTCTATGTGGTGCTGTCAGATCTGATTCAGACAGGATCCGCACCTTCCAATCAGCCCGCAGATCCCAACGGAGCCGCAAACGGTTCCGGGACAACGAACAATCTGGAATCTGTATCCCTGACAATGGGACAGGGCGAAAAGACCCATTATGAAAGCAGTGTCTCCATGCGAAAGGGCGATGATTTTAAGGCCGTCAGCATGTGTGACCCTCTGTTTTATGAAAAGGCAGATATCATCTATCAAGGGGATACCGCCGAGCTTACCGTATATGTGATCGATCCCGTGCCAAAGTTTGCCGACGAAGGCACCCCGATTTCGGATGTAGCCTTCCAGTATGAAGGGAAGAACTATGCCGCTGTAATCCATTCGGACAAACAGGTCAAAAAACACTTTGAGCCTGCTGCCGGGTTTATTCCCGATGCCGGGGAGTATACGGTGACTCCCGTTTCCGTGGTCCTTCCCAAGGCCGCCATTGCGGCTTCTTTGGATGCAAAGCTCATGTGCAGTGCCTATATCAATACCGTCATGCACACCACCCAGAAATTCTATGTGGTTCTGGATGATCTCAAAGAGATGCAAAAGACCGATGAGTCCTCAAAAGAGGTCCCCCCTGTAACAACCGCCGCTACACCGCAGCCGACTCAGCCGGAAGCAGCCCCCCTGCCGGACACCATCCGCATCACCACCAAGCTGTTCCCCCAGGTGCTGGGATTTATCCTGTTTACTGCCCTCATTTTGGGCGGCAGTTTTACTCTGATGTGGTACCGCCGCAATAGAAAGGATGTTTTTCACCGTGACACATAAATTTTTCTCCATATGCCGCTCAACGGCAGTCCTTCTTCTCACCCTGTCCCTGCTTGCCTTCAGTGCTCTAGCCGCAGAGGTTCCCTGCGAAAGCGCCACGGCCACCGGCTCCTATCGCCATCCCGTAACCAACGCCATTCAAGATTCCGGCGGCGAAAGCAGCGAGGCTTTGGGCCAGAGCATGGTCACCAGTGTCGTAGACCCTCAGGCCCTTGTGGAAACCGCTCCCGATGGGCAGCTCTATCTGACCATGCGGTTTCACCTGATGAGCAATATCTCCGGCACCAAGTTTTCCGTGCAGAAATCCGGCGATTCCGCATGGACCCAGGTTCAGCCGGAGACCACCGCAAAAGGAGACGATTCCGCAGATTTGCGGATTCCCATTCCTGCCAAAAATGCCATTGTGCAGGCAGAATGTTTTGTGGATGCCATGGGCAGAGATGTTGTGTTCTATGTGACGCTGAACGGGTTTACCTCAGGCAACGCAGGAAATTTTGTCCGTATGGAGGACAGTGAAGCCCCGTCAAAGAGCGCCGGGACAGAAAATTCCACCGGTTCCGGCGGTGCTGTCATTGGAGACAATGTGGTGGGTCTGGTAACCGGCGGCGGCACCCCTTCAGACAAATCCTCTGAGGCGAACAACGAGATTGCCAAGAATGGCGACAACGTGCAGGAGGTCGTCATCTCCGGCAGTGTATGGGTCATGTTCTTTATCCTGGTATTCTGCGCCCAGCTGCTGGCATGTCTGTGCTTCTGGGGCATCAAGACACTGGTGTGCAGGCATCTGCATGGCCGTCGGCAGCCTCTGCTCTCCCCCGATGAACCCGAACAGGAAAATTCCGAATTTCCCGAAGATCTCTGGGATGAAAACTGGGAGGAATCGGAACATGAAGCCCATTAAATCCCTTCTGGCTGCCATATTGTGTCTGACTTTGCTTCTAAGCGGATGCGTGAATCAAACCACTCAGGAGACCGCTTCCAACGGAAACGGCACCATTGCTGTCACCAGTATTGCCATCATGGACATCTGCCGCAAGCTGGATCTGCCCCTGGTGGGTATTCCCAACAGCACGTTGACAGAAATCCCCCAGTGCTACAAAGATGCCGCTGTGATTGGAAGCCCCATGTCCCCGGACATGGAGCTTCTGGCCCAGCTCAACCCGGAGTGGGTTCTGAGCCCTTCCAGCTTGCAGAGTGATTTACAGCCCAAATACGAGGCCGCAGGGCTAAAGTATGGATTTCTCAACCTGAAATCCGTATTTGGCATGTATCAGTCCATTGAAGATATGGGGGTACTGTTCGATCGTCAGGAACAGGCCGCCGCAATGATTGAGGAATTTGAAGCGTTCATCGCAGAATATCGCAAAAGCCATCAGGACAAGCCCGCTCCCACCGTGCTGGTGCTCATGGGTCTGCCCGGTTCCTATGTGGTGGCCACGGAAAATTCCTATGTTGGCAGCCTTGTGGAGCTGGCCGGTGCCACCAATGTCTATGCCGGAACAGATCAGGAATTTCTCAATGTAAACACCGAGGATATGCTCCAGAAAAACCCAGATGTCATTCTCAGAACCGCCCACGCCCTGCCCGACAGTGTCATGGAAATGTTCGACGAAGAGTTTCGGACCAATGATATCTGGAAGCACTTTTCCGCCGTTCAGAACAACCAGGTCTATGACCTTCCCCCCGCATATTTCGGAATGAGCGCAAACTTCACCTATCCCGATGCCATGAAGGTTCTGGATGAGATTCTGTTCTCCGATACTCTGATTATAGGAGGCAAGCAATGACCAATCAAAGAAAATCCACCACCAAAATCACTCTCTCCTTTTTGGTGGTCACCATAGGACTGATTGCCCTGTTCTTCCTGTCCATCAATCTGGGCAGTATTCAGCTCACCCCTTTGCAGTTGTTCCGGGGCCTGTTTGTTTCTTTTGACCCGGATGTTGCCACGGTCTATGACCTGCGCTTTCCCAGAATCCTCATTTCCGTTATGGCCGGTGCCTCCCTGGCGGTCGCCGGTGTCCTGTTTCAGGCAGTTCTCAAAAATCCCCTGGCAGATCCCGGACTATTGGGCATTTCCAGCGGAGCCGGGTTCACCGCCGTGCTTGCCGCAGCCATCTTTCCCCAGCTCTATTTTATGGCCCCAGTATTCAGTTTTCTGGGCGGTCTGCTGGTCTTTGCCATGGTCTACGGACTTGCATGGAAGGGAGCCCTTTCCCCCCTGCGGATTATCCTCATGGGTATCGCTATGCAGGCCCTGTTTTCCGGTCTTTCCGACGCCGTCAGCTCTATGAGCGGTGGAAATGTCTCCGGTGTTGCCTCCATTGTGGAGGGGAACATCACCATGAAGACATGGAAAGATGTCTATTTGCTCTTCGGCGTGTCCCTGCCGGGGCTGATTTTTGCCTTTCTCTGCGCCAGATGGTGCAATCTCTGCGGGCTGGAGGACAAAACCGTGCGGGGCCTGGGTGTGAATATTGATGTGGTCCGCTTTGTGGTCAGCATCACGGCTGTCTTTCTGGTCGGCGGCTGCACCGCCATTGTGGGGCCTGTCAGCTTCATCGGATTGCTGATTCCCCACATCGGGCGGATTTTTGTGGGCAGCGAACATAAGCTGCTGATTCCTTTCTCCGCACTGGCAGGAGGTCTGCTGTTCCTCATGGCAGATACCCTGGGCCGGACCCTCATCCGTCCCTATGAGATGAATGCCTCTGTGATCCTGTCTGTGGTTGGAGGCATTGCGTTTATACTGCTGCTGAGAAAAAGTGGAGGAATTTATGGAAAATAACAACACCTGCTTTCAGGTTCGCAACCTGTCCTTTGGATATGATAAAAAAGCCGTTCTCAAAAATCTCAATCTCAAAATTCCGAAAGGAAAGATCACCACTCTGATCGGCCCCAATGGCTGCGGAAAATCCACTCTCTTTCAGCTGCTGACCAAGAACTTGACCCCCTCTTCCGGAGACATCCTTCTGGGAAATATTCCTCTGAACCAGATGAGCCTGAAGGAATTTGCCCGCCGGGTGGCCATTGTGCATCAGAACAACACCGCACCTGGGGATCTCACCGTGGAAAATCTTGTGTCCTATGGCAGAATCCCCTATACCAAAATGGGGCGCTCCCCTTCCAGCCCGGAAGACCAGAAGCTGATCGAGCGGGCCATGAAGATCACCGGAATTACCGGCCTCAGGAATCGCAGCATCCAGAATCTCTCCGGCGGTCAGCGCCAGCGGGTCTGGATCGCCATGGCACTGGCCCAGGGGACCAGGGTCCTCCTGCTGGATGAACCCACCACTTATCTGGATATCCGCTATCAGATTCAGATTCTCCACCTGATCCGGATGCTCAATCGCAAATGCGGCATTACCATTGTCATGGTTCTGCACGACATGAATCAGACCATCCAGTACAGCGATGAGATCATCGCCCTGAGCAGTCAGGGCACCGTTGTGGCCCAGGGTGACCCACGGGAAGTGGTCTCTTCTCCCATGCTGGAGCAGGTCTACAATGTCCATTTGGATGTCATTGAGCATGATACCCGAAAAATCGTCATGAATTTCTAACCGATCGGCCTTCGGCAGCAGCACGCAGCTTATCAGAAGATAGGCTGCGTGTTGCTTTTGGCCCGGCGCACAGACAGGCTTTTCAACAGACAAAAGGTGCAGACGGTCCGCTCATGAACCGCTGCACCTTTCGGGCCATAATTTCAGCCGGGGCTTTGCCATATATCGTCTCATCGTACCTCTCCCATTATAGCTAGTTATAGCTAACTAAGTTCTCTAAAAACAACACCTCGTAACGAGATGTTGTTTTTAGGTTAGTTTGCACTAACTATAGCAGCACATCTATGGGTACTTGTCAACGATAACTCTCTTTAACATGGTGGAAGGTTACGGCTTTTATTCCATCCCAAGCTGCCGGTCCGCAGCTTTACAAAATTCTGATAGATCCCCTCCTGCTGAATCAGCTCCTCATGGCGGCCGGACTGTACAATTCTGCCATCCGCAATCACGTTGATTTGGTGGGCGTTCCGAATGGTATTCAGGCGATGGGCTATTACCAGAAGCGTCTTTCCCCGGCACAGCTCGCTGATTGCCTGTTGGATATAGCTTTCGTTGTCCACATCCACATTGGCAGTGGCCTCGTCCAGAATCACAATGGGGGCATCCTTCAGAATACACCGGGCGATAGAGAGCCTCTGCTTTTCGCCCCCGGAAAGTGAGGCACCTCCCTCTCCGATTACTGTATCGAAGCCGTCGGGAAGAGCCATGATAAAGTCATAGCACCGGGCCTTTTTTGCCGCCTCCACCACTTCTTCTCTGGTGGCATCCGGGCGTCCTATGGAGATATTATTGTAGATCGTGTCCTGGAACAGATACACCCGCTGAAACACCATGCTGATATGCTCCATAAGTTCAGAAAGCGGAATGTCCTTGATGTTTTTTCCCCGAATCAGGATCTCTCCCTGCCGGGTGTCCCAAAACCGAGCCAACAGACTGGCGATTGTGGATTTTCCTCCTCCGGAGGGTCCTACCAAGGCCACCATTTGATTTTTTTCCAGGGCAAAGGAGATCTGATGCAGCACTTCCTGCTGGCCATAGCCAAAGCTTACATTCCGAAATTCTACTTCCGGCCCTTCATACGCCCCGGGGATGTGCTGTGTGCCCGCATCTTCCAGCTCCGGCTGCTGAAAGACCTGCTCAATGCGATCCAGACAGCTGTTCATTACCGTCAGTCTGGGGGCTTGACTATACAGTGCCTTCAGCGGAACAAACAGCTCCAGCACAAAAAGAAGCATCCCGATGAAATGCAAAGGAGACAGCCCGCCGCCGAGGAACAGACACGATGCCACTGCCAGTACAAGGGCCGATGCAATTCCATACCCCATATACAAGCTCATGGCCCAGGGCGCCTGATTTTTCTCAAAGGCAATGTTTGCCCGGCAGCTCTCTTCAAAGTTTCGGGTAAGCTCCCGTGAGTGCTCTCCAAGGAGGTTGTAGGTCTTTATGATTCCCATGCCCTCCGTAAAGTCCAGCACCGCATTGGTCAGGTTTTCATTCTGCTGCTGGCGTACTGCGGAATAAAACAGCGCATCATTGTTCATTCCCCGGGCAATCAGGCAGAGGATCAGGCACAAAACAGCCGCGGCAAGCCCCAGCCACAGATTGAAAAAGCACAGAAAGATCACGGTGACACACTGTGAAAAGATGAAGCTCATCATATCCGCCAACACAGACATGGCATTTTCTTCAATAAACAGCATATCCGTGGAAATCACCGAGCTGATCTTTCCCAGATTTCCCTCTGTAAAATAGCCCATGGGCATTTTTCTCAGGTGCTTGCCCAGGTCCATTCTGATATCAGAGAACAACTGATAGCCCGCCGTGGATTGGAGCCGGTCGGACAACAGCTGAAATCCCGTCGTGAGCAGAAGGCACACTACCATTCCCACGCCAAGCCACAGGCAAAATTCTCCGTCCATAGTCCCCTGATAAAATGCACTGAGAGCAGCAAACGACAGCATAATGGGGGAAATCTTCAGCATTGCTTTCAAAAACGAAAAGATAAATGCCACCTGAATCCGCCCTTTGTATTTTCCGGAGAGTTTCAATATCCGTCTGATTAACCGAATCATGCCTGGTCACCTCCCATATGTGTGGTCTCTACACCCCATGCAAAGCTTTCCTCTGCTGCCTTCCACAGCTGCCGATATTTTGCACAGCCTTGCAGCAATTCCTCGTGGGTCCCCGTCGCCACCAAATTCCCATGATCCAATGCACAGATCTGATCTGCCCGAATGATGGATTGAAGCCTGTGGGCAATCACGATCACGGTTTTATTGCGAATCACTTCGGATATGGCCTCATTCATCCGCTCCTCGTTCTCCGGGTCCATAAAGGCGGTGGCTTCATCCAATACAACGATGGGGGCGTTTTTTAGGATGGCTCTGGCTAGGGAAATTCTCTGCCGCTCGCCGCCGGAAAGCTGCTTTCCCCCGTCTCCGGCCATGGTATGAATTCCCTGAGGCAGGCGTTTGAGGAATTCTCCGCACTGCGCTTTTTCGGCGGCCGCCATAACCTGCTCATCGGTTGCCGACAAATCCCCCTGTCGGATATTCTCCAGCAGACTGGTATTGAACAGGAACTGTTCCTGAGCCACATAGGAGATCTGGCGATTCAGCGCCTCCAGACGCATGTCCCGGATGTCCTGACCTCCCAGCCGTATGCTGCCTTGCGTAACATCATAAAAATGGACCAGAAGCTTTGCAAGCGTAGATTTTCCGCTTCCGGACTCTCCCACCAGCGCCGTCATTCCTCCTTCCGGAATGTCCAATGTGATTCCGTGAAGCACTTCCGCCTCCTCGTAGGCAAAGTGCACATCTTCAAACCGGATATGACGATCTTTTCCCTTGAAATCCAGTTCCTTTTGTCGGAGGGGCGCACCGGCCATGGCTTTTTCCAGTTCCTCAATTTTATAATTGATCTGGGGCAGGGTTGAGGCAAAGCTCAAGGCCCGCAGCAGAGGCGCACCGATGCCGAAGGACATACACAGCACCAGAGCTAAATTGGGGAGCGTTGACAGGCCGGTCAGTACAAAATACGCCCCCAGAGGAAGTGTGACCAGGGCCACCGTTGGAATCATACTGTTATAGAGCGCCATCCACGGCCAGCAGCTTCGGAACCAGTCCAAGGTAAAATCCCGATAGTTGACAATGTCACGCTCCAGCCGCTTATAGCTGTCACCGGAGCGGTTAAACACCTTGACCACTTCCATGCCATTGATATACTCAATGATGGTGTTGTTCATTTTCTGCCCCGCTTCATAGTAGGGCCCCATCTTGCTCATGCCGGAACGAAACATCATGCCCATGGAAAGAATCCCCAGAGGAAGGGAGGCCAGGCTGAGCAGGGCCAGCTTCCAGTCAACAAAAAACATTGCAATATAAATCAGAAGCGGCATTGTCAAATTCGCAAAGCCTTCCGGCAATGCATGAGCCAGCAGCAGCTCAATGGTTTCAATATCATCTGTAAACAGCTTTTTGATCGCACCCACGCCCTTCTCCTGAATCATACCAAGGGGCTGCTGCTCCAGTGTGCCCTGCAGGGAAACCCGCAGATTTTTCAGGGTGTGATAGGCAGTATAATGGGATAGATCCAGTCCCTTTATGTATAATACCGCATACAGGACGGCAAACACAGCGATTGCCGCCAGCCGCCATATGACGTAGCCGAAGGTGATGGGTTCTTTCAGCAGCAGAGGCTTCAGCAGCTGATAGATAAACAGATAGGGTATCACGCTGCAAATGGTTCCCACCAGCATAAGCAGCGCTGCCAGATAGGTCAGCCGGCGTTTTTCACCGGCGTAGTCCAATACTTTCCGAAACATAGGTTCCTCCTTTTTTGTAGTTAGTATACGCTAACCCCCTGGTTTTGTTTTGCCTCCCACCTGAAGAGGGGGAGGCGGGTGTCAGAGCTTCGCTTTGAAGCCCATGGCACGGTGCCAATCGAACAAGCGGCATATCACCTGACAATGGGCCAAAATATCATTTCGATCAAAGTGATGGATGAAGGGTTCGTAGATGGTAGCCCAAAAGGAGGACAAGAGAACATGCAGTTCACTTTTGGTGATTGCGTTGTCCACCAGTTCCCTCTTTTGCGCCTCCTCTAAAAACGCTTCCGTGTACTGCGTCATGATGTTGACCCAATCATGCTCAAAATTGGACCATTTGGTTCCTTCAGAGCTGCAAAGCAGCAGCATGAACCCGTCATACCGCTGATACAGGAAATCAAACCAGTCCATCATAGCATCTTCGTCCATCTCCCAGGCCTTCACCAAATCTTCATCGGAAATGCTTGTCAGGTCCACATCTCCCCTCTTCTCAGCCTGTGCGTACAGGTCCCGCACCGTATCTTCCACCAAAGCATCAAACAATTCCTCCTTGCCCTTGAAGCGATTGTAAATCGCTCCGGTGGTAATGCCCGCATCCTTGCAGATCTCTTTCAGGGAAGAATCCTGAAAGCCGTGCTGCAAAAAATGTTGTTTGGCACTTTGCATAAGTCGAGGGTCAATGCTGCGATCCGCTGTTGCCAATGTACCACTCCTTTCTTTCGATTGATAATTAGATTATCGATAATACAATTATTATACAGATGTCATTCCAATCTGTCAAGCAGCCAAATCAAAAAAGCACCGCCAAAAGCAAGAGAAATCTCCCGATTTTGGCGGTGCCTGTCTAAAGTTCTTTCTTAATTCAATTTCCAACCGATTGCTTTTTGTCTTTCCGCAACAAAGTCTGCATAAATGCCCTTCTGGGCGATTAACTCCTCATGCGTTCCACGCTGGACAATCTGGCCGTGATCTACCACAAGCACCTGATCCGCATGACGAACGGTTTTCAGGCGGTGGGCAATCATCAGGATGGTTTTGTTCCGGGTCAGCGCTTCCACAGCCTGCTGCAAGCGGTCTTCATTTTCCGGGTCTACATTGGCGGTCGCCTCATCCAAAATCACGATAGGCGCATCCTTGAGCAAGGCTCTTGCAATGCTGATTCTCTGTTTTTCACCTCCGGAGAGCGAAGCCCCTCCCTCCCCGATCACAGTCTGATATCCCTGGGGAAGCCTTTCAATAAAGTCATCACAGCAGGCCTTTCGGGCCGCGGCCACAACCTCCTCATGGGTTGCGTTGGGTTTGCCGAATTTGATGTTGTTTTCAACGGTATCCGCAAAGAGGTACACAGTTTGGAACACCACACTGAGCTGGTCCATCAGGGCTTCCAGGGTATAGTCCCGAATGTCTATGCCGCCGATTTTAATGCTGCCCCTGTCCACATCCCAAAAGCGGGCGATCAGATTACACAATGTGGTCTTTCCGGAGCCGGAGGGCCCGATGATTGCGGTGGTTGTGTGCTCCGGCAGACAAGCAGAAATCCCACGGATAATTTCCCGATTTCCATAGGAAAAGTGTACATTTTCCAGTGTGATTTCATGGCTTTCGGGGGAGCGCTGTCTGCTCCCCTCCTCCATCTGTTCCATCTGCTCCGTGGCAATGGTTCTGTCAATGCTGGCATCTGCCAGACGCATCATGGTGATTCCCATACCGAAGAGCTTGATTTGCCCAAAGACAAGGAAGGACATCACAATGCTCATCAGCGCATTGGCCACTATCATCTGTCCGTGGAGCCAAAGCAAAACCGCAGACAGCATCATGCCCACCCCTGCAATCTGCAGGATCAGATCCTGGGCTATGGCGTAGGGCGTCAGAAGAAATTCAATGTCATAGTTGCTTTTCCGGTTGAATTCCAAGGCATCTTGCAGTCTTTTATCCCCTTTTCCGCTCAAATTGAAGGATTTTACCACACCCATGCCCTGCACATACTCCAAAACTGCCGCTGTCATAGCGGTTTGGGACTTCTGTGCATTGGGAGCTTCTGCGGCAAATTTTTTCTCCATAACAGACAGAACCACCAGATAGAGGAAAATGCCTGCTGCGGCAATCAGACCAATCCGCCAATCAAACAGCAGGATCATTCCTATAAAAACCACAGTTCCAACGAAACCGCTTAGAATGTTCACCAGCACCATAGGCACCAGAGTCTCTACATTTCCCAGCACCGTGGTGCATACACCGCTGACCTCTCCCAGACTATTGTGATTGAATTGGCCCATGGGCACGCTCTTCAGAAGGTTTCCAAGACGGATTCGCTCATTGGCCGCCATAAAATAACCGGCGTGGGTTTGCTGAAGCTTGGAAAATCGGCTGGTGACCGCATTTCCCACAATGCTCAAAACCATAAACCCTATTGCAATCCACGCAGGCGCCGCTCCCTTGTTCCCACGGACCAGAGCCATGATTACAAAATAAACTGCGCTGACCTCAAACATCCTGAAAATCGCATTCAGAAAGCTGACCGCCACAGATTTATTGATATTTCCCCGTTCTTGATCTGCAAAATTCCAGATTTTACGAAATGTCCCGATCATACCACATCACCATCCTTTGTTCCAATATGAGCCTGCCACATATTTCCATAGAGCGGGCAGGTTTTCAGCAATTCCGCATGGGTCCCCACCGCCTTGATTTCTCCGTTGTCTACCACCACAATCTGGTCTGCGTCCCGGATGGTGGACAGCCGGTGTGCAATCACGATCACTGTTTTTCCCCGGACCAATTCGGCCACCGCCTTCTGCAAAATGGCTTCGTTCTCCGGGTCGATATAGGCGGTGGCTTCGTCCAAAACCACAATGGGGGCATCCTTCAGCATGGCCCGTGCAATGGTGACTCTCTGCCGCTCGCCTCCGGACAGGTGGGTTCCTCCGCTTCCCACCCGGGTGTCATAGCCCCGCTCCAGCTCCCGGATAAAGCCATCGCAGCCCGCAGCTTTGGCCACCCGCTCTACCTCGTCATCGGATGCGGAGGGTCGGCCCATGCGGATATTTTCCCGGATCGTCTCGTCAAACAAATAATGATCCTGGGCCACAAAGGCAACCTGATCGTACAGCTGCTTCAAGGGGATATTTCGGATATCCGTCCCGCCTATGGATACCGTCCCCTCCTTCACATCCCAAAAACCTGCAATCAGCTTGGCAATGGTGGATTTTCCGGAGCCGGAGGGGCCCACCAGTGCCGTTATGGAATGGGCCGGGAAGCGCACCGACACATCCTTCAGCACCTGCCGGTCCTGAAGATAGCCAAAGGAGACATGAGAAAGCTCAATCTCCCGGTCCTTCAGTTTCACCGGCGTTTGGCTGTGGTGCTGCTCTTCCGCCTCCAGCAATTCGTCCACAGCCTGTACCGTTGTGCCAACCTGTGCCAGGGTGTCCACGAAATTCATGGCTGCCAGCAATGGCCCCGCAATGCCCAGAGAGAGAATGATGGTGGTGATATAGACCTCCGTGCTAAGACTGCCGTTCTGATAAAAAATCCAGCCGATGGGAAGAATGGTAATCAAGGTTGCCGGCGCAACGGCATAGGACATACTCATGCCAAATTGGCTTCGTTTCATCCATCGATAATAATAGGCCGCATTGCTCCTGACCCGGTCCGTGAACTTTGCATAGGAGTTTTTGCCTTGATTAAAGGCTTTGATGACTTCGATCCCTCCGATGTATTCCACGATTGTGCCGTTCATCTCCTGTGTGGTCTTCACCGCGCCTGCAAAATCCTTTGTATAAGACCCCATTACAGTCATCATAAAGATCATTCCCACAGGAATAGAGACCAGCGACAGCAGGGCCATGCGCCAATCCAGCACCAGCAGGTACACAAAAATCAGAAGCGGCCCTCCCAGATTGGCCGTCAGCTCCGGCAGCAGATGGGCCAGTGTGGTCTCCATGGATTCCACCATGTCCACGATGATCTGCTTCATCTTTCCGCTTGACATATCCACCACTGTTCCCAGAGGAAGATTGGGCAGCTTGGCCAGAATCTTCTGGCGAATGGTTTTCAGAATGGAAAAGGTGGCTTTATGGGATTTGATCAGGGCCAGACTGTAGAGCAGGGTCCGGGCAGCATAGCCTGCCAATGCCAGGGCCAGCCAACCCATATAAAAAGAAAGGGTGCGCGTTCCGTTCAGCAGTCCGACAATGATATTTGCCGCAGAAAAGTAAGGCAGCATTCCCAATGCCACACCGCAAATGGCACTGACAATGGAAAAAATCAAGGATTTGTGCTGTGACTCTCCCATTTGCCAGATGCGAAGAATGGGGTTTGGTTGATTCATAGTGTTCCTCCTTTGGTTAGCTTTAGCTAACTTAATGTTTTATTTTAAGACCGCTCCTCCGGGCAAGCGGTCTTAATGCCGGTTTATGCTTCACAAATTGCTTTGAAGCCTGCCTGATGATATTTTCCCATGAGCAGCACAAATTCCTTGGCCCGTTCCCGGTCGATTTCATGCCGCACAACCTCAAAGACTCCTTCAAAATAAGAGGTGGTCATCATATGATACAGTTCACGGGGAAGAATCTCTTGCATCTTCTCTTCGGCTCCTGTGGCCTGCAGCCATTTCCAGGTATATGTCTCTTCCATTTCAACCAGCTGATTGATGAAATTCTGAAACTTTGTTCCATGAGAACCATCCAAAAGCAGGCGAAACACAGCAAAGTGATCGTAGATATAGTCAATCAGCTTTACAATTTCATGATTGGAATACACCTCGGCCTGCTCCTTTTGAACGCTGGCCTCCATGTTGGCAAAGGCCTTCTGCCCCTCCAGTGCATAGTCCAGAAACGCCTCCGCAACTGGTTCTACAATGGCCGCAAACAGCCCCTCCTTATCACGAAATCGGACATAAATGGCGTTGGTACTGGTCTGTGCTTTTTCTGCAATGCTCCGCAAAGACGCATGGGTATAGCCCTTTTCCAAAAACTCTGCAATGGCACATTCCAGGATTCGCTCCTGAACGCCTTCCCCGCGTTTTCTCATGAAATTTCTCCTTTTCATAACGCTGTTACATAATGGTGTTATGATTATAGATCATACAGATCGGTTTGTCAAGACTGAAATTTCCCCTACCGATTCCCGCTCCCATGTTTTTGTAGTGGAAGCCATGTGGATATAAAAAACCTCTTTCCCCGCCCTTCCGGGCCTGTGGTGAAAGAGGTTGTTTCTATTCCATTGGGTGCAGGCGTTCTTTATGGTACATGAGGCAGTTCCTTCTTCCTGTTCTCCTCAATCGGCTGCTTTTCGTACCATTTTTGGAATTTTGCCTGTCCATCTGCTGAGGAGAATTTTAAGGTGCGCTTTCTCCCTTTGATATCTTCAAACAGCGCAAGATATACTTTGCCTCTGCCGTAGCTGCCGACTTCCTCATCTGTCCTGAATGCAACGATTCGCCTGACATAGTTCCGATGGTAGAGGTGGAATCCTCCTCGGTCATAGGACAAATACCAGTCTCTGTCCCATTCCGGGCGGTTGTGATCTGTTCGGTCCTTCCAATATATCCCCAGAATTCGTTCCTGATGCCAGACCTTGAACAGGCTGCATATGGGCATCCAATAGGAGAACAGCACCACCAAGGCCAGGCAAAACTGCATCAGTTTCCAGCCCTCTGCATCCAGACGATGATTGAAATACATAATCAGGCCCAGTACGACCCATCCGATCAGCAGAAAAACAAACATATCCAGCGCTGCCCAGATCACGATTCCGGAAAGAGAGGCATCGTAGGCTCTTTTTTTCTTTTTACGGTTTCCCATGCGTGTTCCCTCTATCCGATTCTCAACGATTCAACGCTTTTTTCGCCAGGCGCGTTTCCCCCCAAGGTGTCCCCAGCATGGTATCATTTCCCACAATACCGGCCCGCACAATCTCAATGGGCTCTTTCAGTTCGGAAATTTTGACGCCGTCTATGCGGGCATGTTCCTGAAACGCATCAAAATCCCCATATGCCTCATCCTGAAACTCAAAATAGATGTTCTCCTTCCGTTCCTCTTCCTCCAAAGAGATGAGTGAAGAGCCCATGAGATAATGCTCTCCCTGATACACAAACTCAATCAGTGTGAACGCCGCATTGGATTCATAGTCAGAACGGATAATCTCCATCACGTCCTTTCCCATGATCCAGAGAGTTTTGTCTCTTTTCTCTTTTTTCTTAAATCCAAACATTGCTTGTCACCTTTCCTATGATTTTATGCAGGGCTTCGGAAACGAGTTTGCACAAACCTTCTTTCTAAAATGACAGATGTCATCTTTATCCGGTCTGTGCGCACATCTGAAGCCGTAATAAAAAACGCTTTTACATTCTCTTTCTCTATTTCAAAGCCACAGACTTTTCTTTATACCCGGATTCTGGTGGTCTGTCCCTGCTGCAAAGGGTATGTCGCAGCAGCGTTACAGCATCCTGTGTCACCTAAATGATAGAAACAAAACTGATTCCGTGGATACAGGATATTGGAATCAGAGCAGCAAAGAAATTGCGAGAGCGATCTGAAACAACAAAATGGCCGGGATCCCTATTACAAACTTCCTATGGCGGGTTTTGTGTCGGAAAAGGTACATGCCCAGCCAAACACCGATGCTGCCTCCCAAAGCGGCCGTCAGTATCAGTCTGGCTTCCGGAATACGCCACGCATCACGACAGGCCTTCTTCTTGTCGATGCGCATAATCAGAAGCCCTGCCGCATTCATTAGTATCAGGTAAACAGGCAGAATGGTCCTAGCAAGATCGTACATGTTCGTTTCCTCTCTATTCTAAGTTCGGAGGTTGAAGTATGAGAAAATGGTATTTGGGGCTTTTCATATTGTGCATGGTTTCGCTGTGGGGATGCAGCCCGGCAGAAGAGGTTTGGGAAACGGTGGCAGATGCCGAGGCCCTGTGTGTTTCGGTACATACACCAACCTTTGATATCCGGGCGTCACTTCCCCAGGAAGCTGCTTTGGTTGAGGCATTTTCTTCTCAGCATACCAAAGTATACGCAGAAGAAGAATCCGGCTGTGAACTAACCACAGAAATCCGGCAGGCACAAAGCCTGGATGCGCTGCTTCTGGAGATGACAGGTTTTTCCAGAGAACATCTGGAAGTGATCGGCACCTCCGCTTATAACATGCCTCGCTACGATTTGACTTGGACCTGCACGGATGAAGAGGGATTTCGGACCTGCCGCGCGGCCATTATTGATGATGGAATCTATTACTATGTAGCCACTTCCTCCGTCCCACTGGAACATGCGGAAGAAACAAGAAGTCTGGTCAGTGGATTTTTCGATTCCCTTGGATTATACAATAGCACAGGTGTATAATATAGGCGATTCACAGAAAATTTACAATTTTTCAGGATCTCTTTCAGAAAGCTGAAGGCTGTTTTCACAGGACTTTTCCCTATTTCTGCGCAATCAGGAGGGCAAGCTGCTGCTGCGGCAGGCGTTCTGGATCAATTCCCGCTCCCGGTCTTTGGCCCCCCCTGTTGCAGTCATCCCGTTCCAACCTTACAATATTTGCAAACGCTTTCAAACTTATGCTTAAACCGCGCAAAAATGTTGCTATGATGCACAATGCGCATGGGAGTATTTTTGATGCTGTGTTATTGTGTCCTGCTGAAAATCATCGGAAAATTTTCGCGTTCAAAAAGTAATCCCGCTTTAATAAACATACAAGAACTCCTGACCTTCGTGATGTCGAACAGTCAGGAGTTCTTTCACTTTCTGTTGTCCTGCCCATGCGATTTCCCTGCCGCAGGATTTGCCCATACAGAGCCCTGCATCGGGCAAGCGTTTTCAGGATATGATACCACAGGAAACGTAATAACTACCTCAAACCCCTTTCCCCATTCCGATTGTGCATCAATTTTGAGCTTCAAATCGTCGGCCATCTTCTTGGCCAAGTATAGTCCCATACCGGTGGCTTTTTTCCGGCTGTCGGTACTGTCCCCGGTAAAGCCCTTCTGGAAAATATAGGGCAGGTCACACTGCTTTACACCTGCACCATTGTCCCGGATTCGCAGAATTGTTTCTGTTTTCCGGCATTGGGTGGAGAGGTTCAGTTCCGGTACCTTGCCTGCGTATTTGATGGAATTGCTGATGATCTGCCCCAGGATGAACCGAAGTCCCCGGAAATCCGTAAAAACTTGCTCATCAAGGAGAGAATTTTGAATTCTGAACTCCTTTTCTTCCAGCAGCGGCAGATAATCCTCCAAAACCTCTTCCACAAGATCCCGCAGGCATAAATGCTGGAATCGGTAATCCTTGGTGCTGCTTTTCAGACGGGCATAGTAGAGCATCTGGGTCACATCTTCCTGAAGCTGACTGCGGACATAATTGAGCTTTCTGTAAAGTTCCGGCGGAAGCTCGTCTTGACGGTTGTCCAGAAGCATGGTTAAGAGGCTCAGGGGCGTTTTGGTTTCGTGCGCCCAGCCTTCCACGTATTGTTCATAATCATGAAGGTCATCACTCATTTGAGAAAGACACATCTGTTGATTGTGCAGAAGGGCGATCATTTTCTCCAACTGTTGCCGTTCCCGGCGGCTTACAGAGCTAAGAAGCTGCTCCTCCCCCAGGCCGTCCGGCTGAGTAAGAAACGCAAGAAAGAATCTTTCCTTTTTCCGTTCCTGAAACCATGCAAAAAGCAAAGCCGCCGCAAACAGCAACATACTGAACAGCAGAATGATCCCCAATAGGGTTTCAAAAGCCCGTACATCCGCCAGCCAAAGAAGCATGGCAGAAAAAGCATCCACCAACATTAGCAACAGCAGCCAGGGAAGATTCCTGATAAACGTGGAGCGGAGATCTTTTATGGCTGTCCCCCCCTTTCCAGACGATAGCCCTGGCCCCGGAGGGTTTCCACCTTCTGCACGGTACCCAGCCCTGCCATGGTCTTTTTCAGCCGGGTCATATTGACCTGCAAGGCATTCTCATCAATAAATTCATCGGTTCCCCAGAGCGCCATGGCCAGTTCCCGGGCGGTAACAGTCCGATCTCTGGCACGCAGCAGCACCTCCAGCAGCTTTCCCTGATTTTTAGGCAGGACAGCCGAGGTGTTATGAATGAAAATCGTATAGGTGGTACGGTCCAGGAGAAAATCTGCCCCCTCCAAAAGATTCGTCCTGCCCTCGAAGCGTTTCAGAATGTTGGAGATCCGGGCCAGAAGCCGCTCCCGACGGCAGGGCTTTGTGAGAAATTCATCCGCCCCAAGCTCCAGCGCATGGAGTTCGTCCTGCATCTGATCCCGTGAGGTCAGCACCAGAACCGGGATAGCGGTTTTCTGCTTCAGATCCCGGCAAATTTGAAAGCCGCTGATTCCCGGCAGATTCAGGTCCAGAACCACCAGGTCAGGGGAAAGGGCCGTGAGTGTTTCTACTGCGTTTTGGAAGCTGTCCAGAGCAGCAGGGGTGTACCCTGCCTTCTCCAGCATCCTGCAAAGCTCTTCTCGCATATAGATTTCATCTTCCACGACTGCAATTTTCTTCATCATGACCCTCTCCTTTCCTTATTCTTCTCTCTGGGGCTGCATCAGCGTCAGCAGATAGCGGTCACTGGAGCGCTTAACCAGGGTGATATAGATATATTCTACCACAAGCAGCAGCAATATCATAGCGGCAGATACCAGCATGATTGCATTTTGAGGGCCGCCAACCCGTCCGGCCAGCGCACCCTTCACAATGGCTTTGACACCCAGAAGACTGCTGAACGCTGCCACTGCAATGGGCAGACCCATAAACCACTGTACCTGGTTCCGTCCGGATTTGCGAAGAACGGCATAATCCGCGCCCAAGCGCACCAGGGTTTTATATCTGCGCCCGGATTTACGCTGGCTCATTAAGAACTGTACGCCCAGGATCGTATTGGCGACAACCAGGAAGATGATGGCCAGGTAAATGGTGATATAGCCGGCAGCTACCATGTAAAAGAGGCTGCGGCCCATATTTTGCAGATAGCTTTCATAACTGATTCCTTTCCCGTCCAAATTGGCTCCATCCAGTCGGTTGTTGACCTGTGAGATGGCATTCATCAAACCAATTTCGTTTACAGTTTCATGATTCAATACACCGTTGACATAAACATTGTATTTCCCCTGGGTATAATAGCGGAACTGTTCATCCGGAAGAATCAACGCAAAGGACAAGGTAATGGAGCGGTCCGTCACAAGATTGGTGGTCTGCAGCTCCCCGGTCAGGAAGATCTGCGCTCCATCCAGCTGCGCTTCCGGGTGAGTTGAAAAGATCTGATTCAGAATCTTCGTCCGTTCTGTATTTATAAAATCCGCTGAAATATAGACACCTGCCTCGTTCGGGGCAAGATCTAAAGTCGGCTTCCCCGCAAGCTCCAACAGTTTATTATAGTCTGATTGCATGATTAGATATGGCTTATCTGTATAACTCAAATTGTTGAGAAGAACATCCTGTTCGTAAGAGTTCGGAAGTGCGGCAATGGCATCCATGACAGAATCCATCTGAAAGACCCCTTCATATGCGTCTGTGGTACGAATGTGACCGATGCGCATAGGAAGCAAATCTGAAAACTGTTCTGCCAGATTCTGTTCTTCCAACATGGTTTGAACGGTGGGCAGCACTTCCTCAGAGGGTATATCGTCATAACTGTCAAAGGTGTAGTCCAGAACATGATCGTCATTCTGGGCGTTTGTACCCACAATTCCCACGCCGGCACCAAAGCAGCAGAGTGCCGCCAGAATCAGCAGGGAGCTGATAGCCATGGTAGTAGATTGATGGATTACATTTTCCTCCAGCTGCCGAATGTTAAACACCCGGAGCTTTCCGGTTCCCATTTTGGCGAAAAACTGAATCAGAATTCGCATACCGTAGAACAGCAGGAGCGTTCCGAAGAAGCCACACAGTTCTGTCACAAACATCATTCCCGGAATTTGCCACGCCGTTCCCCCAATGGCCATGGTGTATGCTGCTGCCAGCAAGGCAAGCCCACCAAAAAAGGAAAGAATATAGACAGATTGGGGCTTCTGTTTTTTGGTGACCTCCGGCTCGTCTCCTAACAGGCCTCCAATCTCCTGGCGGCAGATTTTAGAACTGAGAATGGAAAACGCCGCAAGCTTGATTCCCAAAAAGCCAACAATCGTGAACACAAGTGCCGATCCGGACAGGGAAAACCGATGCCCAATGATTCCCATTCCTACCGTCTTCGCCGTCACAAGACTGATTATTTCGGACAGCAGAACGGCAACAGGAATTCCAATCACCAGCGCAAGAAGGCTGCTGATCAGGTCCTCTGCCATGAGCAAGGAAAAAAGGGTTCCACGCCTCATGCCCATCATCAAGTAGACCCCAAATTCATGTCTGCGGCGCTGGAGCTGATACTTACAGGCAAAGTAAATCAGGAAGAATAAAATTCCCAAGGTCAGTACATAAAACACCGGAACTAACAGCAGAAGCTTATTTACCGCATCGCTTTCCATTTTTTGAAGGAACATCATCACATCCTGTTTGGAAAGAGATAAGATCAAATAAAACGCCACAATAGAAATCACAAGGGAGCTGAAAAACAGCCCATTCTCCTTGCGGCTGCGTTTGCTGTTGCGAAGGATCAGATCAGAGAACATTGCTGCTTCCTCCTCCCAACTGGGCCATTACCTGCAGAATACGCTCGTAGAAATCCCGCTGCGATTCCTCTCCCCGACGCAGCTCATGAAAAATCACACCGTCCTGAATGAACAGGATTCGTTTGCAAAAGCTTGCTACATTGGAATCATGGGTAACCATCAAAATGGTTGCCTGTTCCTCCTCATTGAGGCCGGAGAGCTTTTCCATGAGATTTTTTGCGTTTTTGGAGTCCAGAGCGCCGGTGGGCTCGTCCGCCAGAATGAGCCGGGGATGCAGGATGAGAGCCCGGGCAGTCGCTACACGCTGGCGCTGTCCGCCGGACATCTGCGTGGGGAATTTATCCAGCACATCGGCAATCTCCAGATAATCGGCAAGCTGCTTCAGTCGCTGCCTGCTTTCCTTTTCAGATACCTCATGCAGGGTGGTGGGGAGCAGAATATTTTCCCGGGCGGTCAGATTATCGAGAAGCTCAAAATTCTGGAACAGATAGCCAACGGTTTTCCCTCTGTATGCCGCCAGCTCCTTGCCGCCCAGCTTTGCAAGGCTCTTTCCTTGCACAGAAATACTTCCCCCGCTGGGCTGGATCACGGTTGCAATGCAGTTGAGCAGGGTGGATTTCCCCGAACCGCTGCTTCCCATAATGCCCAGGAATTCACCGGGCATCACCTGAAAAGTCATGCCGTTCAGCGCTGTGGTCTGGCTCTGGGTGTTTCCGTAAACCTTGGTCAGGTTTTCAATATTCAAAATAGGCTCCATTGGAATCCCTCCTTTATGTTGTACTTCAAGGATACCATAGATGTCTCTAAAATCATACTTACAGTCCTTGTAAGGTTTCTCGCCGCACGGAAAGCGGGTGGGATCATTGACCCCAGCCGCTTTGCATCACTCACGCAGCGATCCTCTCCATAATATGTTCCGTCTGCCGCTTGTCAGCAGCTGCATATGGACGGTATTCCGACATTCCTGCACAAATAACGTCTGTACCGCCGCCTCCAGACCCCAACAGGCTGATTCTCCCCCTTCGGCAGGATAACAATAGTCTCCCTTCTGCTCGCACTACCAACCCCTTGTTAACCTACTGAGGTTTGAGACAGCACAGAAGTTTGGGTTCTCTATAGAATGAAATCTTAAATTCTCTTCGTTACGGTCTCAAACCTTTTTTACTTTTGCAGTTGAATAAAACGAAAAGTCCCGATATAATGATGGAAAATAACTGTTGAAGTGAGCAAAAACCGATACGCTGCGTTTGCGAGGCACTGGACTGCCATATGAGGAGCTGGTTATGAACTACATCATACGAGAGATGAAACAAGAGGAATATGCTCAGCTAAGCGACTTTTTGTATGAAGCAATCTATCTTCCGGATGGCGTTCAGCCGCCTCCCAGATCCGTAATAGCGCTTCCGGAAATGCAGGAATATATTGTTGACTTCGGAACACGAAAACACGACAGGGCTTGGGGTGCCGAGGTGCAGGGGAAAATCGTGGGAGCTGTCTGGGTGCGGATTATGAAGGATTACGGACACATCGATGATGACACCCCCTCCTTGGCGATGTCCGTATATCAAGAATACCGTGGGCATGGCATCGGAACTGCCCTGTTACAGGGGCTTCTTTCCGCTTTGAAATCGCAGGGCTGTCCAAAGGTTTCCTTGTCGGTTCAGAAAGCAAATTATGCGGTAAACATGTATCAGGCAGCCGGATTTCATGTTGTCGGTGAAAACGAAGAAGAATATATCATGGTCAATGATTTATAGGAGAACACAGAAATGAAGATTGTCTTTTTACATGGCTTGGGGCAGAGCGCACAGGATTGGAAATCAGTAGTGAACCAGGTGTCCTGCTCTGATACAGACTGCCCGGAGCTTTTTTCGTTGGATGGGCAGGATGCCACCTATTCCAATGTTTTCGCTCGGCTTGAGCGCAGATACGCAGATACCGCAGAACCGTTTGTCCTCTGCGGTCTTTCCTTGGGAGCCATCCTCGCACTGGATTACGCCATCCGGCATAGGAATCAGGTATCCGCTCTGATTTTGATTGGGGTACAGTACAAGGTTCCCACCTTGCTGATCGACTTTCAAAATCTCCTCTTCCGCTGTATGCCCCGCAAAGCCTTTCAAGCTATGGGCATCTCGAAAAGCGACATGATAAAACTGTCCCACTCTATGCGCTCTTTGGATTTCAGCTCCAAGCTAAAGGAAGTGAGATGTCCCGTGACTATTGTCTGCGGAGAAAAGGATCAGGCAAACAAAAAGGCAGCCAAACAGCTGAACGCACTGCTGCCGCAATCGCAACTACACATGATTCCCGGCGCAGGCCATGAAGTCAACAAATGCGCTCCGGAAGCGATTGCTGCAATCCTCAATAAAGCAAATCAGTAAACCCTGTGGCTGTATTACGGCATAGAAAAATGCGCTATTTGATTTACAGTTAATTTTTTCCCTTGAAAGTTAAAAAGCGGTCAATGGAAAAGTACCGTTCCGACTGCTACAATAATCATACAGATGAACTGCAAGGGAGACTGAAAGACATGAAAATACATGAAACGATCAAACAGCGCCGGTTGGCTAAAAATTACACCCAGGAACAAGTTGCAAGCTATCTGGGTGTCACAACTCCGGCGGTCAATAAATGGGAAAAAGGAATTTCTTATCCTGACATTACCTTATTGCCTGCGCTTGCCCGGCTTCTGGACACGGACTTAAACACACTGCTCTCGTTTCAGGATGATCTTACCGAACAAGAAGTGGCTGTTTTCCTGAACCAAGTTTCTGAAACGATGGAGCAAAGCGGTTTTGCCGCCGGGTATGATTTGGCCATGTCCAAGCTGAAGGAATATCCCACCTGTGATCAGCTGGTGTGCAGTCTTGCAATGCTGCTGGATGGCGCGCTGACCATGAAGGCACCCAAGGATCACCGGCTTGAGGAATATCAGGCGGAAATTGAGTCGTTATATCGCCGCGGGGCTGCAAGCAGTCAAACGGCGATTCGAGAGCAGGCCCTTGTGCCTCTGATTTCCAAGCTGCTGCAAAAGAAGGATTATGCAGGTGCGCAGGCGCTTTTGGATTCGATGTCCGACCCAAGCCCAGTGGATAAGAAGCAGATTCAGGCGAATCTGTTGATTGCACAGGGAGAGTTACCGAAAGCTTCCAAAATGGTGGAAGAAAAATTACTGTCAGCAAACAACGCAGTGCATACAACGCTTATGACGCTCATGGAAATTGCGATCAAAGAGAAGCGGCTTGAGGATGCGGCGTACATTGCGGATGTGGATGCGCAGGCGGCAAAGCTGTTTGACTTATGGGAATACAACAGCTATGTGGCGCATTTTCAGCTGTATTCTTCCTGTAAAAATCGGATCAAGTGTCTAAAGGTACTTGTTCCCATGCTCAAATCCATCACGAAGAAATGGGATCTCAACCAATCTCCGCTTTATCGTCACATCAAAACCAAGGACAGCGAACCGGGATTTGGGCAGAGGGCGCAAAAGGCACTGATCCATGCCCTCTGCGAGGATGCGGATACGGCTTTTTTGAAGGATAGTCCGGAGCTTAAAGAGTTCCTGGAGAATCTCGATTAACAAAAATACCTGATTGTGTTGTATAATCAAAACCTGTAAAATAGGATCAACGGAGAATCTACTGGATATATTTTATATCCCACCATTTTGCGCAGTTTATTGTACCTTAGGGGATGCTGTGGATTGATGATTTGACGCTACCGTTAGTCCTACAATAGTGCAAAAACAGAAAGCCTCCTGGAACAATTCAGCCTGTTCCAGGAGGTCTTTTTGCTCAAATGCTGTTTAAATAGGCAGTAACTCTAAATAATTGGTTGTCGTTGCATATCTCAAGCTTTCCATTGTACTTACCCACACATCGTTCAACATTTTTCAGTCCAAACCCGTGATAGTTGCTCCTAATTCGATGAAGATGGTGCGGGTCATATGGGTTTTGCACTTCGTAGAAGAGAATGTTATTGTGCGTTCTCAAAAGGAGCGATATCTTTCGTTTTTCTACCGGAAGCTCCATACAGGCTTCAATCGCATTATCCAAGGTGTTGCCAATGAGCACATAGAGATCTGCCGCTGTAACAAAAAGCTCCTCTGGTACGTGTACATCCAATGCTAACTCAATTTGACAATTACGAGAAGTCTGCACATATTCATTAAGAATTACACTGACCACTCGATTATTTACATCTACCACGCAGGAAATAGAATCCAACATATCCTGGACTTGTGCCAATGCTCCTTCCGATGCTTCGACTTTGGATGCTCGGAGATACTTACTAATGTCGTGCCAGAGTGCCCGGGTTTCCTCCTGCTGAATGCGAAGTTGATCATAATACTCTTGCTGCATTGAGTAGTGATGCTCAGCAATTTCCCAGTCCTTTTTCTCCTGCGCCTGATCGTGAATGCGATTGGTATAGTAGATCACAATAATGCTAGTGTATAGCAATCCAAGTAATACGACAACAAACATTGGATGAAGCTCGTATTGTTTCACGAAACACTGCCAGGTAAGTAAGAAACAAAGCAAAATAGAAATAATCCAACATGGAGTGACGGGGAGCAGAATTTTAAGTGATATTTCCCGTTTAGTTTTTTGATTTATCAAACATACCAGAATAACAAGACAAAGCATAATGATATGGCATACCACAAGATATAAGGGTCTGAAGGTATGATTTTCCATCAATGCGTCATTTGGGACTCCAAAGATCTGGAATACGAGAGCGGACACAATATCCGTTGCGGCAATGATTGCACAGAAGCTAACACTGGAAATAACAGCCGAAAAAGGACGTGCTCTAAATAGCGCAATGCATATCACAAAGACGCTGATAACTGCAAAAATAAGCCGGGCAAAAACAAGCCCTTCCATTAAGGATAGAGTCGCCACAATTGCACCGGCAATAAAATATAACAGCATCTGCAGCAATCTATTGCTGTTTCTTCGTTCAAAAAAACTACTTAGGAACAAGTGGATCATCCACATTTCCGCCATAACACAGGATATCTCTACAAAATAATACATATCTATCTCCTCAGATACATGCGGAACTGCTTATCAAAGTCCTGTTGTTTCCGGCGAGCGATAGGTATGACAGCGCCGTTGGTCAGGTGAATTTCTTTTGCCATTGTTGTTTTTACATGACTGAAATTAACGATATAGCTTTGATGCGGGAGTCCAAAATAACCCATGGGAAGTTCTGTTATTATATCTTTCAACGTGGCACGGAATGTATATGCCTGGTCTATAGTGTGGAGGATTGTATGGTGATTAAACACCTCAAAATAATAGATTTCCTCCATTCGGATAACATGCGAAGAGCTGTCCACAGAAAAGACAAAGCGTTTTGCAGAGCATTCTTTTACAGCTGCTAATAGTGCGTTGTTTAGTTGGGCCTGCTCGATTGGCTTCGTGAGATACCTGAACGCAATGCCGTATCCTCTGAGCGTATATGCCATGCTGTTGGTTAAAAAAATAATAATTGGTGGCGACCCGGTTTCCACTAACCGCTTTGCAATGTCATATCCATTGGGAGGTGCCATTTCAATATCTAAAATAACAATGTCAAAATTTCTTGTCATTTCGGACTTGTAAAGTTCAGCAGCACTGGAAAAGGAACAGACATCCATCGTTCCGCATTGATCAAAGGCACTTACGGCTTTCTGAAGTGCGTGTAAGTCTGTCATATCATCATCGCAGATCGCAACACGCATATTTGCATCTCTCCAAATTCTCATAGCGGCATTTTGTATAGGAGTCGCGCAAATTCAATCAGCAGTGAGCGCTTCTTTTCATCCATATGCAGGGCCAAATCACACAATTCAGTTAAATCGTCGCGGGTAATGGGATTTTCCGCAAACAACTCGTTTGCATCAATTCCTAGGCAAGCGACCAACGCCTGCAGTGTTTCAAACTTTGGGAAACATTCACCACGTTCAACCTGCCCGATAAAGCTTATAGATTTGTCGATTTTTTCAGCTAATTGCTCTTGTGACAGTCCCATGTCAAGCCGCCTGGTTTTAATTATTTTCGCAAGTCTTTCTTGCAGGATCAACATTTTTCGCCACCTATCTGCGCATGATGGCTTTATTATATCCGAAACATCAAGGCAAATTAATTAAGTGGTACTGTTATTATAAAACAGCAACGCTATTTTATCAAGGGTATTTTATTCCACCTGCGTCACCATTCCTGCCACCTACGCCAAAAATATTGAATTTATTATTCCTTTTTATTACAAATAATTTATCTTTAGAAGGGAGTGGTGGACCTTGATTCAGAGGCTGTCGTCAGTGTGCGCAAAGAATATCATATCCTTGGGGAAAGTGCAGAATATTGAAGTGATGAAAAAAGCCACCACTTCCAAGAAAGGGTTTTCAGTTTTCACAGCGCTTTACTTACGGAAGCAGGTTGTAAGGTTAAGACAAAGGCGGCAGTGGAACAGTAGCCGGAGCATGATGCTTATCCAGATTGCTTCGGAAGCACGAATTCTGCTTGTGGAAAAAGATTATTACATACATGGTACACTACTAAGGACCGTTCCAAAATTCCAGCAACGGGCATTGCAACAGAACAAGGAAAAAGCTGAAAAGGACTGGAAACGGTTCTTTTCAGCTTTTTTATTGACAAGATTTATAATCTGCTCTATAATAAATCATGCGATGCAAAACAAGTGATTTAGAAAGAGGAGGAAGATTATGCCGCCAAAAGCAAAATTTACAAAAGAAGAAATCATACAGGCCGCAGTTTCCATCGTTCGCAGGGATGGCATGGACGCACTTACCTCCCGGGCCTTGGGGCAGGCTCTGGGAAGCTCTGCAAGACCAATTTTTACGGTCTTTGACAGTATGCAGGAGGTTGAGCAGGCGGTGCTCCGGGCCGCCAAGGATGAATACTGGAGTCGAGTGGAAATTGGTTTGCAGGATCAACCAGCCTTTAAGGGCGTGGGATCCCAGTATATACTTTTCGCCATTCAGGAGCCAAAGCTGTTTCAGCTGCTGTTTATGTCGGAGCAGCCGGAAATTCCAACCTTGAGCGGAGTGCTGCCGATGATTGACGAAAGCTATGAAAAGATTCTGGATTCAGTGCGGATCCCTTACGGCCTCGGCGCAGAGACGGCAACACGGCTTTACCAGCATCTCTGGATTTATACCCACGGCATTGCCTCTCTGTGTGCAACAAAAATGTGCCGCTTTACTGGAGAGGAAATCGGAACCATGATAACAGAGGTTTTTACCAGTCTGCTGAAAAGCATGGGGGAGCAGGAAAAAGATGATTGAAATTAAGGATTTAACCAAGTTCTACGGCACAGGTGAAAGTCGATTTCAGGTTCTGAAGGAGGTCAATGCCAAAATTGAAGATGGCGACTATGTGGTCATTCTGGGACCCTCAGGCTCTGGCAAGTCTACCTTTTTAAATGCCATTTCCGGACTGGAATTGCCGGACAGCGGCGAAGTGCTCTATGACGGGAAGGATATCACCAAGCTGGAAGATGCGGCCCTCACTGCCTTTAGGAAGGAGAATGTGGGCTTTATTTTCCAGCAGTATTACCTGCTGCCCAATTTAAGCGTGGAAAAGAATGTAAAAATGGGTGCAGACTTGGTAAAAAATAAGGATTATATGTCTATGATCGAGGCCGTGGGCCTTGCTGAAAAGCGGCATAAGTATCCCAGTGAGTTGTCCGGCGGTGAGCAGCAGCGGGTGTCGGTGGCCAGAGCCCTTGCCAAAAAGCCTAAGGTTCTTTTTTTGGATGAGCCCACCGGCGCGCTGGATGAAGAGACGGGCCGTCAGGTGCTGGACTATATCAGTCAGCTTCAAAAAGAGCTGGGCTTTACCATTGTTATGGTTACCCACAATCTGAACATTGCGGATATGGCAAAGACCGTGATCCATATGAACAGCGGCACCATCCAGTCTGTGGACCATAATGAGGTTCAGAAGTCCGCTTATGAGATTGGCTGGTGAATCAAATGGTAATTGGGTTTAAGGATGCGGCAAAACTCGTTGGCATTATGATCATAGCCTTCTGCGCAGTCATGGTCTGCAACATGTTTCTGAATTTTTATATTGACCTGGTTCAGTTGGAAGAATTGATCCAGCCGGGTCCCATGCAGATGCTCTATGAGGCTCAGAAGATCAATGCACAGGTAACCTGTGGTGTTACCGGAGGGTGTCTGGGAGTAACTTCTGTGGTGATGCTGATTTTTTATGTAAAGCACTATATTGATACCCACCGGAAAAATCTTGGCATTTTAAAGGCTATGGGTTATTCCAACGGCAGAATTGCCGCCCATTTCTGGGTATTCGGCCTCAGTGTTCTGATTGGTGCTGCCCTTGGATATGTGGGGGGCCTGATGATGCTTCCCAGCCTCTATGATATGTTTGGAAAGGAGGGTATGCTGCCCGCCCGAGAAATTACAATTCACTTGGGCCTATCATTCTACCTAATGATCCTTCCTGCCGTTCTTTTTGGCGCACTGGCAATGGGCTATGCATGGTTCCGTCTCCGGCAGCCTGTCCACTGTCTGCTGCGGGATATGCCGGGAAAACAGAAAGTAAAGAAGCATCGGAAAGATTCCGAAAATACTGGGTTGTTTTTAACGGAGCTGAAACATAGTACATTGAAAAGCAAAAAGGCTTTGGTGTTTTTTATAATTTTTGCATCCTTCTGCTTTTCGGCTATGACCCAGATGGCATTCAGTATGAAAGAACTTTCCAGTGAGGTCATGGCCGCAACGATCCTGCTCATCGGCCTGGTGCTTGCCTATACCACTCTACTCATGTCAATTACCACTGTGATTACCGGGAACCGAAAAACCATTGCCATTATGCGAACCTTCGGTTATTCCCGGAAGGAATGCGCCAATGCCTTGCTGGGAGGCTACCGGGGATTCTCCTGGATTGGCTTTATTCTCGGCACTTTTTATCAGTACGGTTTGCTGAGGGTGATGGTCGATGTGGTATATGCTGGAGTTGAAAATGCCGACGGAATGATGGCTGTCTATGAATTTGACCATTTGGCCTTCTGGATTTCAGCAGCCATCTTTGCTGTTTCCTACGAAATTCTCATGTATGTGTACTCTGAGAAAATCAAGAAACTCTCTGTGAAGGAGATTATGCTGGAATAGGCCCGTTGTCTATCCTTTGAATTGCTGTTTGAATTTATATATGCTTGAATAACCGGAGCATCTGGTCGGAAGCAGGAGCCAGCCCCCAATAAAGCTGTTCGCCACCCAATACTCCCCTGTTCATTCACCATTCGCACGATCATCAGCATATCAGCGATACTCCATCTGGGAGCACTATACGAATTACATACGTAAACAGAATTCAGCTCTGTCTGACCTTTACTCGTTGCATGCTACTTGCAAGGAACCCAGCAGTTCCCATACAAACTCTTAGAATCTCCCTGCAGCAGTGCAATCAGCAATGCGGTATCGGGCAGACCCAAATATCCAAAGTCACGTTTCCGCATCCGGAACAATACTCCATAAATTGGTACTTGTAAAGTTTCACCTTTTTTCAATGAATGATTGAAAGGCCGGAATATAAGATCATAAAATGTCGTGGCATACGCCCCTTCACCTCATGAGAACAAACATCTTATAAATCAAAATCGGCAAGGCACAAATCACACCGATTATCACATAAATCGGAAATGTAAAAATTGCTATGGCAACTTTGGGTGTCGAAGCTTTCAGGTATTTATCTGCAAAGTAACAATAAATTATGACTCCAGTGGGAATGCCGGCAAAAAGGAAGGAGAAACCAAGAATCGCATGTAAATATGTAAACGGTTCAGGGATCTGAAGATTATGCTCAGCCAATGAGCTAAGAAATTCCGGATTGGCAAGAATTGCGTACTGTTCGGATGCGACAACATATCCCAGTAATGCACCTATCAGCATAAATCCTGTAATACATAAAATTTGCTTCCATTCTCTTTTCATAGAACGCTCCTTTGTTACGGTGTGGTATCGTCTGTTTCTGGCAGCGTAGAGATCTCTGTTCCCTCGGGCAGTTTTCTGCTTGGATCAAATACACGATGTGTGCCTCTCATACACTGCCAACATCCCCTCGCAATCAGTTTTTTTCCGTACAAAAGGCAGAAAGAGCCTCACCATAACGTGCCTTGTACAGGGTCCATATCCCTTGATTAATCTTCGATGCGAAATTCCTTTTATTGATATTCATTAACTGAGAACATACTTCTTCAGTGGTATTTAGTGCAAGCATGTTTTTTATCAGATAGACGATCACTTCATCTGCCGCCTCATGAAACCTTTCAGGCGTGTCTCGGTATTCGACTTTAATGTTTCTGAAATCCACAGCTTTCCCCATTGAATTTTTATTTTGCAGGGCTATTTTGAGGCCATTATAGCATACACCTGCAAAAAATTCCACATCGTCTCAATTTTCGATCAGGTTGCTTTCTTTTCTAGTAATGGGCAATTTGTTTTGGACAAAAAGTGCATATAGTGGATTTAAGTTTTACTGCCGAGTGCGATCCATCCGGAAAACTTGTTTCGACCAAATACTATGGACAGCCTATGAAAATCCATAGGTTTGATATTTCTGATATGATCCAATATATAGATGAAACCCCGTGATCTTCTGCAAAGTAGGAAGGTCACGGGGTTTTGGCTGCAAAAAATGCACCGCTGAAACAAAGAAAAACGATTCAAAGAAAGGAACGAGCCTATGAAATGCAAATATAAATCTGCGGATTAACTTCCCATGGTTCTGGTCGATGGGAAGGCCGATACACACAGGGCTTCGATCCCGTTACCGGAAAAGCCATTCAGAAAAGTGTGTCTGCGAAAACGCAGGCGGAGTGCAAAGAGAAACTGCGACGAGCAATCCAAGAGAATCGAGGAGTCCCACTGCACAACCACAACGGCGACTACACGGTGGCGGAGTGGTGCCGCCTTTGGTTCGACACCTACGCAAAGCCACACATTCGAAGCACCACTGCTGCAACCTACGAAAATGTCATCGAACAGCACATCATCCCACAAATCGGTATGGTGAAAATCCGACAGCTCACTTCTATCCAGATCCAGCGGATGTACAATGAGGCGAAAACCAATGGACGCATCCAGCGGTTCAAAA
>JAHHRZ010000007.1 GCA_020025515.1 Oscillospiraceae bacterium | reverse complement strand
TTTTTTACGTCTATATAAAAAGGCCGCCCCTTGGGCGGCAATACTTACCCTAGTCGGGAAGATAGGTAATGCCAACACAAACGAGAGAACATTCCACCGGAATGTTCTCTTTTTTTACGTCTATATAAAAAGGCCGCCCCTTGGGCGGCAATACTTACCCTAGTCGGGAAGATAGGTAATGCCAACACAAACGAGAGAACATTCCACCGGAATGTTCTCTTTTTTTACGTCTATATAAAAAGGCCCGCCCTTTGGGCGGCAATACTTACCCTAGTCAGGAAGATAGGCAATGCCAACATAACGAGAGAACATTCCATTGGAGTGTTTTCTTTTTTATATCTATTGTGATGCATGAATGATGCAGATATGATATAGTATAATCGATATTTTATAATTGGAGTGGATTACATTGGTTCGGATTCTGATTGTGGAAGATGAAATACCAATTTCTGATTTGCTGAAAATAAGCCTGTCTGATGCCGGCTATCAGTGTACATGTGTGGACAATGGAATAAAGGCAGCTGATCTGATTGAGAAGGAATGTTATGATCTGATTTTGCTGGATGTGATGCTGCCGGGGATAGACGGGTTTGAACTGATGGAGTACATACGCTCTACCGAAACTCCTGTAATTTTTATTACTGCCAAAAGTGGAGTGTGTGATCGGGTAAAGGGGCTTAGAATGGGAGCCGAGGATTATATTGTAAAACCGTTTGATATTTTGGAGCTGCTGGCCAGAGTGGAAGGGGTGCTGCGCCGTCACGGGAAGCTGAAAACCACAATATGTGTGGGTGGTTTGGAGATTAACACGCTTTCTATGATCGTTTCCAGAAATGGCTGTGAAATCCCATTAACCAGAAAAGAATATGAGATTCTCCTGCTTTTTGCACGAAATCCCGGTATCGTTCTATATAAAAGTACCATTTATGAGCGTGTTTGGGAAAGTGATTACCCAGACCATACACGCACCGTAGAACTTCATGTGCAGCGTATGAAGAAAAAAGTGGGGTGGGAGGAAAAAGTGAAGCCGGTATATGCTGTTGGATATCGTCTGGAGGTGTAAGGTTTGAGTTTTCGGTTGAAGCTGATGCTTTGCATTGTGCTGCTGATTGCACTTACATTCGGAATCGGCGGAACGGTCCTGATCACAGTTTCATTTCATGGGGCATTATCCGAACAGACTGCGGTTATCTTAGAGAATTATCAATCCATGCGGTATACCCTGTCTCTTCTGTGTTCTCTGCGCAGTGACGACAAAAGTATCACAGATGCCCTTGCTCAAAGCACAAAGACAGGGGCGCAGGGGATTTTGCTCACCGTGGACGACGCAGTGATCTATCAAAACGCTCCTGATTGTCTTTCCACCGGTGTTGCGCTTTCCCAAAAAGAAAATCAATGTGCGTACACCTATTTGAAAGATACCCATGGCTATGGGGTACTGATTCAAAGTTCTTTGACTTTGGACCATGGAATGATGATGGTGTTAGCAAGATATGATCTGTCTTCTGTCTATAAAAATCGGGATATGCAGTTACAAATTTTTTATAGAAGTTATATTGTGGTAGTTTTGGTGGGGGTTCTTACCGCAGCTGTATTTGCTTTTGGACTAACCAGGAAGCTTAGAAAACTAACGGTTGCAGTGCGGCAAATCTCAGACGGGGACTTGTCGGTGCGTACCAACCTGACATCGGCGGACGAATTTGGACAGTTATCCAGGGATTTTGATTGTATGGCAGATAACCTTCAGGAAAACATCCGCAAACTGGAGTCCGAAATGGAGCGTCAAGAAGCATTTATGGGAGCATTTTCCCATGAATTGAAGACACCTATGACCACCATGATTGGCTATGCAGATTTACTCCGACAGGACAAGCTGAAGGAAGAAAAACGACTGGTGGCAGCGGACTATATTTTTTCTGAGGGGAAACGGCTGGAGCGTTTATCTCACAGGCTTTTGGAGCTTTTGCTGCTTCGTAAGGAAGAGATTGCCATGCAGGAAGTTAACTTATACGGCTTTGTACAGGAAGTGGCACAGACGGTCAGTCCGGGATTCCGGGAGAAAAACATCCGGTTTACGTTCCATGGAGTACACGGGAATGTATATTTTGAGCCGGACTTGATCAAGTCGCTTTTATACAATCTTCTGGACAATGCAGCAAAATCTATGGAGGGCGGGGGGAGCCTCTTTTTTAGCGGAACCATCCTTCCCGATGGCTGCCAATTTCAGGTGAAGGATACGGGGCGGGGGATCGCTTCGGAGGAACTGGAAAGAATTACGGAGGCGTTTTATCGTGTGGATAAATCCCGATCCCGGAAACAAGGCGGTGCAGGACTGGGATTGGCACTGTGCAAGGAAATTGTAAGACTCCATCATGGACATATGAAGTTCATCAGCTCTCCGGGTGCAGGTACGCAGGTGCTTGTAACGCTGAACCAAACAGGAGGACAGGAAAATGCGCCGGATTAAAAATGGTTGTATCCTTCTTCTGGCAGTCGCCATTCTTCTTTTGTGCGGCAGACTTCCGAAAACAATGTTACAATTCCAGGATGCGCCTGCAACGGAAAAGGTTTATTATTTGGAGATGGAGGAAATTCCCATACCAGGTGACAAAATGCCTGTGGCGTTGTCTTACGAGGACAAATTGTCGCTGCTCTGTGAAAAACAGCTTAGTATTACTGGGGCGGACGCAAAAATGACGGAGGAGGAAGTGAGAAAGGCTGCCCTGTCAGGGTTGAGACCCTATGCAGAATATCACTTGATTCCTGCAAATTATGAAGATTTTTCGGTTGTTTGTATGGCATTTCTCTGTTATTCGGAGGAAGAACGGGAAAAAATGAATGTAATTTGGAATGTATCTCTGGGAAATAAGAACCCAGAACAGCTGCAAAACATCGGCTTACAGGTCGATGACCAGACCGGAACCATATTGAACGTTAACTTTTCGGCAGAGGGCTTTTTTGAAGAGGTTCAGGTGTCCGGGATTGTCTCTGAATTTGCATCTGTATATATGAACTCCGTGGAATTGCTTACAGCACCATCTTCCATATTATCTGAAGTGGACGCAGCCAGTGAAAGTTATATTGTCTATGATAGGAGAGAACAGCTCCGGGAAGTTGCGAAGATTGAGTTTTATATTGATGTCAACGGATGTTCCACAAAAATTCAAAAGATGCAGTCCTGATGCAGCAACTTGCATGTCCGTGATGCACCTCTTCTCTACAATGGGAGTAACCCGGTAGAGAAGAGGTGCCGTTTCTTTATCGGGAAATCAAATAAGATGAGGAGTGGACCCTATGAAACCCGTAAGTTTTATTTGTATGGCTCTCATGATGGTGCTGTGTTTTTCGGCCTGCGGCGAAAGCGTGGAAGAGAGCACGAATACAGAAACCGTTATTCTGAGGGAGGCAACAGAACAGCAGAAGATACCTGAAACAACAGAATCGGAGTATACAGAGGAAAATGCAGAAAAAGAGTACCAGATCTTTCGTCAGCCGGAGGAAATAACGGTCTTTCCTTTTTCGGAGGAAGAAATGGAATCTGCACGGATTGCAGCTACAGCGACGATAGAACAGATGAAAGCAGAGCCGGGGACGCTGGCTTTTGAGGTGGAGGGTTTGGCATTTGACCCGATGCTGACCGATATCCATGTAAGGCAAAAAATCGCCGCTTCACAAGTTACTGATTGGTCTGAGAGTGATTATTACAGCCACTATATGTCGTTTACCCTGATTTATAGTGCGGTCTACGACCATAGTACAACCTTCCGGCAAGATGTGAACCATGATGCCGTAGGCATCCATCTGTATCGGGAACAGGCTTCGTCTGCCTGGACAAAAGAAAGTGAGGGAATACCTGTGGCGGAGTATTCCAATCTGATTTTGAATTCAGAGGAGTTGGATAGCCTTGGGACGGAAGGGGAACGGATTCTGGCAGGATACAGACCAAATGAAAAAGAATACTGGCTGTATCGGCTGGATGAGAAAACAGGTACTGTAATCTATGAAATCCGGCCTGCATCCAACATCGATAAAGAGGAGCCGGCTCAGACGGAACCCGTAAAAACGGAAGAGACAGAAGAAACAATAAAAACAGAGCCAGCGATAACAGGAGTGGTTTTTCCGGCGTTGCCGGAGTCTGTACCGCAATCCGGAGAGCCCATTCAGCCTCAGCCGGGAGATACCACGTCCACCTGGGATATGGCAAGAGAAGCGGAATTTCCAAGGGATGAAGGGTGTACGGACATGGAATTTCTGGAAAAGTGGATGGCAGTAGAAGGATTGAATTTTTCCGCTCTGGATGATCTGGGGTGCAATCAACTGATTTTAGTTGCAGCCAGAGAAACGGACGGAGTACAGACCTATACGACCTGTTATGACAGACAGGAAGACAACTCCTGGGCTCCGGCAGCCGGTCTCACACGGATGCATGGACACACCGGCTCGAATGGCATCGCCCATAATCGGAAACGCAATACAAACACAACACCGGCTGGACTGTGGAGACTTGGCACTGCCTTTGGCAATGGGGAAAAGCCGGAAGGCATTCAGATGCCATGGCGGGATGTCACCCCGAATTCGGACTGGGTCTGTGACGGGGACTCTGTTTATTTTAATACCTGGCAGGAGAGAAACGACCCTGCCCTCACAGAGACCTGGAACTACGACGATGTGGAGCATTTGCAGGATTATTTGGATTCCTATGCCTACGCCTGCGTGATTCAATACAACACTCCACCCTACACCATTCCGGATCGTGGCTGTGCCATTTTCCTGCATTGCAGCCAGGGGGCAACAGGCGGTTGTGTGGGGCTGTCAGAACCCGATATGATAAAGACATTGCTTTGGCTTGATCAGAAAGAAAATCCCTGCATATTAATTACCGGTTATCAAAATGGGTAAGACAAAGAAATGCAGAGAAAGAAAACGAAATTGTAGCGTTTTTTTAGAATAAAGGAAAACAGCCGCAAAATCCCGAAATTATGATCGGGTTTCTACGGCTGTTTGCAGCTTTTCTTAAACGCAAATTGAGGAATGGACCGCCATGTTATCAATGTACTTTTTCTGTTTCAGAATGAATCCACTTTTTATAGAACAAAACGGACAATGCGGTTCCGATTGCCCAGCCGATGGGCCAGGACAGCCAGATGCCGATGCTTCCCATATGCAGGAAGGTGGAGAGCACTTTTGCAAGGCCCACACGGAGGAGCAAATCGCTGAAGGTACAGACCATGAACAGCTTCATGAGCTTTGCACCACGAAGGACGCCGTCACATACCAGCTTGGTGGAAACAATGAGATAGAAGGGAGCGACGATCCGGAGGAACTGTACGCCGGCTGCCATGGCACCGCCTGTGGGGTTGTCCAGGAACAGCAGCATGAGCTTGTCGCCCACGAAGAAGTAAATCAGAGACAGGGGGATGCATATGGCCCAGACAAGCTTCAGGGCAGCCCGCAGGCCCTCCTTGATTCGCTGTGCCTTGCCCGCACCAAGGTTCTGCGCAGTGTAGTTTGAAATACCGTTGCCAAGGGTGGTAAAGGCGGTTACAACCAGATTATTCAGCTTGATTGCACCGGCATAGCCTGCCATGACCTCAGGGCCGAAGGAATTGATAATGCCCTGAATGATGATATTGCCTACGGAAATGAAGCTCTGCTGCAGCATACTGGGAATGGCAACCACAGAAATGCTTCCCAGAATGGACCAGGAGAAGACAGAAACTTTTCCGGTGGAAGGGATTTTCCTAAGCCGCAGCAACACGGTAAAGACGGCCAGCACGCAGCTGATTCCTTGACAAATCAAAGTAGCCCAGGCCACGCCGGCGACACCCATTTTAAATGCGCTTACAAACAGAATGTCTGCACCGATGTTTGCAATGGAAGAAAATACCAGGAAAATAAATGGGGTTTTGGAGTCTCCCAGTGCGGTAAAGACACCGGTGGCCACATTGTAGTAAAAGACAAAGGGGAGACTTAGGATATAGATATCTAAGTAGCACTTGGTATCCGCAAAAACATCATCAGGCGTATTGATGATGTGAAGCATTTTGTCCAGACCGAAAAATCCGATCAGCATCAGAACCAAACAGAGCACACCGGTTGAAATCAATGTGGTGTAGACGGTGGTTCGGGTTTCGCCATACTGTTTCGCTCCGTATTTCTGTGATGTAACCACAGAGCAGCCGATGTTACATCCAAAACATACAGCAAGGAACAGCAGAGTAATTTCATAGGCATTTCCCACGGCAGCCAGAGCATTGTCACCGATAAATTTGCCTGCAACCAGGCTGTCGGCGATATTGTACAGCTGTTGGAAAATGACACTTCCGAATAGGGGTAAACAGAACTTCCACAACACGGCAGATGGTTTCCCCACGGTTAGATCGCGATTCATTTACCACACCTCTTTAATTGTTCTGCGTGCCATTATACGCCTGCCATTCCGGTTTGTAAATGCCTTTTTACAGAAAAATGGTTTTTCTTGAAATAAATCGGATGCTGTGTTAAGATACCACCATCAATATTAAGAAAGAAGGAGTTTCCATGGAACAGAAAAGACAGGGCAGTGCATTTAAGGCAGCCAATGCCACAGTGGTGGGAGATGTGACGCTGGAGGAGAATGTCAGCATCTGGTATGGGGCGGTGCTGCGAGGAGACAGCGGCTCAATTTCTGTTGGGGCAGGCACCAATATTCAGGACAACTGTGTGTTGCATGAAAAGACCACCATTGGAAAAAACTGCACCATTGGTCATGGTGCCATTGTCCATGGCTGTGAAATCGGAGACTGCTGCACCATCGGAATGGGTTCTGTAATTCTCACGGGAGCCAAACTGGGAGATCATTGCCTGGTGGGGGCAGGTGCAGTCGTTACCGGCAAGATGGTGGCTCCTGCTGGGTCTTTGCTTCTGGGAAGTCCTGCCAAAGTGGTAAAGGAAGTGTCCCAAGAGCAGATTGCGGATATGGTTTCTGCGGCCCGGCATTATGTGGAACTGGCCAAAGAATCGCTTCCGAAATATGAAGGTTCCGCTGTCAGGTGTCAGAAGTGAGAAAGCTTTTTCATTCTGCTCAGGGGCTGGTTGAAAGAATGGAACCATGTCATATCCCCCTAAAGTAGGTCTGGTGATTTCCACGGTCTGCTTTAGGGGGATATCTGATTCTGTTTCCCGACGCTTTCCTGTTATCCGGTGACGATCCACCCCAAAGGGCACAAGGCGGATGGCCTGTACCGTGTTTTTATGAATGAATGGACGCCTGCGCTTGACACAGTTCCAGTTTTTCCGTGCGTGTCAATTTCTTGATGGCCGATTCCCGTCGCAGGGCAGAGGACTTATCTTCTGCCTGTTCGGTGTATACCAGAGCAACCGGCCCCCGACCTCGTGTATATTTTGCCCCCCGACCTGCACTGTGCGCAGCAAGCCGACGGGGAAGATTGTCTGTAATGCCCGTGTATAGCGTGTTATCTTTGCATTGAAGAATGTATATCGTCCACATAGAATCCGTCCTTTCCGGGAAATATGATACCATGAATTGTATGGCAGAACAAGGCGAAAGGCGAGATTTGAAAGAAAAAGAGAGGAATTTATGCCTGGACTCCCTTTTTCACAAATTGTTCAAAATAAAATCTTCAGAGCCCCTTGACAATGGGCCTTCTGAGTTGTATAGTATCTTTAGCACTCGAGAGAAAGGAGTGCTAACAAAAGGAGATGATCCCATGGAGCTGACAGACCGAAAAAAGAAAGTTCTTCAGACGGTTGTAGATCTGTACATCAGAACAGCGGAGCCGGTGGGCTCTAAGGCCATTGCTTCCATGCCGGATATGAATTACTCCTCTGCCACCATCCGAAATGAACTGGCAGACCTCACCACAATGGGGCTGCTGGAACAGCCTCACACCTCAGCAGGACGGATTCCTTCCCCGGCAGGCTATCGTCTGTATATAGACGAGCTGATGCAGGGTTATAAACTCAGCGTTGACGAAACCAAAGACCTGAACAGGGCCATGGAAATGAAGATGCAGGAGTTTGACAAGGTTCTGGATAAGGTGGCAAAGCTGGTCTCTCAGGCCACAGACCTTCCGGCCTATACCGTGGCGGCCCGCCGCGGCGGTGCGACGGTGAAACGCTTTGAGATCCTGATGGCAGAGGCAGGGCAGTTCATCCTTGTGGTGATGACCTCGGCGGATGTGGTCAAAAACAGGCTCATTAAGCTTCCTCTCCATGTGACGGAAACGGATTTGAAGCTGCTGAGCGCAGTGCTCAATGCCAGTATGGCGGGGATTCCCGCTGAGGAGTTTACGGCAGAGCTTCTGAACCGGGTGATTCAAAATGCCGGTGCAGCTGCCTCCCTGGTTCCGGTAATTGTGGACTTCACACAGCAGGTGCTGAAAAGTCACCAGAATGCGGAGGTTGCTGTTCGTGGTCAGGTCAGACTTCTGCACCAGCCGGAGTATCACGATGTGGAAAAGGCGCAGGAGGTGCTGAGCACCCTGGATGAAGATGCCATTTCCAATCTTCCCGCAATTATGGGCGGGGAGAAAACGCAGATTATTGTCGGTCCTGAGAATGTGGCCCAGGAATTGCGGGACACCTCAGTGGTCGTGACAAAATTTGACATTGGCGAAGGGATGCAGGGCCTCATCGGTGTGGTGGGTCCCACCCGCATGGATTACGCCAAAGTCACCGCCCGCCTGAGCTACTTTGCGGAGAACCTGTCACAGATGTTCTCCAAGCCGGGCCAGGGCCCAAAGCAGCTGCCGCAGGGCACTGATGAAGAACCAACACAGGAGGCCTAAGACATGGCTGAGAAGGAAAACAAAAAGAACAAGAATAAGAGCAATGAAGCGCCTAAGGAGGAACCGGAAACCGTAAAGGAATCCGAAGCAGTGGAAGCTGCGACGGATGAGGCTTCCAGTGAGTTGGAGCAGATCCGGCAGAAGCTGGATCAGGAGCGGGATGCCCACCTTCGTCTGGCTGCGGAATATGACAACTTCCGCAAGCGTTCACAGAAGGAAAAGGATACCAGCTACGCCAACGGAAAGGCAGATACCATCGGAAAACTGCTTCCCATTTATGATAATCTGGCCCGGGCCTTGCAGCAGCCTACAGAGGATGCTGCCTATAAAAAGGGCGTGGAGATGACCATGACCGAGCTGGAAAAGATTTTTCAGGGAATGGGCGTGACGGCCTTCGGGGAAGTGGGCGATGCGTTTGACCCCAATTTCCACAACGCCGTGATGCACACGGAGAATGAGGAGCTGGGGGAGAATGTGATTGCACAGGTATTCCAGAAGGGCTTCCAGGTAGCAGATAAAGTGATCCGCTTTGCCATGGTCCAGGTGGCCAATTAACATTGTATAAACTTTTCATTCATATAGGAGGAACTAATTATGGCTAAGATTATCGGTATTGACTTAGGTACAACAAACTCTTGCGTTGCTGTTCTGGAAGGCGGCGAGCCTGTGGTCATCGCCAACGCAGAGGGCAACCGCACCACCCCTTCCGTTGTAGCTTTTGCTAAGAACGGCGAGCGTATGGTGGGTCAGGTGGCAAAGCGCCAGGCTGTGACCAATGCGGACCGTACCATTGCTTCCATCAAGCGTCACATGGGCTCCAACTACAAGGTGGAGATCGACGGCAAGAAATACACCCCTCAGGAAATTTCCGCTATGACCCTGCAGAAGCTGAAGGCAGACGCTGAAGCCTATCTGGGCCAGCCTGTTACCGAGGCTGTCATCACCGTTCCCGCTTACTTCTCTGATGCTCAGCGTCAGGCCACCAAGGACGCCGGTAAGATCGCCGGTCTGGAAGTAAAGCGTATCATCAACGAGCCTACCGCTGCGGCTCTGGCCTATGGCCTGGATAAGGAAACCGAGCAGAAGATTATGGTCTATGACCTGGGCGGCGGCACCTTCGACGTGTCCATTCTGGACATTGGCGATGGCGTTATTGAGGTTCTGGCTACCGCCGGTGACACCCGTCTGGGCGGCGATGACTTCGATGAGAGAATCATGGATTATCTGGTTGCCGAGTTCAAGAAGGCCGAGGGCATTGACCTGTCCAAGGACCGTGTTGCCATGCAGCGCCTGAAGGAAGCTGCTGAGAAGGCAAAGATTGAGCTGTCCGGCATGACCACCACCAATATCAACCTGCCTTATATCACTGCCGATGCCACCGGCCCCAAGCACCTGGATGTGACCCTGTCTCGTGCAAAGTTCAATGAGCTGACCGCCGATCTGGTGGAGCGCACCCTGACTCCTGTCCGCCAGGCTATGAACGACGCAAAGCTCACCGCTTCCGACTTGGGCAAGGTCCTGCTGGTTGGCGGTTCCACCAGAATTCCTGCCGTTCAGGAAGCTGTCAAGAACCTCACCGGCAAGGAAGGCTTCAAGGGCATTAACCCCGACGAGTGCGTGGCTGTTGGCGCCTGCATCCAGGGCGGCGTCCTGGGCGGCGAGGTGAAGGACATCCTGCTGCTGGATGTGACCCCCTTGTCTCTGGGCATTGAGACCATGGGCGGCGTGTTCACCCGTCTGATCGACCGCAACACCACCATTCCCACCAAGAAGAGCCAGATCTTCTCCACCGCTGCTGACGGTCAGACCTCCGTTGAGGTCCATGTGCTGCAGGGCGAGCGTGAGATGGCTGCTTATAATAAGTCTCTGGGCCGCTTCCAGCTTACCGGCATTTCTCCCGCCCCCCGTGGTGTCCCTCAGATCGAGGTCACCTTTGACATTGATGCCAACGGCATTGTAAATGTCTCCGCCAAGGATCTGGGCACCGGTGCTGAGCAGAAGATCTCCATTACCGCTTCCAGCAACCTGAGCCAGGAAGACATTGAGAAGGCTGTGAAGGAAGCCGAGCAGTTTGCTGCTGAGGATAAGGCCCGTAAGGACGAAGTCGATGCCCACAACACTGCTGACCAGGTGATTTATCAGAGCGAGAAGGCCCTGACCGATCTGGGTGACAAGGTTTCCGAGTCCGAGAAGGCTCCCATCCTGGCTGCCATCGAGAAGCTGAAGGAAGTCAACAAGGGCAACGATGTGGAAGCCATCAAGGCTGCTACCGATGAAGCACAGAAGGCCTTCTACGCAGTGTCTGAGAAGATGTATCAGCAGGCAGGTGCACAGCAGCAGGCCGGCAACCCCGGTCAGCCCGATGACGGCGTGGTAGATGCCGACTATGAGGAAGTTAACGATTGATTTTGCCAATCGCACAGCCCGGAGGGACCCAACTTGCGGTTCCTCCGTGCTTTGTGCTTGTGCAGTGCATATTTTGGCGAGGTGTTAGGCCATGAGTGATGAAAAGAAAAGGGATTACTATGAGGTGCTGGGAGTAGAAAAGACCGCCAGTGCCGACGAATTAAAGCGGGCCTATCGGAAGAAGGCCATGCAGTACCACCCAGACCGGAACCCCGGCGACAAGCAGGCTGAGGCAAAGTTCAAAGAGTGTAACGAAGCATATGAGGTTTTGTCCAACGACGAAAAGCGTGCACGCTATGACCAGTACGGTTTTGCAGGTGTAGACCCCAACTTCAATCCCAACGCTGGCTTTGGCGGCGGCTTTGGCGGGTTTGGGGATGCCTTCTCCGGCTTTGGCGATATTTTTGGAGACCTGTTTGGCGGCGGTGGCAGAAGCAGAAACCCCAATGGCCCCCGTCGTGGGGAGGATGTGGGGGCCCGTTTGGAGCTGACCTTTGAAGAGGCGGCCTTCGGAACGGAAAAGGAAGTACCTGTTACAAGAATCGAAACCTGTGTCAAGTGCAGCGGCAGCGGTGCGGCGGCTGGCTCAAAGCCTGAAACCTGCCCCAACTGCCATGGTTCCGGATCTGTACGGACCACCCAGAATTTTATGGGCATGACCATGCAGTCTACAGCCGCCTGTCCCAAATGCGGCGGTACCGGTAAAATTATCAAAGACCCCTGCCAGACCTGTAAGGGAAAAGGCAAGGTGCGCCGCTCCACCAAGGTCAAGGTCAAGGTTCCTGCCGGTGTGGACGAGGGACAGACCATCCGGGTACGGGGGGAAGGCTGCTCCGGCAGCAACGGAGGGCCTCAGGGCGATCTGATGATTGAGATTGCCATTCGGAAGCATGAATTCTTCCAGAGAGAAGGAGCCACCGTTGTGTGCGAATTCCCCATTTCCTTCACCCAGGCTGCTTTGGGTGCGGAGCTGGAGATTCCCACGCTGGATGGGAAGGTGCGTTATACCATCCCGGAGGGTACACAGACCGGGACTACATTCCGCCTGCGGGGCAAGGGCATTCCCATCCTGCGCAGCAAGGCAAGAGGGGATCAGCTTGTGACGGTGGTGGTGGAGACGCCTACAAAGCTTACCAAGGAGCAGAAGGAACTGCTGCGCCGCTTCGAGGAGAGCACCAATGGTTCCGGCAGTCAGCCGAAAATCGCAAAATTCTTTGAAAAGCTCAAACAAAGTTTTGATAAATAAAAATAACGGCTGCCGTTTTGGGTATGATACCTGAAACGGCAGCCGTTTTCTATTTCTCTAAAATGGTTCATTTGGAAACGCACCAAAGGCGGCCGAAAAAATGGCTGCCTTTGGTGCGTTTGACCTGTTTCCCTGAATACCCGTCCGAACGTATCAGATATTCAAATGGACCGAATAGTGAATCTTTCTACTGACGGATTACGGATTTTCGTCTTTTACCTTGGGGTCTACCTGCATCGCCCTGAGTGCTTCCGGGTAAAGCTCCACGGGGATGGCAAAGCCGACTTCTGGAATAAACGGAAACGGAAGCTGATCTGGTTTTTCCAAGGGAATCCCTCCTTTCATTCAGGAGGATACCCGGAAGAAACGAACTTATTCCGACTTAGAGCAGACCGGTCAAGGCTTCCGGAGAGAAACGGGGATCTTCCGCCAGCAAATCCATCAATTCATCTCGGTTCACGCTGTCGTGCTCCACTTCTTTGGAGTAGAGCTGGAAGAGTTGAATGAGCCGTTCAGGTTCCAGTTGTCCCTCCACAGCCAGACAGACACGGGCCAAATGCCGCACAACGATCCAATGAACAGCCAAAAGCTGAAGCCTGAGGCAGGGCTCGTAGTCACAGACGGCTTGCAGCCAGTAGTGATAGAGGTAGTAAGTAATCAGGTTTCGGAGCATAGGACTCTCCGGCAGCTCCGGAAGGGCAGCAGCTTCATAAGAAAGTCCTTGGGTGAGAAGATCACGCCATTGCCCGGTGAGAATTTCCAAGTCCAGATGGGCCTGCAGCACAGCGGACAGATCTCCCGGCTGACCGGGGAGCGGGGCCTTTTCCCAGGGATCGGCGGTTACGCCGTCCACATGGCTTTGATACCACCGCCCCAGAGAGAGGCACAGAGACAAGGCTTGTGTGGGGGATACCTCCGGGTCCCAGGCCAGAGAAAGAAGCTGCTGACGAACCTTCAGAAGCTCTTGCAGGAAGTCTCTGTCATAGTCCGAAGGTTCGGCTGCCTCCTCAGAAGTTTCCGTCTCCAAGATCCAGGAGGACTGCTCCAGGAGCATCAGCCTGGCAGCCTCCGGACAGGCCATGGTGAGGCCGTACTCAATGAACGAGCCGTAATCCTGGGTGAGGCGGGGAAACTTCCTGCAGGTGGCGCAGGGGGCCTCGTGGCCAAGCTCCAGTTCCACCCGGCAGAGGTTGTCCTCTGTGAGAAGGGGACAGTGTCCGCTGTCCATCCGAAAGACCCGGTCTCCGTCCTCATCGATCATCATGGCCCTGCGCAGGGCATGACCCAGAGGGGTATCCAGAGACTCGTAGAAGGCGGCAGTGTCGTCATCCACCACCACACCCCAGCCAAAGCAGCAGTTATCCGGGCAGCGGCTGGCACTGCATCGGAAGGTTTTGTAAAAAGAAGGGTAAATGTGTTCCATGGGGAACCTCCGTCTTTGGAATACATAGGGGTAAAAATGAAAAAACTCCTCCCGGACCAAGTCCAGAAGGAGATATTTTCAAGAGATTAGGCCAGCTTGTTCAGCTTCAGGGCCATGCTGCTCTTCTTGCGGGCAGCGTTGTTCTTGTGAAGAATCCCATTCTTCACGCCCTGGTCAACGATCTTGACGGCTGCCTTGTAAGCGCTATCGGCTTGCTCACGGTTGCCGGAAACAACGGCAGCCTCGAACTTCTTCAGAGCAGTCTTCATCTCGGACTTCTTAGCCTTGTTCATCTCATAAGCGACCTTAGACAACTCGACTCTCTTCTTAGCAGATTTAATGTTGGGCACGGTTTACACCTCCTCCAATAGCGTTTGTATCACTGACCTTTTGAGCCAGTATCATGCAGAAATACATTATAACTGCTCTGGCCTATAAAATCAATAGTTTTTTTAAAAAATTTTCTGAATTTGCATAGATTTTCATAATATCGGAAAAGCTACCTGTAATCATATGGCAGGGAGGAGACAAAAATGGCAATACGCACAGATTTGGCAGAAGAGGCCCATGGTCTGTGGGAGAAATCTGCGGGAGCAACCACCAAATTACCAGGCGTAGAGGCCAGACAATGGACTAAAGACGGGGTCCGTCACCATGAGGTGACCATCCTGGATGCCGTGGGGGAAGAGGCCCTGGGAAAGCCCAGAGGCCGCTATGAAACCATCTGGGTAAGCCGGGACGGCAGGCCTACACCGGAGGTCACGGAAGCTCTGGGAAAGCTTCTGGCCCAGATGCTGGCACTGGATGCCCGGCAGAGTCTTCTGGTGGTGGGACTGGGAAACCGGGCCATGACACCGGATGCAGTGGGGCCTCTTACGGTGCGGGGGCTTGTGATTACCCGGCATTTGCGCAGAAGTCTGCCCCGGATCTTCTCGGACATGCCTGCGGTCAGTGCCCTGGAGCCGGGGGTTTTGGGGACCACAGGAATGGAAAGCGCCGAAATTGTCAAGAGTGTAGTAGAGGCCACCAAACCGGACCGGGTTCTGGTGGTGGATGCCCTGGCAGCGGGGGAGTCTGACCGACTATGCAAGGTGATTCAGGTGACAGACGCAGGGATTGTTCCCGGGTCCGGCGTAGGAAACAGCCGGGCCGCTTTTTCTGAAAAGACCCTGGGGGTTCCGGTGGTGGCAGTTGGGGTTCCCACGGTGATGGATGCGGGAACAAAGGAAGCCCCGCTTCTGGTGACAGACCGAGATATCGATGCCAGAGTGAGGCGTTTGTCAAGTCTAATTTCTGCTGGAATTCACAGAGCGGTCTTTCCCCATTGGTCCTCTGAAGAAATTGCACAATTTGTAGATTAGGGGCGAAAAATGAAGCAGAACCATCCTGTGTATCCACAGAGGTTGTGCACAGGCTTGTGGACTTGTGGATAAACCTGTGGAGATTGTGCAAAACTTCTGTTTGTCCACAGGCTTCCAGATTTATGCCGTTTTTTGCACAGAAAAAATCATGTATATTTTTGTGAATATCGGAAGAAATTTACGGTGGAAAGCCAGGTTATCAACAGCTGCCTGCAAAGTGGCGTCAGAAAAAAACAGACGAAATAATTTGAAAAAACAGAAGTTCTGCTTGTGGAAATCCGGGGGATTTGGTAGCAAAATCTGTGGTGGCTATGAAAAATTGTGACTTTACACAAAAATAGAAATACCCCCTTGACAAAGAAAAACAGGCCCCAAAAGGCCTGAAGATATAGCCGGAGGGATACCATGCAAGGGAAAGTGGAAATCAGCGGCGTCAACACATCGAAACTGAAAACTCTGAAAAATGAGGAGATGGTGCGTCTCATGTCCCTGGCCAAGGCCGGGGACGAAGATGCCAGACAGCAGCTTGTGGAAGGGAATCTGAGATTGGTCCTGTCTGTCATTCAGCGCTTTGGGAGCAGGGGAGAGAATCCAGATGATCTGTTTCAGGTGGGATGCATCGGCCTTCTCAAGGCCATCTCCAACTTTGACGAGACCAAGCAGGTGCGTTTTTCCACCTATGGAGTTCCGATGATTGCCGGAGAAGTCCGGCGCTATCTGCGAGACAACAGTGTTCTGCGGGTCAGCAGATCTTTGCGGGATGTTGCCTATAAGGTTTTGCAGTGCAAGGAGGCTATGCAGGCCGAGCAGGGAAAGGAGCCTACCCTGGAGGAGGTGGCCAACCGGCTGAACCTCAAACTGGAAGAGGTGTCCTGCGCGATGGATGCCATTGCGTCCCCGGTTTCTTTGTATGATCCCGTATACTCCGACGGAGGCGATCCCATTACCGTAATGGATCAGGTGCGTGATACAAAGAACACGGATGACAGATGGATTGAACGAATGGATTTGAAGAATGCATTTGGGACCTTGTCTCCCAGAGAAAAGCAGATTTTGATTCTGCGCTTTTATGATGGCAAGACCCAGATGGAGGTGGCCGGGCAGGTGGGGATTTCCCAGGCCCAGGTTTCCCGCTTGGAAAAAAACGCAATTTCCTCCATGAGAAAAAGCATCATGGAATCCTGATTGCGCTTATCATACCACTGTAGGGTGGAAATTCTGCCCTACAGCTGGAAAACCTTCAATTTTTGCAAACCCTGCGAAAACCGTCGTGCTGTTTCCCGGGAAATGGCTCTGGCTTTCGTGGGATTTTTTATAACATTGGGATAAAATTGTAATTACAGAAGCTGACGATGCAAAGGAGGGCAAATGCGTTGCAGTGTGGAAAATTGAAAACATACATGGAAACCGGGCGGGTGGTGTTCTTATCGGTTCGCTCCATTCGGAACAATCCCACCCAGCCCAGGCAGGTTTTTGATCAGACGGGACTACAGGAGCTGGCAGAGAGTATCAGAGAGCACGGTGTCCTACAGCCCCTCAGTGTCAGGCGCGTGGGAAACCTCTATGAGTTGATTGCAGGGGAGAGAAGACTCAGGGCCGCCAAGCTGGCAGGTCTGGAGGAGGTGCCATGCCTGCTCATGAGTATGGATGACCGGGAATCTTGTCTGGCGGCACTGGTGGAGAATTTGCAGCGCCGGGATTTGGATTTTATAGAGGAAGCACAGGGGCTGTCCCGGCTTATGAAGCTGGGGAACCTGTCACAGGAGCAGGTGGCGAAACAAATCGGAAAAAGTCAGTCTGCCGTGGCAAACAAGCTGCGGCTGCTGCGCCATTCCCCGCAGGTGCTGGATGCCCTGCGCAGTGGTGGACTTACGGAACGACATGCAAGAGCACTGCTGAACCTTGGCTCTGAGGAGGCGAAGCTTGCGGCTGTAGGTGTGATTTTACAGCGGGGGCTGACAGTCAGCCAAACGGAGCAGTACATCCAGAGCTTACTAACAGCCCAAGAAAAGACCCCCAAACCCGTGAAGGCACCCACAGTGCGCAGATTCCTCCGGGATCTGGGACAAAGCCTGGATCTGATGCAAAAAGCCGGGGTAGCGGCAGTGAGTCAGCAGCAGGAGACGGAACGGGAAATCACCCTGACCATCACGATTCCTAAGACAATATGAATGGCAGAAATTTACCAATTTGGAGAGTCAAAAAGGAAAGGAGTCGATAAATGGACGGTTCTGGAAAATAAAATTGTGCATATTGTATTTTTTTGGCTTCTAACTCCTTGCATTTTTGTGAAAGGCGTGTTATACTGAAGTGCCGGAAAGTATACAGCTTTCCATGACTCAAAATGAAATGGGCAGTCGATCTGCCTGCAAAATGAAAGGGGTAAAACCGAATGTCTCACAAGTATGTCTACCTGTTTACCGAAGGAAACGGTTCTATGCGTGAGCTGCTGGGCGGCAAGGGTGCCAACCTGGCCGAAATGACCAAGATTGGCCTGCCTGTTCCTCAGGGCTTTACGATTTCCACTGAAGCCTGCACGAAATATTATGATGATGGACGCAAGATCAATGATGAGATCAAGGCGGAAATCATGGAAAATATTGCCAAGATGGAAGAAATCACCGGCAAGAAGTTTGGTGATCTGGAAAATCCCCTGTTGGTCTCTGTGCGCTCCGGCGCGCGCGCTTCCATGCCCGGTATGATGGACACCATTCTGAACCTGGGCCTCAACGAGGAAGTTGTGGAGGTCATGGCCAAGAAGTCCGGCAATCCCCGCTGGGCCTATGACTGCTACCGCCGTTTTATCCAGATGTTCTCCGATGTCGTCATGGAAGTGGGCAAGAAATACTTTGAAAAGCTCATTGACGAAATGAAGGAGCGCAAGGGTGTGCAGTTTGACAACGAGTTGTCCGCTGAAGACCTCAAGGATCTGGCTGAGCAGTTTAAGGGCGAGTATAAGAAGCAGCTGGGTGCTGACTTCCCCACCGATCCCAAGGAGCAGCTGTTCAAGGCCATTGAGGCCGTGTTCCGTTCCTGGGACAACCCCCGTGCCAATATTTACCGTATGGATCACGACATTCCCTATTCTTGGGGCACTGCCGTAAATGTTCAGATGATGGCCTTTGGCAACCTGGGCGATACCTCCGGTACCGGCGTTGCCTTTACCCGCAACCCCGCTACAGGCGAAAAGGGCCTCATGGGTGAATTCCTGATGAATGCACAGGGCGAAGACGTGGTGGCCGGTGTCCGGACTCCCATGCCCATCCAGAAGATGCAGGAGATTCTGCCTGAGGTCTATGAGCAGTTCCTGGGCGTATGCAACACCCTGGAGAACCACTACCGTGACATGCAGGATATGGAGTTCACCATTGAGGATAAGAAGCTCTACATGCTGCAGACCCGTAACGGCAAGCGTACCGCTGCGGCTGCAATTAAGATTGCCTGCGACCTCATCGACGAGGGTATGATCTCTGAGAAGGAAGCCTTGATGCAGATTGATGCAAAGTCTCTGGACATGCTGCTGCATCCCCAGTTTGACCCCAAGGAGCTGAAAAAGGCTGAGGCCGTGGCAAAGGGTATTGCGGCTTCTCCCGGCGCTGCTGCCGGTACCATTGTGTTCACCGCTGAGGATGCGGTGGAGCATGGCAAGCGGGGCGAGAAGGTGGTTCTGGTTCGTCTGGAGACCAGCCCCGAAGATATTGAGGGTATGAAGTACTCTCAGGGCATCCTGACCGTCCGTGGCGGACAGACTTCTCACGCTGCTGTTGTGGCCCGCGGCATGGGCACCTGCTGTGTCTCCGGCTGCGGCGACATCAAGATGGACGAGGAGAACAAGGTCTTTACCCTCCATGGCAAGACCTATCACGAAGGCGATGTCCTGTCTCTGGATGGCTCCACCGGTGCGATCTATGATATTCTGATTCCCACCATTCCTGCCGACCCCAACTCCGGCTATTTTGGCCGGATCATGGAGCTGGCTGACAAGTATAAGGAGCTGGGCGTTCGTACCAACGCCGATACCCCCGGTGATGCAAAGCAGGCGGCGGCTTTCGGTGCAGAAGGCATTGGCCTGTGCCGGACCGAGCACATGTTCTTTGATCCCAGCCGTATTGGCGCATTCCGTGAGATGATCTGCTCTGAGACCGTGGAGGAGCGGGAGGCTGCACTGGCTAAGATCGAGCCCATGCAGCAGGCGGACTTTGAGGGTCTGTTCGAGGCTCTGGAGGGTCATCCCGTTACCATCCGGTTCCTGGATCCCCCTCTGCATGAGTTTGTTCCCACCGACGAGGCAGACATCGAAGCACTGGCAAAGGCACAGGGCAAGACGGTTGCTTACATCAAGCAGATCATCAATGACCTGCACGAGTTCAACCCCATGATGGGTCACCGTGGCTGCCGTCTGGCTGTCACCTATCCCGAAATCGCCGCTATGCAGACCAAGGCCGTGATTAAGGCTGCTCTGGCTGTGAAGTCCCGCCACGCTGATTGGAATGTGGTTCCCGAAATCATGATTCCTCTGGTTGGTGAGCTGAAGGAAATGAAGTTTGTTAAGGATGTGGTGGTAAAGACTGCGGATGAGGTCATCGCTGCATCTGGTACTTCTCTCAAGTACGAGGTTGGCACTATGATTGAGATTCCCAGAGCCTGCCTGACTGCGGATGACATTGCTTCTGAGGCTGAGTTCTTCTGCTTCGGTACCAATGACCTGACCCAGATGACCTTCGGCTTCAGCCGTGACGACGCCGGCAAGTTCCTGCCTGCTTACTATGCCGGCAAGATCTATGAGTCTGATCCCTTCGCCCGTCTGGACACCACCGGTGTGGGCACCCTGATGGAAATGGCTGTTGAAAAGGGTAAGAAGGTCCGTCCCAGCCTCCACTGCGGCATCTGCGGCGAGCACGGCGGTGATCCCTCTTCCATTGAGTTCTGCCACAAGATTGGCCTGGACTATGTCTCCTGCAGCCCCTTCCGTGTTCCCATCGCTCGCCTGGCTGCTGCACAGGCTGCTATCAAGGATGGCAGGAACTAAAATATCAGTGTTTTTGGGTAACCCCACTTATCATCCAGAAGGCAATATCTAATATCAAATTTAGACCTTGTAGGATTTCTCCTGCAAGGTCTTTTTTTGCCCTAAAAACATAGAGAAAGCCTTGTAAATCCTGCTTTTTCATAATGAAACTGGAATTTTATTGTCATGTATTGCGGCGGTGCTGTTGATAGCGATTTTTACATCGTAGTTGATAAAGGCCTTCGCACAATGACAATCAGCGCTTCGCAAGCTTCACTTTGACCGCATAGGACGCACAGAAGTGCTGGAGTCCTCCTCTATGAGAGAACAAGTGTGCGGTTTCAAAGATGATGAAGGAAACCTTTGCATCTAAATGGCAACGCCCCGACTGTGAAAACAGCCGGGGCGTTTTTGCGTATGACAAGGGCCGAACCCGGAGAAGGACGTGGGATTCCTTTGGCCTCATGCCCCAAACAGGCCGATTAGTGGGCAAAGGACACAGAGTGGGATGACTTTTAGGGGGAGGGGATTGCTTTACTTGCTCCATAGCAGCACAGAGTCAGCGATCACATGCTGTAATTCTTCGCTGTCCATGGAGTCGATTCCTGAATAATCACCGGTGTAGTAATAGACAGCGTCAATCCGGTCGGCACCCTTTTGGGCGGGAGATAATGTGAATTCGGAAAATACATCGGCCTTGGTAATAAACGCATCCCATTTTGTATCGGAAACACAAAAAAACAGATAGGTATATTCCCGACCATCCATTGCAATGTCTACATTTTTGATTTTGACACGCTCAATTCGACTGCCCATTAGCCGTCCGATTAAGCTGTTGTCTACCATGGATACGGAGAGATTGTCCTGGTATTCTACGATACGGCCGGAGTGTTTCAAGAAGCCGATCATGGAAAAAGTCGCGGCCGCTAATAACAGAACTGCCAATGCGATGGAAAGAATCTGCTTTTTCACCAGCTTTTTCCTGAGCGCTTGAAAGGAGGCAGCTTTTTGCTGCTCCCGGTCAGCTTGATTCGGGATGACCGGGACTTCCTCTTCTATACACAGCTCTTCATAGTAGCTCTTACAGTCTGCACATTCCGATAAATGCTGCTGCACGATCTCTCGGCTTTCGCTGCTGCACACATCATCGTGGTATAAGGGAAGCAGGTCTTTGATTAAATTACAGGGATGGTTCATTTTGCACGCTCCTTAATTTTCATTCTTGCCCGATGATAGGTCACACGGGCCCAGCTTTCTGATTTATCCCAAAGCAGCCCGATTTCCTTAAAGGACAATTCCCCGAAGGTACGCATCCAGAATACTTCCTTGTAGGGCTGTTCCAGGCAGTGCAGCAGCCGGTGCAAATGAAAGGCAGAATCTTTTTTGAAAAGCGCTGATTCCATATCGTCTTTGGAGGGAATATCCTCTAAGGAAATGTCTGCTTGCCGCTTTTTGCGTTTCATTTCAGTATATAAGGTATTCTTTGCGATTTGACAGAGCCACACACTTAGCTTACATTCTCCACGGAAGGTGTCAATGCTGTTCATGGCCTTAAAGAAGGACTCTTGCGTAAGCTCCTCAGCCCAGGAGGCATCCTTGCAAAGAGATAACAGGTACTGAAAGACAGTATCATAGTATTCCGAATATATTTGCTCCATACTGTCCATCCAAACACCTCATTTCGTTGTGGTTTTATGATTTTTCCGCAAGATGACCCCAATGAAAATGGAGCATACCACATCTGATACCCTGATTGTATCAAATAAAAACTGTGCGATCAATAAGGCAGCAGCAATCACCCCCACTGTGATGGTGTTTGCAATCCACCCGGTTCCCGCCGCGTACCAGACACATATGGCAAGAATGGGAGAAAAGAGGGCAAATATGGTCCAGCCATACGCAAACAATGAGGAATACACACTGGCGGTAATCATGGCTGTAACATAGTAAGCGCCTAACATTCCCAGACAAAAAAAGAAAACATTGACAGAAGCTCTTTTGGGAGTGCTGCTATAGATCGAGAGAAGTGTGCACAGAAAAATCCAGATCGACATTTGAGAAAAAATATTTCCCAGATTGGTTGTATAGATATCAAGCAGTTTGCTAATCACGCCCAGTATCAGTCCAAGGCATGTCACTAGGGCGGTGTGAAAAATTGCTTTTGAACACGGAGTGATTCTGCTGGGAACACGAGTTTGTTGCAGTAGGTTTCTCATTTCTTCCACCTCCATCCTTATGACTATGAAGAACGAAAAATGTTACAGACTTTTGAAAATAAAAATAAAAAGACGTTTGCCCAGAGCCGGAACGCTTCAAGGGCTCTGTATGTCTTTGTATCCATTGCGCACAATAACAGAGGGGTGACAGCTGCACTGCCACCCCTCTGTTTACATTGGTTTGATTTTGCGCTCCTGTGCAGAGCACGGATCTTTATTGGCCTTCGATGTTGGTTTCGTAAGTATAGCGGTCGATGACTGCTGTGACACACTTTGCAAAGGTGGTATCCAGATCGCTGTAGCCAACAAAATAGAAAGTGTTGAACCCACCGTAACTCTTCCTCACACTGTCGTAGGGGGTAGAATAGTCGCCCAGATCCACAGTTATGGTTCCGTCCGGGGCGGCAATCAGATCATCGTAGCGGATGGTGTAGTAGTAAGAGAATGTCTCCTGCACCTTATCCTTGGGAACGGAGACTGTGGCCTGTACTTGGTAGACAATATACAGCATGTTTTTCTCGGAAAATCCATTGGAAAGGTCTTTTCCTGTTAAGAGGTAGCACCCCATATAGGAAACATCGCCAAGGGTGCAGTTTTCGCTCCAATTCTTGGCAGCATCGGCACGAAGAGCATCCTGACCCTGGGCCTTCATTTTTTCCAGGGACTCCGCTGGAATTTCGGAGAGCTGGCTTACATAGCTTTCCAGCCCCTCAACGGTGTATGTTTTTTCGGTCTGCGTAAAGACAACGCCGTAGTTTTTCAGGAAGAAATCTTTTCCCTCCTGTGTTTCGGCAAAGGGCAAAGAGACTGTAACGGTGTCACCATTTTTGAGGTCTTTGGAAGGTTCCATCTGAAAATCCAGATCATAGGAATAGTCTACGCTGGTGTTCTCCTCCAGATGAGCCTTGCCATTGGGGGCAGTGCCGGTGAAGCTGAGTGTAACACCTTCAAAAGGATCTGCCTGCAGCGCTTCCTGCAACCCCTCAACGGTGCAGGTCTTGTTCTCGTAGGACAGAACGATACCGAAATTTTCTTTGATTGCTTCGTCGTTGCAGTCCCACTCAAAATGAATTTCATCGCCGTTTGTCAAGCCGCTGGATACGTCGAAGCTGCCGTCGATATACATATCGACCAGATAATTACAGATATCTTCCTGATCCATCAGTGCGGTAATCAGGGATTCGCTGCCCTTGTATTCAATATCTTCCCCGTAATCCTCAAAAAAAGCATCCTCATCAAAATCATAGGAAGCCTTTCCCACAGTGTCATAGCCGGAGAAACTGATGGTCAGATAGTCATTCAAATCTACTTTCACGGGTCTGGTCAGAAAAAAGATGACGATTGCAGCAACCACAATCACCACGCCTGCCACAATGCCAATCAACTTTTTGTTTAATTTTACAGCAGGGTTGGTTCCGGTGGGGACGGTTTTCGCAGACGGGGCTGAATGGTTTCCTTTTTGGGGCTCCACGGGGGTGCCGCACTTCTCGCAGAATTTTGCATCATCTTCCAGTTGTGCGCCACAGTTTTCACAAAATAACATGCTTTCTCTCTCCTTGTTCATTTGGTTATCTATCCATTAAGAGCTTCATTATGACGGTTTGGAAAATAGAACGGCATTGCGCAAGGAAGCAGCATGGTTCTGCTGACAAAAACGAACCACTTCCGTCGGGATATCCGTTCTATGTACCTTATCTGAAGCTCAATAAATGGCATTGCTTTTTCCATCTGTGTTCGTATACAACAGGGAAATTGCTGATACAAATGGAAACAGTCGAATTCGATGCTTCCAAATGACCAAACTATACAATTATAACATTCAGTTCCCGTTTCGTCTAGGGCAATTCCTAATCAAACGAAGAGAAAATTGCGAATTTTTGTATCATGTATCAGAGAAATGTTTATTCAAATTTAGAATAGGATTGAATAATTATATGATTTTATTGTACCGTGCGCAGATTCTCGTTGCAGGATGTTAGAAAATGACAGTCATATTGCGGATAGCAGTTGTGCCAAAAAGAAAGTTGTGTTATAATCGTGTAGAAATTGGGAAGGAAACAAAGGTTGGGCTCAATGTATGGAGCGGTCTTCCCAATGGATTCAGAGAAACGCATGCCATGCACAAAGAATGAAACGTGAAATAGGTTGAAGGCCGAATCGTCTTGTGGCATTGTATGAAAGAGCTGGTTTGGAATATAGAAAAGAAGCGGAAAGCTTGATTTTTGATGGTCTCAGTGCTGCTTTTGTTTTTATAAAAATCAGCCCTGTATTGGGATACAGAGCTGATTTTTTTCATAGAAGCAGACATCCTAGAATTAGTGTGTCTGAGTAGATCAATGAAATTAACAGAGAAAAAAGAGGTTTTTGTGTGAGTAAGAAAATGCATAAGAACGGGTTTGTGGAAGGTGCGGCCATTGCCTATATAGCCATTGTGATTACGAAGCTGATGGGTGCCGTATATAACATTCCCTTTTACAGTATTATTGGGGACAAAGGCGGCATTATCTATTCCTATGCCTACAGCATTTATGGGCTGTTTTTGGATATCTCCACCTCCGGCATCCCCATTGCAATCAGTATTGTCATCAGTGAGTACAACTCACTGGGAAAATTTCGCTCGAAAGAGAAGGCCTACAGGCTGGGCCTGCGGGTGGTTCTGGGGGTTTCTCTGGCTGCCTTCTTGTTTTTACAGGTGTTCTCACGGCAGATTGGAGGATATTTCCTGAAGGATATGACCGAAGGTGTTTCCGTGGATGAGATCGCCTTCGCTGTGCGTGCAGTGTCTTATTGCCTGCTCATTGTGCCCTTTCTCAGTATGAAGCGGGGATATCTGCAGGGGCATAAATTTTTGGCGCCTCCGTCCCAGAGTCAGGTCATTGAGCAGCTTGTGCGGATTTTGTTTGTGCTGGGCGGCTCCTACATTGCGGTTCGGGTGATGCATTCGGATGTTACCATTGGCGTTGGTGTGGCACTGATTGGTGCGGCGGTGGGTGCTGTGGCTGCACAGATGTATTTGCTCCGGGCACACTACACCAACCGGGGGCAGTTCCCGATCAGAGGCGGCACAGAGAGAAGGGCGGATCCTACAGGAAAAATCCTGCGAGATATTTTTTCTCACTGTGCCACACTGGTGCTGGTTTCCATCACCATGAGTGTCTATAATCTGGTAGACCTGAAAATGCTGCTGCTGGGACTTCACAAGCTGTCCTATGACGATGAGGTTGCTCAGCTGGTTTCCAGCATCGCATCCACCTGGATTCCCAAGATCTGCATGATTATTTCTGCGCTTTCCATTGGCCTCACCAGCAGTATTGCGCCCTTTATTGCGGAAAACTACGCAAAAGGGAAGTGGAAGTCCGTCAATCTGAAAATCAATCAGGCCATGGGAACCGTTCTGGCCGTTTCCGTTCCCATTGGAATTGGGATGATTATATTTGCTGAGCCGGTTTACCGCCTGTTCTATGGAGAAAGCTTATATGGCGGCGGAATTTTGCAGCTGGCCATTGTGGTCAATGTGTTGGGAAGCATGACCACGGTCATCAGCATGGCCATGCAGAGCATGAACCGGGGAAAGTCCGCCTGTATCTTCACGATCATCGGCGTCATCATCAACACGGCTTTGGATTTGCCGCTGATTTATTTGTTTGATGCCATGGGGATTCCGGCGTATCTGGGTGCTTCTGCTGCAAGCATTGTGGGTCAGCTTGTTACCATGCTGCTGCTTCTGGCCTCTCTCAAGAGATCCATTGATTTCAGTTATCGGCCCATGGTGAGTGTGATTCTGCGAACTGCTCCGGCGGCCCTTTTGATGAGCGTGGTAGTTTTGGTATTTAAGCGTCTGTGGCCCGTTACCCAGGGCCGTGGAATCCTTCTGATGGTGCAGTTTGCTGCCTACGGGCTGGCCGGTGCTCTGGTCTATGTTCCTATGACCTATCGGTCCAAGGTTTTGAGTGATGTCTTTGGCAAAAGAACGGTGGCAAAAGTTTGCAGAAAGTTAGGCCTGCGAAAGGAGTAAAATGATAAAATAATGAAAAAACTACAGTTTTGGATTGCCCTGTGGGCAGGAAAGTTATTTCTATGGTGGTATAAGAAAACAGGGCATGTGCGAAACGACCGCCCCGGCATGGTGTCCATGCGGCTGTGCTCTGATTTTCTGAAATATGTGGCAAAACCGGAGCTTACCATCGCGGTCAGTGGCACCAATGGCAAGACGACTATTTCCAGCATTGCGGCGGGCCTTCTGCGGGAGCAGGGGAAAACCGTGAGCTTCAACGATTGGGGCGCCAATCATCATGCGGGACATGCACGGTGTCTATTGGATGCGGTGAACATTTTTAACCGACCCACCAAAGATGCGGCAATTATTGAAATGGATGAATTGATCTCTCCATTGAATATTCCAAAAATCAAGCCCGCCTATCTGATCGTCACCAATCTGGCCCGGGACTCCATGGAGCGAAATGCGCACCCGGAGTATATTGGTGCGCAGCTGAAAAAAGCGGCGGAGGGCTCTCCTGATACAGTGGTGATCGTCAATGCAGATGACCCCCTGAGCTGTTTTATAGGCGAAAATAATCGCCGCCTGTACTTTGGTGTCCATGATCTGCACACCAATTCCAGACCTGCTCTGGCCAATGATTATACCGTGTGCCAGCGCTGTGCCCAAAAGGCGGTGTATCACTATCGTAACTATCGCCATATCGGTGATTTTGAATGTCCCCATTGCGGCCTCAAGTCTCCGGAGCGGGATTATTTTGTGGAGGCCATAGACGACAAAGAGATCACCATGAAAGAGCCCAAGGGCGTCTATCACTATCCCATTCTTTCCGGTGCGGTTCATAATATCTATAACCTGGCCGCCGTTGTGGCGCTGTTTCGGGATATGGGACTTTCTCAGGAAGAACTGGCCCAGGGGCTCAAAAAAGCCAAGCTTCCGGCCTCCCGGGAAACCAGAGAAGTTGTGGGCGGAATCGAGCTGATTACACAGGTGGCAAAGGGCCAGAACCCCACGGCCGTCTCTACCGTATTTGAAAATGTGGGGAAGGACACCAGTGAAAAGGAAATTATCCTCATTCTGGATGAAGTGTTCAAAGACCCCCATAAGACGGAGACGGTGGCCTGGATCTATGATACAGATTATGAATATCTGAACGATGCACATATCCATAAAATCGTGGTTGGAGGCGAGCGATATCTGGACCATCGTCTGCGGCTGCTTTTGGCAGGGGTGCCGGAAGAGAAGCTGGTCTGCATGCCCGATATGTATGAGACGGCGAACCATGTGGATGTGACCGGAATCTCTAAAATCTATGTATTGCATGATGTGAATTCCATTACCAGAGGGAAAAAAGTCCGGGATGCGGTGAAGGAACGAATCATAAAGGAACGGGGAGGGGAAGCAAAATGACAGTGGAAGTGTTGTTCCCTGAGTTTAGCAATCTCTATGGGGATATGGCAAACATCCGATATCTGCAAGCCTGCGCCCCGGATATGGAATTTGTGTATACGGATCTTTATTCTGAGCCTCGCTTTGCCACAGGCCATGTGGATATGCTCTATCTGGGCTCCATGCCGGAGAGAAAACAGGAAATGGCAGTGAAAAGGCTGATGGACTATGTGCCGCGGCTGAAAGAGCTCATAGAAGAAGGGGTTGTGGTTCTGGCCACGGGAAACGCCATGGAGCTTTTTGGGGAGTATATTTCCGACAGCGGGGAGAAAACCCGGATGCTGGGACTGTTTCCCTTCCATGCGGACCGAAAAATTCAGGAAATCCGCCACAATTCGATGTTCTTAGGGGACTTTGAGGACATCCCCATGGTAGGATGCCGTTCACAGTTTTCCTTTTGCCGAGGAGAGTTTCCCCACGCCTTTATGAAGGTGCGTGGAGGCTGCGGCAATAGTCCGGAGGATCACACAGAGGGCGTTCATTATAAGAATCTGTTTCTAACCTATTTGCTGGGCCCCTTCCTTGTGCTGAATCCGTTGTTTACCAAGTATCTCCTGCGGCTTCTGGGGCATGACGATACCCTGGCCTATGAGCAAGAGGCCATGGAGGCCTACAATCTGCGTTTGTCCCAGCTGGAAGCGCCGGGGGCCAATTTCCATATTGGCTGACTTGGCGCAATGGCGCTGGAACGGAACCAGAGGGCAAAGCATCCGCTTTATGAGCGGCCCGGCTTTGCCCTCTGCTTCTGCCATCGAAGGCCCCGACCGGGTGGGGGATGCCTGTCGTTGAAAATGAGATGGGGCTATGCTATAATACAAAAACGACAAATCATTCTACGTAAAAACAGCTTATGGGCGTGTATTCAGCAGGAGCTGTGATGTAAGGATCGATCTATATATGGCAGTGAAATATAGTTTGCAAGGAGAATCGGTATGTTTGCAGGAATCAACGAAGAGCAGCTGGTGAAACGGCTGTCTCTGACTGCGCGTGAAGAAGGTATTTTTGAATGGACCAGAAAGAAGGGAATGGCCTACCGCCGCTTGATGTCATATTATCGGTGCGCCATTAAAGAGGTGGAAACGAAATTCCGGGTGCTGGATGAGGAATATTCCCTGATGAATGACAGAAATCCCATTAGCGGCATCAAGTCCCGACTGAAATCCCTTCCCAGCATTGTAGAGAAGCTGGAGAGAAAAGGTGTGGACCTGTCTGTAGAGGCCATTGAGGAGAATCTGTATGATGTGGCTGGAATCCGGGTGATCTGCTCCTTTGTGCAGGATGTGTATAAGCTGGCAGAGGCCCTGTTAAACCAGGATGATGTTACTTTGATCTGCGTAAAGGACTATATCAAGCACCCCAAGGAAAACGGATACAGAAGTCTGCATCTGATTATAGAGATCCCCATTTTCCTGGAGAAGGAAAAGAAAATGATGAAGGTGGAGATTCAGCTGAGAACCATTGCCATGGATTGCTGGGCAAGTTTGGAGCATCAGCTGCGGTATAAAAAGTCCACGGAGTTCACCGAAGAGATGCAGGCCGCCCTGCTGAACTGCGCAAAGATCAGTACGGAGTTGGACCGTGAAATGGACTTTCTGAGAGAAAAAGCGAATATTTAGGCATATAAAAACCGTCTGACTCTACAAAGAAAGTCAGACGGTTTTTTGCTGGGGCACAGGCTGCAAAGTCCTTGTTTTCTTACGGCCTTAGATGGCGGCACACTTGGTGCGCAGCCATTCCACTTCTGTTTCGTTGAGCAGAGGACTGAGCTTTTCCAGAACCTGAGCATGGTAGTGGTTCAGCCACTGCTTTTCCTCACGGGTCAGCTCGTCCAGCAGGACACAGCTTACATCGATGGGCACAAAGGTAATGGGCTCAAACCGCAGATATTTTCCGTATTCACTTTCCCCTGCTTCCACGCAGACCAGCTCGTTTTCGATCCGGATGCCAATGTGGCCTTCCTCATAGATACCGGGCTCATCGGTAATGACCATACCGGGAACAAAGGCAACATTGCTGTGAGGACGCAGGCTCTGGGGGCCTTCATGGACGGCGCCTACATGGGAAACGCCGTGACCGGTGCCGCAGCGGTAGTCCAGCATATGGCGCCACAGGGGCTGGCGGGCCAGCATGTCCAGCTCGCCGCCGGTAGCACCCTCACGCCACACGGCCATAGCTACATCGATATGGCAGCGAAGTACACGGGTATAGGCCAGCTTCTCCTCCTCGGTCAGAGGGCCAACGGCGTAGGTGCGGGTGATATCGGTGGTGCCGTCGTAGTAGGTTGCGCCGCTGTCTACCAGCAGATACCCCTTGGGCTGAATCTCGGCGTCTGCGCCAACCTTGGGAGCATAGTGCATCATGGCAGCGTTGGGACCCCATGCGGCAATGGTGGAGAAGCTTTCGGTGATGAACTTCTGGGCGCTGCTGCGGTACTTGTGAAGGATGGTGTCAATATCGGTTTCCCGGAGGGTTTCGCCCTTGGAAAGACGCTGCTCCAGCTCCATCTGGAAGCGAACCATGGCGGCACCGTCTACCAGATGGGCGCTGCGTGTGCAGGCCAGCTCGGTTTCATTCTTTACGGCCTTCAGCATGGCGATGGGGTCGGCACCTTCCACAACGGTATAGAGGCTGTTGCTGCGTAGTGCGTTGTCCAGCGCGGCATTCAGGCTGGCAGGGTCAACCAATACGGTCTGCTGGGCGGTTCCGGCGGTTAAGTAGGCAGCCATGCCCATATACTCTCCGGTCTTCACGCCGGCATCTGCCAGCTGCTGAAGTGTTTCGGCGGAAATCCGGTTGGTGTTGGTGAAGAGAACGGCGGTGTCCATGTCCACATAGCAGAAGGCCAGGGCATAGGGGGTGCTTTCCACATCGGAAGCACGAAGGTTCAAAAGCCATGCCAGGCTGTCCAGCTTGGTTACCAGCATTGCGGTGCAGTTTTGCGCTGCCAGCTTGCCACGAAGCAGGGCCAGTTTATCCGCGGGGGACTTGCCTGCATAGGAAAGATCCAGAAGCCATGCAGGGGTGGAGGGCAGTGCGGGACGATCTTCCACCCAAACCTGATCCACAAGGGGCAAATCAGCCAGCTTTGCGCCCTGCTTTTGGCACAGGTCGTTGAGCTTGCGGCACTGCATCACGGGCATGGTCTCTGCGGTATATCCCAGCACCTTGCCGGCGGACAGTTTTTCGCCGAGCCATTCGGTGAGCGTGGGAACCCCCTTGACCCCCATATGCATGGAGGCAATGCCGGTGCCTGCCAGGGCGGTATCTGCTGCCCCAAAGAAGCGGCCATCCACCCACATGGCGGCATCGTCGGCGGTTACTACAAGATTGGCATTTTCACAGGAAAAGCCGGAGAAATATTCCCAGGCGGTATAGTGGCCGGGAGCGTATTCACTGGAGTGAGGGTCGCTGCTGGGCATAATGTAGGCGTCACAGCCTGCCTGTACCATGGCAGCACGCAGAGCTGCCAAACGTTCGGGGACAGTTTTCATAATGAAATACTCCTTTATACAGTATTGTAAGACAATCAGTTGATGATGTCGGTTCCCAGTAACACTACCAGGGGACTCCCTGCCATTTTAGCACCATTTCCATAAAAATGCAAATACCACAATATAAAAAATATGCAATCATACCAAGGTACATAGAAATTCTTACGCTTTCTGGCTTGGTTCAAAAATCCGTCACAACTAGATTTTTTTCTGTGCTATAATAGTTTCAAAAAAGCTCTTTCTTGAATCAGAAAGAGAGAAGCACAAAAGGAGGAAACAAAATGAACATGGGAAGCGGTTCAGAGCGGTTCCGGCGAAGGCCCGGTTATATGCCCTCTGCCATGAAAAAGAAGGGATGCGTGGAATCTTTATGATTAGCGAGCGACGAGAAAAGCGGATTTTAATGCTGTCCTTTATAGGCGGTCTTCTCTTCGCCGTTGCGGAGTTGATATTTTCCATTTTCAGCCACTCCCAGTCTGTGCTGATGGATGCGGTCTATGATGCCACAGAGCTGATTTTTATTGCGCTGATTCTGTTCCTTACGCCGTTGTTTCATAAACCCATATCAGAGGAGCACCCCTACGGCTATTTTCAGGTAGAATCTATTTTTATGATTGTAAAGGGCTTTATGATGCTGTCCGTCACACTGGGCGTTGGAGTAGAGGTCATTACGTCCATCTTCTCCGGAGGCAATTCGGTAGACGGGTGGGAGATTTCTGTTTTTCAGATGATTCTGGGAACCGCCAGTGTGGTTATATACCTGATTATGAAGAAAATGAACCGGGCGGTGTCCTCCCCCACGGTGCATGCAGAGCTTTTGGGCTGGAAGCTGGACATTGCCTACAGTGCCGGAATGGCCGTTGCCTTTTTTGCCTCCACATTTTTGGAAAAAACACCAATCGCCTTTCTTGCACCGTATTTTGACCAGGTAGTGGCTGTGGTCGTAATGGCGCTGATGCTCCCGGAGAGTATCAAAATGCTCGGAGGCGCCATAAAGGATGTGTTTCTGTTCCCTCCGGACGAGCAGACCGTGGAGACCATCAAGGAGACCTGTACGCAGATCCTGGATCAAAGCCGATTTGAACCGGTGTTTTTCGATATCACAAGAACAGGGCGGCATATGTGGGTTGCGATCTATTTTAAGATATCCGAAGATTCTCTGGAGATCCAAGAATTGCAGAGGGTCTCTCAGATCATCAACCAAGAGGTGGGGAAAGCGTTTGGAAACTGCACCTGTGAACTGATTTTAGCCTCCCAGGTTTCGGTATCAGCCCTTCTGAACGCCCAATAGCCCCAGGGTCCCGGCCTGTGTGCCGTCAGGGAACTATTAAGCCTCCCTTAAATATCCAAATTACATCTTGATTTTTTCCCTTTTTTAGGGTATAAAAAAGCTTTGTAATCTTTAAATTGGGAGGAATCATCGACATGCAAGCTCAGGCGAGAAAGCCGTATCTGCTTAGAGAAGAAAATCGGCACCTTTGGTACGGTGTGGTCTTAGTAATTTATTTCATAGCCTTCTATCTGGTGGAATGGCTGGTCCCGGAGGATGCCTGCTTTTCTACTTATATCCCCCTGGACGATAAAATTCCTTTTTTGGAAGGCTTCGTTGTGCCCTATGTGATCTGGATGCCCATGGTGGTGGGAATGGCGGCCTATCTGGCGTGGAAAGACCCCATGGGCTTTAAGCGCTACATGGTGTTTCTGGCAATTACCCTATATTCTACCTTGCTGTTTTATGCACTCTTCCCCAATCGGCAGGATTTGCGTGTGACAGAGTTTCCCAGAGACAATCTCTTTACCTGGGCGGTCAGCATGGTATATGAAAATGACACCAATACCAATGTCTGTCCCAGCATCCATGTCATTGGCTCCTTTGCCGTGGTGTTCGCGGCCTGGAACTGTCCCAGACTGAGAAAGTTCTGGATGCAGGCAGCCATTTGGATCGGCTCCTTTGTGGTAGCCATTTCTACGGTGTTTGTGAAGCAGCATTCTGCTCTGGATTTGATTGCGGCAACCGTTCTCAGTGTGGCAGCCTATCCTCTGGCCTATAAGCTGGCCTTCCGGAAAAAGAAATCTTAACTTTTTTCGACAGAGTATGCAGTTGGCTCTTGTTTTTTTTACATTGTCCGGGTATAATAAGCAGGAAATCCACTGACAATAGGAGGTCATTTATCATGGCTGTTGTGATCGAAAAAGATACCATTATTGGTGATGTTCTGGATGTAGCTCCTCAGGCTGCTCCTTTGTTCATGGCAATCGGTATGCATTGCCTGGGCTGCCCCTCTTCCCGCGGCGAGACCGTTGAGGAGGCCTGCATGGTTCACGGTATCGACTGTGACCCCTTCCTGGCTCAGCTGAATCGCTTCCTGGAGGCGTATGAGGCTTCCGAGCTGGAAAAGAAGTAAGAAATTGGAAGAAAACCAGGAACCGTTTTTTCAGCGGTCCCTGGTTTTTTTATGGAGGATCATACATGAAATTGCCCATTTCCAAACGCCTGCTGGCCTGCGCCTCCTTCATTGCACCCGGTGACCGGGTGGCAGATGTGGGAACGGACCACGGCTATTTTGCTGTGTATTTATTGAAAAACGGCATCGCTTCCAAAGTCCTGGCAGCCGATATCGGAGAGCAGCCCTTGCAGAAAGCCAGAGACAACGCCCGTCGCTTCGGCGTTACACAGGGAATCTCCTTTCACTTGTGTGACGGCGTCCAGGGACTTCCTAGAGAATTTGATGTTCTGCACATGGCAGGCATGGGAGCGGAAACCATGGTGGGGATTTTGAAAGCGGGACAATGGCTCCGCAGCGGAGCCTATCGGCTGGTGCTGCAGTGCCAGTCCTCCCAGAATGAGCTGCGGCAGTATCTGAGCGAAAACGGCTGGGTGATCACAAAAGAAGTGCCGGTTCGGGACGGAAGGTTTCTCTATACGGTCCTGGAGGCCAGGCCGGGGGAGCAGCATCTTACCCCGGGGCAGCACTTTGTAAGCCCGGCTCTGCTGGCCTGTGAGGATCCGCAGGTAGGGGAATATCTTGTCTTTTGCCGCCAAACCGTCCAAAAGGTGGTTTTGGGTCTGGAGACTCAGGGAGGAGAAAAGTACGACTATTACGCCGCGGCGCTTCGGGAGCTGCGAGAAATGGAGGCAGACAGATGTACACGGTAAAGGACGTTTTGGACTGCGTGGAGGAGCTGGCCCCTGCCTATATGCAGGAGCAGTGGGACAATGTGGGCCTGCTGTGGGGCAGAGGCAGCCGGAAGGCGGAAAAAATTTTGGTGGCACTGGATCCCTTTGAGGATGTGTGCCGGGAGGCCGAAAGCTGGGGGGCAGATGTGATCGTCACCCACCATCCCCTTATTTTTCACGCCCCTAAGAGCATTACGGAGGACACGGCCCTGGGCAGATGTATTTTGTTCCTGGCGGAAAATGGCATTGCGGCCATCAATGCCCATACCAATTTAGATCAGGTGAGCGGAGGCGTCAATGACTGCCTGGCAAATGCCCTGGGCCTCAAAGAGGTTTCCGTGTTGAATCCCCAGGGAACCGACGAAGCCGGAAAGCCCTGGGGTCTGCTGAGAGCAGGAACGGTTCCGCAGATGACCGTGGAGGAGTTCCTGGAGCGGGTCAAGAAAACCCTGGGCTGTCCCGGCCTTCGGTATGCGGAAGGGGGAAGGCAAGTCCGCAAAGTCGCAGTGGGGGGCGGTGCCTGCGCCGGGGAGATTCATGCGGCAGCGGAGGCCGGATGTGATACCTTCGTGACAGCGGACTGCAAGTACAATCAGTTTTGGGATGCCAAAGATTTGGGCATTACCCTCATAGATGCTGGTCATTTTTGGACAGAGAACCTGATTTGTCAGGTTTTGGCAGATAAACTTCGGGAAAAACTCCCGGGTGTTCTTGTAAAAGTCTCTGAAATTCACACGGATTGTATAAAATTCTGCTAATTGCGGTTGATTTGCCCTGCCTACTGTGCTAGAATATACAATGCGAATAAATGCTTTGAGCAGATTGACATAGAAGGGAAGATTTTTTCATGTCTGGACATTCCAAATGGCATAACATTCAAAAAACCAAGGGTGCACAGGACGCAAAGCGTTCTGCTTCCTTTACCAAGATTGCAAAGGAGCTGATCGTGGCAGTGAAGGAGGGCGGCTCTGCCGATCCCGCCAACAACTCCCGTCTGGCTACCGTAATTACCAAGGCCCGGGCAGCCAATATGCCCAACGACAACATCAAGCGGACCCTGGAAAAGGCTGCCGGTGCCGGTGCAGGCGACAGCTATGAAGCCATTACCTATGAAGGATACGGCCCCGGCGGCGTGGCCGTCATCGTTGAGACCATGACCGACAACCGCAACCGTACCGCCGGTTCCATGCGGCACCATTTCGACAAGTACGGCGGAAACATGGGCGCTTCCGGCTGCGTGGCCTGGAGCTTTGACCGCAAGGGCGTCATGGTCATCGATAACGAAGAGGGTGACTATGAAGAGGATGCCGTCATGATGGACGCAATGGACTGCGGCGCTGACGACTTTGAGTCTGAGGGGGAGTGCTTCACCATCTACACCTCCACCGAGGATTTCAACGCCGTGGCTGATGCCATGACCGCCAAGGGCTACAAGTTTGCTTCCGCTCAGCTGGAGATGGTTCCTCAGAACTATCAGAAGCTGGAAAAGGAAGAGGACAAGGTCAACATGGAGAAGATGCTGGACATCTTTGAAGATGATGACGATGTGCAGAATGTCTGGCACAACTGGGAGCAGGACTGATTTGTTTTTGATTGCTAAAGAGCCGCTTTTGCATGGACAAAGGCGGCTCTTTCCCTGTGCGCCGGGTTTGTCTATCCATGACGGAGGAAACAAAGAGAGAATGCTGTGATTGAAAAAGAAAGTGGTCTATGCTACAATAAACGGACCTACTTTTGGGTTTAGGAGGAATCATATGGAATATCGGAATTTTGGAAAGGCAGAGGCGAAGGTATTTCCCTTGGGCTTTGGCATGATGCGGCTTCCCATGGCCGGAGACAAGGTGGACCAGGACGAAGCCATTCGCATTGTCCGCTGGGCCATTGACAATGGGCTCAACTATGTGGACACTGCCTATATGTACCACGATGGAGAAAGTGAGCGTATTACGGCCCTGGCGCTCCAGGACGGTTACCGGGAAAAGGTAAATCTGGCCACAAAGTGCCCTGTGTGGAAGATTGAAAAACCAGAGGACTTTGATGCGCTTCTGGAGGAGCAGCTGCAAAAGCTTCAGACTGACCATCTGGACTTCTACCTGCTCCATTCTCTGGATCAGGAGCGTTGGAATCAGACCATTTTGCCCCATGAGGTGCTTCCGCGCCTGCTGGCGGCAAAGAAGGCAGGAAAGGTGAGAAACATCGGTTTTTCTTTCCATGATTCCATAGAGACCTTCAAAACCATGGTGGATTACTGGGATCAGTGGGACTTCTGCCAGATTCAGCTGAATTATATGGACAGGAACCATCAGGCCGGCATTGAGGGCCTGGAATATGCGGCTTCCAAGGGCCTGGGTGTGGTGATTATGGAGCCGCTTCGGGGCGGCTATCTGGCAAATGTGCCGGAAAATGTGGAAAAGATTCTGGGTCAGAGCGGCAAAAGCCCTGTGGAGATGGGACTGGACTTCCTGTGGAATCGTCCGGAAGTGTCTGTGGTGTTGTCTGGAATGAGCGATATGGAGCAGGTCAGACAGAATATGGAGTTTGCGAAACGAACCAGACCCGGTATGCTGACCCGGGAGGAGCAGTCCTGGATTGCACAGGCAGAAGAGATCCTCAGAAGCCATGCCACCATTGCCTGCACCGGCTGCAACTATTGCAATGTTTGCTTGAACCAGATTCCCATTCCTCAGATTTTCACGGCCTACAATGAATGCAGAACCAACATGTCCATTTCTGAGGGGAAAAAGAAGTACGGCGAGGCGGTAGAGGGGCGCAACGGTGCCGATGTATGCATCGGCTGCGGTGTGTGTGAATCCCAGTGCCCGCAGCATCTTCCCATCAGTGAGTGGATGCCGAAAATTTATGATCTATTGGGGTAAGTTCTATGAAACTTTTGATTGCTTCGGATCTCCATGGCTCCGCCTACTACTGTGGAAAGCTCATGGAGCGGATTGAAGAAGAAAAGCCGGATCGTGTGCTGCTGCTGGGAGATCTGCTGTATCATGGCCCCCGGAATGATCTTCCCAGGGACTATGCCCCCAAGCAGGTCATCCCTATGCTCTCCGGGATCAAGGAAAAGATCCTGGCGGTTCGTGGAAACTGCGAAGCAGAGGTAGACCAGATGGTTCTGCCCTTTCCCTGCATGGCCGAGTATGCCTTGATTTCCCCGGAGCCGGGACTTACCATCTATGCCACCCATGGACATCTGAGGAATCCGGAAAATCTGCCTCCATTGGAGCAGGGCACCGTGTTCCTTTACGGCCATACCCATGTAAAAAAGGCAATGTGGGTAGACGGGATTTTGACCCTGAACCCCGGAAGCGTATCTATTCCCAAGGACGGAAGCCACAGTTATATGGTGTACGAACACAAGGTATTTACCCTAAAGGAACTGAGCGGAACGGTTTTGGAAGAAATTCCGATTAGATAATCACAATGGGGCTGTCTTTCCGAAAAGGTTAGACAGCCCCGTGCTTATTTCGGGTGTGACGGTTGTGGATGCGCTGATACTGAAAATAAGAATTGACAGAAATCCGGTATGTCATTATAATAACCGGGTTTGGGACAATCTTAGAAAATGACAAGGAGAAATTCAATATGAAGAAATGGATCCTGCCCCTGCTGATGCTTTCCATGGCAGTCAGCATGGCGGCTTGCGCCTCAAAAAACGATGCCGATACAGAACCCACCGGTACTGCGGCCACCGAAACCAGCCAAGAAACCACTGGCGCAGCAGAAACGGAAGCCAGCACTGAAACCAGCGGTGCAGCCCAAGCTTACACCGAGACCGTAATCAGCATCGACAACGGCGACCATCAGATTCCCGCAACCGTATGTATGCCAAACACCGAAGGAAAGCATCCCGCCGTTGTGATGCTCCATGGCACCGGCTCCCAGCGGAACGAAGCCGGGGACGGCTATGCCCATGCGGCTCCTGTGCTTGCTGAAAAGTATGGCATTGCAACGATCCGGATCGACTTTATGGGCAGCGGCGATTCTACCGCAGACTATACCGGCTACACCTTCCAGAGCGCCGTTGCAGATGCAGTGGCCGCAGCCAACTACATGAAGGGCCTTGAGAACATCGATGGGGAACACATCGGTGTCATGGGCTGGAGCCAGGGCGGCAAGGATGCCATGCTGAGCGCCGCCTGGCATCCCGAGATTTTTAAGGCTGTTGTAACCTGGGCGGGTGCGCCGGATGTCAGCAGCATGCTTTCTGAGGAGCTTTACGCAGAGGCCAAGGAAAACGGCTATTTTGTCATGAACTTTGATTGGCGTGAGCCGCTTCATGTTTCTTTGCAGTGGTGTGAGGATGCAAAGAATATCAATGTGCTGGATGAGTTCTCCGCATTTACCGGCCCTGTCCTTGCCGTTCATGGAAAGCAGGACACCACGGTTGATCCTGAATGGAGCAACAAGATTGTTGCGGCAAACTCCAATGAGGCTTCCAAGACCTTCTTCATTGACGGCATGGATCATACCTTTAATGTGTTTGCAGAGCCTCAGCAGGAATCCCTGTATGGCGCAGTGGACGCCACCGGTGAGTTCTTCGCTGAAATGTTAAAGTAATCCTCAAAGAATTCCCACCAACAGTCCCAGATCATACAAAGACGAACAGACTGCCCTGAAAGGCCGTCTGTTCGTCTTTTTTTGTCTAAATTGAAAGCGGTGCCGATTTTGGGGGCCTACAGCGCCTCCAGCAGGGCATCTACTGCTTCGTCCGTCGAGCCCCAGGCGGTGACAAATCGAACGGCATCATAGGATTCATCCACAGGAGCAATGAATTCAAAAGTAAAAGAGCGTTTTAGCTCTTCAATTTTTTCCTTGGGGAGAATGGGAAACAGCTGGTTGGTAGGGGAGTGGGCATAGAGAGCATACCCCTTTTCCACAAGTCCCTGCGTCAGACGCTGGGCCAGGCGGTTGGCATGGCGGCCCAGCTGAAGCCAGAGGTCCTCCTCCAGCAAAGCGGAAAACTGAACGCCCAGCAGCCGCCCTTTGGCCAGCATGGCGCCGCACTGCTTGAGACAGAAGCGGAAATTCTCCGTCAGGGCAGGATTGGTAATCACCAGACATTCCCCAAAGAGAAGGCCGTTTTTGGTGCCGCCAATGGTAAAGGCGTCACAGTATCCGGGCAGATCCTCCGGGGCAATGTCGTTGCCCGGAGCGGTCAAGGCAGAGGCCAGACGGGCCCCGTCCAGATAGAGGTACATATTCAGTTCGCGGCAGGTTTCGGAAAGGGCTTTCAGCTCTTCCTTGGTATAAATCGTGCCCAGTTCGGTGGAGTCTGAAAGATACAGCAGCTTGGGGAGCACCAGGTGGTTCCAGTTGCAGCAGGTGTGCTCTTCATAGACCTTTCTCAGTGCCGAGGGTGTCATTTTTCCCTCCTCGTGGGGGACGGTAATGACCTTATGTCCTCTGGCTTCTACGGCCCCGGTCTCGTGGACGGCAATATGACCTGTATCCACGGCCACAGCGGCCTCCCAGGGGCGAAGAAAGGCGGTAATGGCGGTGAAATTGGTCTGGGTGCCGCCTACCAGAAAGTGAATGTCTGCATCGGGGCATTGAAACCGGGCCTTGACCATGGAGGCTGCTGCCTGGCAGTATTCGTCCTCCCCGTACCCGGCAGTAGATTCCAGATTGGTTCTCACCAGGGCATCCAATACACGAGGATGCGCTCCTTGGGAGTAGTCGTTTCGGAAGTGATACATAGAGGTTCTCCCTTTCTCTTTGAATATGATTTTTATTATATCCTTGGGGCGGCATTTTTGTCAATTACCAGCCGCCTGAGCCATTTCAGATCTTCTTTCCCCAGCACCCCCGTGAGCGCCAGAAGCAGTCCGAAGATCAGCAAAAATACGGAGCCTAAAAAGAGGATCCCCCCCAGTCCCTGGGAGCGGGGAAGGAAGCTCGCAATCCCGAGACCCATCAGCCACGCAAGGATGCTGCGAAGGGCCAGCCAAAAAGAGGGGCGGAGTCCGGTTACTTTCATAAGGCGGGAAAGACTCAGAAGAAAGTTCACCGCATGGGTCACCGTGAAGCTGAGATAATACCCGGAAAGCCCATACCGGGGAAGTAAAACCCATAAAAAGACAACATCCAAAAGAGAGGTGATGGTATTATAGCGAACGCTGGCCACCTGCTGTCCCATGCCCTTGACATTGGCATCTACAATGGCATCCACATAGAGCATGGGAACGAGAATCGAAAACCACCGAAGAAGGGCCCCCACCTCAGGACTGTCAAAGAGCACCAGCCCCAGATTTTCTGCGGCTGTAAACAGAATTCCTCCGGCTGACAGACCATAGAGCAGGGCCAGCCGCAGACTTTTTGCAGTGAGGTCTCCGATCCGGGCTTTTTTTCCACCGGCGGCGCACCGGGCCAGCTCCGGGATCAGAAGCTCTGCCAGTGCGTACAAAAGGGCGGCAGGAAACATGATGGTGGGAAAAACCATTCCTGCGATTTGACCAAAAGCAGCCAGCGGCTCGGAACCGGGAAAGAGGGCCAGTCGTCTCGGGACAATGAGATTTTCCACCGTAGAAATTCCCATGCGGAGGTTGTCCGCCAGGGCCAGAGGAAGGGCAACCTTCAAAAGCCGGGGAACCAGTCCCGATTCTCTTTGCTGCGGCAGGGGAGCAGACTCTCCTTTTCGCAGCCCCATGAGACATACAAGGGTCACCAGAGAACCGATGCCGGACCCCACAATCACAGAAGTACAGGACTTTCCGGCATTGCCGCCGGCCCAAAAAGCCAACAGCAGTATGGTGACGCCCATGGAGACAAGCTGCTCCAGCACCTCCACCCGCACCAGGTCCCGAATATGTCCGGTGGCTGTGAAATATCCTGCCATGACACCGCCAAGGCAGACCGCAGGCAGAAAAGCAGCATAGGCACGAATGGAAGGTTCCGTCCGCAGATCTCCCACCCAATGGGCCGCAATCTGGGGGGCAAACCAGAACAGAAGCAGGGCACTTGCGGCACTGAACAGGAAGCTGTATACAAAACAGGCGGACAGCACCCGGCTGACTCCATTTCGTCGGCCGCTTCCTACGGCATCCGCTGTAAGGTACATAGTAGCAGTGCGGATTCCTGCCATGCCAATGGTCATGGCAAAGCCAACCACGGAAAGGGTCAGCTGCAGCAGGCCGATCCCCGCAGCGCCGATCTGCCCGGACAGATAGACCTGAAAGCCCATGGAACTGAGCCGCAGGACCAGATTCACTGCGGTCAGCATGATTGTACTATAAAAAATAGAAGATTTTCCCGGCATGTCCTCACCTCTGTATCAGGATATTCTCCCTGCGGACAGGTATGCACACAGATATTTGCGGGAAAGACACCGTTTTTCTTGTAATTGGGTAAAAGAAATGGTATGATAAAGACTAAGTTGAAACGGCAAGCCGAAAGAAAGGATGACCTTTTATGGCCTATGCAAGATACTATGTCAATGACCCCGGTGCGCCGAAGCCCAATCGGCCCACGCATCTGGGTGTGAATGTGTTATTGGAGTATGACGGGAAACTGCTCTTAGAGCGCCGAAGGGACTGCGATCAATGGGGCCTGCCTGGTGGACAGGTTCGGGGCAGAGAGCCGGAGAGTAAAGCGGCGGCCCGGGAGCTGTGGGAAGAAACCGGACTGTGGCTGCCTCCAACCGCCTTTGAACGGGTAAAGGTATTCGATGAGCGGGGGAGAATCGCCAGTTATGCCGATGGCAGTGTGTGGCGGATGGTTGTGGTCCTTTATCGGGTGAAGCTGGAGAATAAGCCGGAGCTGAAAATCAGCAGAGAGTCCAGAGAATTGGGGTGGTTTACCAGGCAGGAACTTCAGAATCTCCCGATTCCGGTCACCCATCAGGATATGGTAAAGCTTTTTTGATTTATGGAATATATTCATAATTCGGTCACAGAAATTTTAATTTTTGCAAGAGAACCAGCGTTGACAAGAGTCGACGGGTCAGGTATGATTTTTCTGTAAAGGATGGATGTTCTCATACCAATTTGGTCAGTTTGGAGGAATAAACCTATGAATAAAAAATGGATTGCAGCTGTGTTAGGTGCCGCATCCCTTGTGGGACTGTGGGGCTGCAGCAAGAAACCGGATACAATCGTATATGTACAAAATGTAGGTGAGATCATAGGAGTGGGAAGCATCGGCATGCGCGACCGCTTCGCAGGTGTGGTGGTTTCGGAAAAAGAAACACAGATTCAGCGCAATGCCGACCAGAAGGTGAAGGAGCTGTATGTCTCTGTGGGAGACAGCGTCAATCAGGGAGATGTACTGTTTGAGTATGACTCCGAGAGCATCGATGTGCAGCTTTCCAAGAAGCAGCTGGAGCTGGATCGCCTGAAGAACAACTCCACCACTTTGGCATCCGAAATCAAGAAACTCCAAAAGGAAGAGAAGGATGCTCCGGAAAGTGAAAAGATCAAGTATACCATCGAGATTTCCGATCGGGAAGCCGCAAAAAAAGAGAATGACTACAATATGAAGGTGCAGGAGAAAGAAATTTCTCAGCTCAAATCTACCTTGTCCAATATTCGTGTGATTGCACCGGTGTCCGGACGGATTGCGTCCGTCAACGAAAGCGGCACGGATATGAATGGGCAGCCAAAGCCTTACATCACTATCCAGAAATCCGGGGCCTATCGCATCAAGGGCACCATCAATGAGATGAATCTGGGCGAAATTGTAGAAGGAACTCCCATCAAAGCCATTTCCCGGACCGACAGTGAACAAACCTGGACCGGCACCGTCACAGAAGTGGACCTCAAGGGCGTGGCGGAAGGCAGCCAGGGTGATGGCATGAACGGCGGCATGATGGACATGGGCTTTGGGGGCGGTCATGATGAGATGACCAGCTCCAGCAGCTATCCCTTCTATGTGAACCTGACAGATCCCACCGGCTTGATGCTGGGCCAGCATGTCTATCTGGAAATTGCCGTCGAGGAATCTCCCACCGGGGAAGGCATCTGGCTCCCCGAGTATTATCTGTGTGAGGAAGAGGCGGAAGACGGGACGATTTCCAATTATGTATGGGCAGCAGACGAAGAAAAGTTGCTGGAAAAGCGCTATGTCACTCTGGGCGGCTATGAAGAGACCGCTATGGTCCACGAGATTGTGGAAGGGTTGACCATTGAAGATTATATTGCCTTCCCGGATGAAACCTGCAAGGTAGGCGCCGGAACCACTCTGGACCAGTCTGAGGCGACCCAGATCACAGAGGGGACAGACGGCACGGATATGATTGATGATATGGAAGAGATGCCGGATAATCTGGACGACGAGCAGGCGGTACCGGAGGAATCTCAGGATCCCCAGCAGATGCTGCCTACGCAGGCGGATGACGAGGAGACAACGAACACCGAGACAGAAAAACCTTCCACCAACAGCACTTCCAATTCCAACATTGGCACCAGCTCCGATGGAAACCTGTCTACCTACAGTGCGTCCGGCGGTAGCCAGACCTCTTCTAGCGGTAATCTGGGGGGCTGAGTATGATTCTGGAACTTCGAGATGTCTGCAAGAACTACACCCAGGGAAAAGAAGAGGTGCCGGTTCTGAAAAATGTAAATTTGCAGGTTCACCAGGGAGACTATATTGCCATTATGGGCCCTTCCGGTTCCGGTAAAACCACCCTGATGAACATTATCGGCTGTCTTGACCAACCCAGCTCCGGCACATACCTGCTCAAGGAGAAGAATGTGGGCGGAATGAAGGACAACGAGCTGGCGGATATTCGGAACAGACACATTGGCTTTGTATTTCAGAATTTCTACCTGCTGCCTAAAATGTCTGCACTGGATAATGTTGCGCTGCCCCTTCTCTATGCGGGCGTGAAGCTGAAAGAGCGGCGGGACAGAGCGCAAAAGGCCCTGGAAGCAGTGGGATTGGGAGATAGAACCAATTTTCGGCCCAATCAGCTTTCCGGTGGTCAGTGTCAGCGTGTGGCCATTGCCAGAGCCATTGTGGGAAATCCGGAGCTTCTGCTGGCCGACGAACCCACGGGCGCTTTGGATACGGCGGCAGGCGTGCAGGTAATGGAGATTTTCCAATCTCTGTCAGAACAGGGAATGACGATTTTGATGATTACCCATGAGCCAGCCGTAGGTCGGTGCGCGCACAAGCTCTATCGGATTCTGGATGGCTGTCTTCAGGCAGACGCAGACGAGACAGGTGACGATCCTCTGAGAAAAGCAACTGCCGGAGGCATGGCCGAGACGCTGTTTGAGCGTTTCCATCAGCGGTATCAGGAACATTCGGAGAAGCCGGAGGAGGGAGAAGCAAATGAAGAAGCATAAAAAGCTGTGGATCAGTCTTCTGTCTATCCTTTTGGTGGGAGCGTTGGGAGCCGGGGTCTTTATATACATGGAAACTCGGCCGGTAGAGCCTGTCCATGTCTATGACATCAATAATATGGCCTATTTGAACTGGGATAGTGATTCCACCACCGGCGGCGAAGTCAAAACGGATAAATTCCAGGCGGTCCATCTGTCAAATACCCAGATGGTCACAGCGGTGCATGTCCGGGTTGGGCAGAAGGTCTCCAAGGGAGCCAAACTGCTGACCTATGACACCACCATTTCCCAGCTGGCTCTGGACCGAAAAGAGCTGGCAATCAAGCGTGATGAGCTTCGCCTCAAGGATGCGGAAAAGGAATTGGTGGCAATCAGAAATATGAAGCCCATTGTTTATCTGGAAAAACCGGATAAGCCCTCTTCCGGGGCTCCTGGGCCTAAGGGAGAGCTGGGAGGCAACGGATATCAGATTTACGCCGGTAAGGGGACCAGCGGAAGCCCTGCTAGAGTCTGGGTGGATCAAAACATCCAGTTTACCAATGAGTTGATGAACAGCCTCATTGCGGACAGCACCGGGGGAAGCGATGTGTACCTGGTTGCAGAGTATCGGCAGGGGAACAGTGCAGCGGGAGAAGTGACCAATCGTGTGGGGATGCATATTACCCGGATCGTGGAGCCTGCTCCGCAGCCGACGGAAACGACTCCCGCCCCAGAGACGGAAGGGGCAGCGGCATCGGAGACCACAGAGACCCCGGAAACCACAGAGACTACAGAGCCCACAGAGACTACAGAGCCTACAGAGACTACGGAGACTACAGCCCCTTCAGAGCCTCCAGCTCCTCCGGCTCCCCCAGAGCCTCCTGTTGCGCCTGATCCGAAATATATCATTGAGTTCTTCGTACCTTCCGAGAACAAGGAACCGGAGCCGGAGGATGAAATCATCTGGAACAGCGGCTTTACAGCCACGGAAATAGCGCAGAAGAAGACAGAAAAGGAAGCGGAAATCAAAGATCTGACCTTCTCTCTCAAAATGGCGAAGGCGGAGCTTCAGATCATGCAGAAGGAATTTGACAATGGGGAAATCACCAGTGAAATTTCCGGACATGTGGTTTCTGTGATTTCCGCGGAGGAGGCGGCAGAGACGGGAGAGCCCATTGTGAAAATTTCCGGTGGCGGCGGTTTCCTGATCCAGGGCAGTGTCAACGAGCTGAATCGAGAGGCTATTTCCATTGGTCAGACGGTGACAGTCACCAGCTATAATGATTTCTCTACTTATGAGGGAACCATCGTGGAGATCGGGGATTATCCTGTAAGCGGCAATCTGTATGACGGAAATCCCAACAGCTCCAGCTATCCCTTTACCGTCTCTGTCAGTGAGGATGCCAACCTGCAAGATGGGTATTTTGCGGAGATTTCCTATAGTACCACCCAGGATCAGGAGGATGCCTTTTTCCTGGAATCCGCGTTTATCCTGACGGAAAACGGAAAAAGTTATGTATATGTAAGAAATGCGGAAGGGCTTCTGGAAAAACGGGAGATCAAAACCGGCGCAACTGTGAACAATGGCAATAATACCAAAGTTCTCTCTGGACTGACGATGACAGACTACATCGCGTTCCCCTATGGCGACGGGCTGAAAGAGGGGGCCCCTACGGAAGAGGCCGATGTAACCGAGCTGTATACGTTCAATTAAGGAGGGTGGATCATGGAAAATATCAGATTGGCATTCCAGGGAATCTGGGGCCACAAGCTCCGCTCTTTCCTGACAATGCTGGGCATTATCATTGGTATCGCTGCCATTATGACCATTGTTTCCACCATTAAGGGAACCAATGAGCAGATCAAGCAGAACCTCATTGGCGCAGGAAACAATGTGGTAACGGTGCAGCTGCACAACGGCAACAATGTCTATGATATGAGCTATAACCAGAACCCAAAGGGAGTGACTCCCATTCAGGAGGAAATGCGCGGGGAACTGGAAAAGCTGGATGGAGTCAAAGCTGTTTCTTTTTATCATGTCCGTCCCTACTCTGAAAGAGAAGTGTTTTACCACAATACTTCCCTCAGCGGTCGGGTTCTCGGCATCGATCAGGCCTATTTTCAGGTGGAGGGCTATCGCCTGAGCGGCGGCAGAGGCTTTTTGGATTCGGACTATGAGAACTATCGAAAGGTTGTGATCGTAGACGAGAAAGCGGCAGCCAGCCTCTTTGACGGAGCTGAGCCTGTAGGTCAGACCCTGGAAATCAAGGGTGAAACATTCACAGTGGTAGGCGTGGTAGCCAGCACCTCCAGCTTCACCCCGAACATCAAGAATATGAATGACTATTACCTCTATGCAGAGACCACAGGCGGTTCTGTCTATATGCCGGATTCCGTTTGGCCTGTTGTCTACCGCTTTGATGAGCCGCAGTCGGTGGCAGTTCAGGCCAACAGCACGGATGAAATGACAGTGGCGGGTAAGGCGGTGGCAGATAAGCTTACGGAGACCCAGATTGCCAGCAGCGTGGCCTATCGGGAGGAAGAAGAGGTACAGCAGGAGCAGGAGGTTGTGACAGACGTTGCCGTGGATGCAGCAGGACCCGGTGAATTCCAGAGCAGTTCCGGCTTCAGCTACCGCAGCGAGGACCTGCTGGAACAGGCCCAGCAGCTTCAGGACATGAGCAACGCCACCAATAATCAGCTGATTTGGATTGCCAGCATTTCTTTGCTGGTAGGTGGCATCGGTGTTATGAATATCATGCTGGTATCCGTAACGGAGCGAACCAGTGAGATCGGCCTCAAGAAGGCATTGGGTGCAAAACGCCGCAGGATTTTGTGGCAGTTTTTGACAGAGGCCGCAGTGCTCACATGCCTGGGCGGCCTTTTGGGTGTCCTTTCCGGTGTGGGTACGGCTCAGCTGATTTCCAAGCTGACCCATGTACCTGTGGCGGTGAGCATTCCCGCAACCATTATTGCAGTGGCTTTCTCCACTCTGATCGGCGTTCTGTTTGGCTTGCTGCCTGCGGCGAAAGCTGCAAATCTCAGCCCCATCCGGGCACTGCGCAGAGATTAAGCCTAAGAAAGCGCAGCCTATTGATATCCGCACAAGAGACCGCCTTTTGGCGGTCTCTTTTTTGGAAATATCCATAAAAATCATAAGGATTTCATAAAAAACACTTGTAATGCAGGTTGCAGTATACTATAATGAAAAGCTGAACAGAATTTGTCTTTTAAGTGAGGCGCTTTTATATGGCTTCTTTTAACCTGAATAAAATGAAAAATCTCCTCAGACCCGGCAAACGGGTCCATTTGGTGGGCATCGGCGGTGTCTCCATGCGGCCTCTGGGTCTGGTGCTCCAGGGCATGGGCATTGAGGTCACCGGATCTGATATGAACTCCTCTGTCTCCACAGATGAACTGAAGTCCCACGGGATCAAGGTCTATATTGGTCACAGTGCAGATAATATCATCGGGGCAGACTGCATCATCAGAACAGCCGCTGCCCACAACGATAATCCGGAAATTGCCGCCGCCAGAGCAGCGGGAATTCCTGTTTTTGAACGGTCTCAGGCCTGGGGTGTTTTGATGCAGAGCTACAAAAATGCCATCTGCATCTCCGGCACCCACGGAAAAACCACAACCACCTCCATGATGACACATATCCTCATGGAAGCTCAATGGGACCCCACGGTAATGATTGGCGGATATCTTCCCATCCTGCATGCAGGCCACCGGGTGGGCCAGGGAGATTCCATTGTGCTGGAGAGCTGTGAATACTGCGATTCCTTCTTGAATTTCTTCCCCACCCTGGCGGTGGTCCTGAATATTGAGGCAGATCATCTGGACTATTTCAGTGATTTGGCGGCTGTTGAAAAGTCGTTTCGGAAATTTGCGAAACTGGTGCCTGAAAAGACCGGCAAAATCCTGGCAAACGGCGATGATGCGAATACCATGCAGGCTCTGGAGGGCTTGAATCCCATTACCTTCGGCATTGGGGAGCAGAATCGGGTCCATGGCATGAACTATTCCGATGACTGGCGGGACTTTTCCGTGGTCTGCGACGGAAAGCACTACTGCGATGTGCGGCTCAGCGTTTACGGCAAGCACAATGTGGCCAACGCACTGGGCGCCATTGCCGCTGCCTGGGTTCTGGGCATTGACGGCGAGGCTGTAAGCCGTGGTCTGGAATCCTTCCGTGGGGCGGGCCGTCGGCTGGAGTACAAGGGCAACTACAATGGAGCGGATATTTATGATGACTATGCCCACCATCCCGGTGAGCTTCACGCCACCATTGAGGCAGTAAAGGCCATGGGCTACCGCCGTGTGATTTTGGCCTTCCAGCCCCATACATATTCCCGTACCGCGGCCCTGTTTGATGATTTCGTGCGGGAGCTGCGCACAGTGGACCATGTGGTCCTGACTGAGATTTATGCGGCCCGGGAGCGCAATACCTATGGGATTTCCGCAAGAGATCTGTCCAACCACATTCCCGGCTCCGTCTTTTTCGACACCCTGCCGGAGGTCACCACCTATTTGAGCCGTACCGCCCAGCCGGATGATATCGTACTCACCGTAGGTGCAGGCGATATCTATAAAGCAGGCGAGGCGCTGCTGAAGAGGTAAACAATATCCCGGAATCCCTTCTTTCTTGAAGGGCTTCCGGGATATTTTCTGTGTCCGATGACGCAGGGGAAAGAAGGGGATTCTTAGAACGCCCAGTTGCCCTTGCGGAAGATGGGGACCACTTTGCCGTCTTGGGTGATGGCATCGATATTCATGCTGTCGCAGCCGATCATGAAGTCCACATGAATCATGGAGTCGTTCATGCCGCAGCTCTTACATTCCTCCAGGGTTTTATTCTGGAAATCCTTAAAGGTGTCAGGGAAGCCGGCGCCCAGAGCCAGATGGCAGGCTGCGTTCTCGTCAAACAGGGTGTTATAGAACAGCAGGCCGCTCTGGGAGATGGGGGAGGTCTGGGGGACCAGAGCACATTCGCCCAGATAGGAGGCGCCTTCGTCCATGGAAATCATGGTTTTCAGCAGATCCTCATTCTGTTCGGCGTGTACCTCCACAGCCTTACCGTTTTCAAAGCGGATGGAGAAGTTGTCAATGAGCTGGCCCTGATAAGACAGAGGCTTGCTGGAATAGACAATGCCATCGGCCTGGTGCTTGTTGGGAGAAATGAAACACTCCTCAGTGGGAATATTGGGGTTGTAGAACACGCCGCTCAGAGTTTCTTCCCCACCAGCGCAGAACTGTGCTTCGGGCATCATGCCAACGGTAAAATCAGTGCCATTATCAGCGGTATAGTGAAGCTTGGAAATGCCCAGACTGTTGAGATAATCACAGCGTTCCTTCAAGTCCTTGTTGTGAGCATCCCACGCAGCCAGGGGATCGTCATCCACCCGGGAAGTGGAGAGAATGGCCTCCCACAGCTTTTCCATGGCCTGACTCTTAGTGAGGTTGGGGAAAATCTTCTTGGCCCAGGCGGCACCGGGGACGGCAGCAATGCACCATTGCTCTTTGTTCTGGCGCTGATCGGAATAGGGTTTGAGGATCTTATAGGAGGCCTGACGGCCCTTAGCCATTTTTTCCAGATTCACGCCCTTGAGGCCATCGGGATCCTCAGAAACCAAATGGATGCGGCAGGGGTGGATATCTACATAGTGCTGCAGGCGTGCCTCTTCCCAGGCTTCCACAGTGCCCAGGGTTGTGACACTTTGATGGCGGATGTGGAGCTTTTGCAAAGGCTGATAAGACCAGTTGACGGTGACCTTCCGGGCCTTTGCCTTGTAAGCCTCATCCACCACCATGGCAACGAATTCGGGCTGATCCAGGCCGGCATAGATGAGTACATCCTGCCCCTTCTGGACATTCACACCGGTACGAACAATCAGTTTTGCGTATTCACGCAGAACGGTTTTCTTCATTGGGCGATACTCCTTTCAAAATTGCATGGAATTCAATGGTGAGTATAGCAGATTTTTGGATATTCGTCAATCATGTTGGTGCTATTTCACAATTTATTTGAAAAAAACAGAGGGGATTTGCGCTTTTTCACAGTTGTCTCCGGGAACCTCTTGCCAAAGAGTGGAGAAATGGGTATACTGTAAAAAATGTCTGGGGAGGATGGATGATGAACAAAGTACAGTGGAGAGAATGGATCAAGCGGGGCCCGGTGCTGTTGGATGGGGCCACAGGCTCCCAGCTGCGCCGTATGGGGATGCCCCGGGAGGCGGTGACAGAGCTTTGGGCACTGGACCATCCTCAGGATGTGGAGATGCTTCAGCGGGCATACCGCAGGGCCGGAAGCAACATTCTGTATGCGCCCACCTTTCAGGCACAGCCCGCAACCCTGGAAAAAGCAGGCTGGCAGGGAACGGCAGAGGACCTGAATGCGAACCTCGTGGCCATCACCAGGCGAGCCGCAGGGGAGGACTGCCTTGTGGCGGGAGATATCTCCACCATGGCAGGAACCTTGGAATCCTGGAATGGAGAACTGTTTTCCACCCTGGTGGAGCAATACCGCCGGCAGATTGCGGGGCTGTTAGAAGGCGGCGTGGACATTTTGGCAGGAGAAACTCTGCTGTATCCCCAGGAGGCGGAGGCTATTTTGACTGCCGCCGAGCTGGAAGGGGGCAATGTCCCCGTCCTGATTACCTTCACCATGCAGCCTGACGGAAGCTTTTTCTCCGGAATGGATGCAGGGCCTGTGCTGAAGGAACTGGAAGAGGCCGGGGCCGATGGGGTGGGATTTAACTGCGTGGCAGCATCGGACCAGCTGCCTGGTCTGGTCAGCCGTCTGCGCCGATTTGTGCGAGGTCCCCTGATTTCCAAACCCAATGCGGGAAACCCGGTGATCCGGGAGGGCGGAATCGCGGAATATCCCATGGAAGCAGAAGAATTTGCAGCCGTTCAGATGCAGGCGTATGCCCTTGGCGCCAATCTTCTGGGAGGCTGCTGCGGCACGGATCCGGAGTATATCCAAAGGCTGCAAAAGCAGCTGAGATAAATCGGTTTTGATAAAAGGGGCTTGTACAACTACATTAAATCTGATATAGTAAACTGGATGTGCGAAATAGAGCGAAAAACGGCGATCTCTCAACGGTACCCTATGTTTGGAATACTCCCGTTCAGGGTGCGGCTGGCGATGCTGTCGCGCCCTTCGCTTTATTTGGCAGCTATTAGGAGGAAATTTATGCCATATGCCGGATATTTGCTTCGAATGCGGCTGCGGGCAAGAGCCAATCGGCTCTCCCCAACAAAAATCATAGCACTGGTTTTTGCCGGAATCATTCTGATTGGGGCTTTGCTTTTAATGCTTCCCGCTGCGTCACGCAATGGGGAATCCTGCGGGCCTATGACGGCATTTTTTACCGCTACATCTGCCACCTGCGTCACAGGCTTGGTGCTGGCGGACACCTATGTTCAGTGGTCCGGTTTCGGTCAGACGGTCATTATCTGCCTGATTCAGGTGGGAGGTCTGGGCTTTATGTCTATGGCGGCCATATTTGCCTTTTCCCTTCACAGACGGATGGGATTGAAGCAGAGAATGCTTTTGGCCCAAGCCATGAGCCTGAACGACATGCAGGGAGTGGTTCGGATTCAAAAGCATGTGCTTGTCGGCACCTTCACTCTGGAAGGGGTGGGAGCATTGATCCTGTTTTTGCGATTTTTGCCAGACTATGGCCCTGTAACTGCCCTGAAATGGGGCGTATTTCACTCGATTTCCGCATTTTGCAATGCAGGATTTGATATTCTCGGCGTTTTGGAGCCGGGAAGCAGCTTAATGCTGTTTGGGAAAGACCCTGTGGTACTCATTACCATCATGTGTCTGATTGTTTTGGGAGGCTTGGGCTTTTTTGTCTGGGAAGATTTATTCCAGAAGTGCAAGGACAGAAGGAAAAGCAAGCTTTCGATCTATACGAAGCTGGTTCTGATTTGTACCGCATTTTTAATTGTATCAGGAGCGGTTTCCATCTGTGTTTTGGAGTGGGACAATCCTGCTACTTTGGGAACCATGACCACCGGTGAAAAGGTTCTGGCAGGAACCTTTCAATCCGTGACCACCAGAACCGCCGGATTTGCTGCCATTGATCAGGGAGCGCTGACGGAGTCTTCCAAGGCGGTGTCCATTCTTCTGATGCTGACAGGCGGCTCCAGCGGTTCCACGGCCGGTGGCCTCAAAACAGTTACGGTGCTTCTTTTGCTGGCGGCGGCGATCACCAGCGCCAGAGGGAAAAGACAGGTGCAGCTGTTTAAGCGCGGCATTTCCGACCGCCAGATCCGAGATGCCATGGCGCTGACGGTGATGGCTCTGATGCTGTGCTTTGCCGGTGCCATTGTGGTGACGGCTGACAGCAATGTTGCGTTTCTGGATGCCATGTTCGAAACGGCGTCTGCCCTGGCAACGGTGGGACTGACTGCGAATATTACGCCGATCTTAGGAACATTATCTAAGATTTTATTGATTGTTTTCATGTATTTTGGCCGTGTGGGTCTGCTTACGATCAGTCTGGGCTTCCTGATGGGAGATAGGGCGCAGGAGCGGTACCACTATGCCGAGACCAAGCTTTTGATTGGATAAGGAGAGATATCTATGAAATCATATGTTGTGGTTGGTCTGGGACGGTTTGGCATTAGTGTTGCCAAGCGTCTGCATGAATTGGGCAATGAGGTCCTTGCCATTGATACGAATCCGGAGGTGGTTCAGCAGATTTCCGACTATGTGACCCATGCGGTGGTGGGCGATGCCCGGGACGGTGAGGTCCTGCGGGCCTTGGGCAGCAGGAATTTTGACTGCGCCATTGTGGCCATCGGTGCGGATCTGTCTGCGAGTATTCTTACCACCCTGAACTTTAAGGAGCTGGGAGTGCCTCTGGTGGTTTGCAAGGCTCTGGATGAAAACCACAAAAAGGTGCTGGAGAAAATAGGAGCAGACCGAGTGGTGGTGCCGGAACGGGAATTTGCCAATAAGCTGGCCCATGGCCTGTCTACGGCAAATGTTCTGGAATATATCGACCTGTCGCAGGACTATGGAGTTTCTGAATTCAAGGCCCCCAACAGCTGGCTGGGCAAGAATTTAAAGCAGCTGAATATTCGGGCCAAGGCTGGAATCACCATCATTGCCATTCGTCAGGGTGGAAAGATTGACATTTCCCCCAGCGCAGAATATGAGATCCAAAAGGGTGACATCGTGGTGGCCCTGGGTGAATACAAGGCGCTGGCCGCTGCACAGGAGAAATAATGGAACAGAGAATTACAAGCCGAAAGAATCCACTGCTGCAACAGGTGCGCAGACTGACCACCTCCCGCAAAGAACGGCAGGAGGCAGGCCTTTATCTGGGAGATGGGATCAAGCTTCTGGAGGAGGCTGCAAAGTGGGACTGCGGCCTGAAAACGGTGATTTTGGCAGACGGGGTAGAGGCACCCCCTCTTCCCGGCAATGTAGAAGTTTATCGGGTCCCTGTGGATGTGATGGAATCTATTTCGCCAATGAAGGCCCCCCAGGGTGCGGTCTTTCTGTGCAGGCTTCCGGAGGAAAAGCCTCTGGAGGTCAGGCCCGGAACATTGATTCTGGACGGAATTCAGGACCCGGGAAATCTGGGAACCATTCTGCGGACGGCAGATGCCCTGGATGTGCCGGTGATTTTGGCCAAGGGCTGTGCCGACCCCTACAACTGGAAGACCGTAAGGGCATCCATGGGGGCGGTATTGCGAACTCAGCCCGTTCAGGCATCCGGGGAAGACATTCTCAAAATCTGCAAAGAAAGACAGATTCCCCTGGCGGTCACGGCCCTGTCTTCAAAGGCCAAGGACATCCGTCAGGCCCCCATTTCTCAGTGGGCCGTGGTCATTGGCAGTGAGGGACAGGGAGTCAGTCAGCTCTTTTTAAGGGAATGTACGGAAGAATTGATTATTCCCATGAATCCCAAATGCGAATCCCTCAATGCCGCCGTGGCAGCAACCATTGTTTTGTGGCAGATGCAGGGAAAATGAGAAAATAAAGAGAGAGATGTACAATGCTGGCACACTGGATATGGCTTGCAAGCCGACCGGGAATCGGATGCCGGAGGGCCCTGGAGGTGCTTCGTCAGTTTCCGGACATAGAGACCCTCTATTTTGCCGGAAGCTATGAAGGCGTGGAAGGGCTGGAGCGGAAGCATTGTGAGACCCTGGAAGACAAATCTCTGGAAGAAGCCCAGCAGATTTTGGAGCAGTGCCAGAGAAAAGAAATTCAGATTCTGACCTATCAGGACGGGGCTTATCCTGCCCGGCTGCGCCAGATTCCCAATCCGCCCCTGGTGCTCTATTATAAAGGGACCCTGCCGGAATTTGACGGCGAAGCAGCGGTAGGTGTGGTGGGAACCAGAAAGGCGTCTGCCTATGGCTGCCTGGTGGCCAAACGATTGGGCTATCAGATTACCAAATGCGGTGGTCTGGTGGTCTCCGGCCTTGCGGACGGAACGGACACCATGGCAATGCGGGGTGCATTGATGGCGGGAGGAAAAACCGTAGGTGTTTTGGGCTGCGGCGTGGATGTGATTTATCCGCGGCACAATGAGCCCCTGTATTTGGATACGGAGCGGTATGGATGCCTCATTTCGGAGCATCCTCCCGGAACGCCTCCTGTGGCCCGCAACTTTCCCAGAAGGAACCGCATCATCAGCGGCCTCAGCTGCGGTGTCGTGGTGGTAGAGGCCCCGGCGAAAAGCGGTGCTTTGATCACAGCCCAGTTTGCCTTGGATCAGGGCCGGGATGTGTTTGCGGTACCGGGAAATATTGATTCATTCAACAGTGCCGGAAGCAATGCGCTGCTGCGGCAGGGAGCCTATGTGGTGCAGTGCGGCTGGGATGTGATGGAGGAATATGAGGGCCGGTTTCCGGATAAGGTTCATAACGCATCGGCAGAAACAGCACCGATGCCATACCGCGGGGAGTATATAGAGTCCCAGCAAACCACCTTGAAGGTGGCGCAAAAGAAGCAGGCTCCCAAAATAAGAAAAGAAAAAATCATTGACAACGGGGAAACTACGCCGTATAGTGAAGCGTATAATACGATGCCGGCCCTGGAAGGGGACGAGCAGACCGTTTATGCCTCTTTAAGCGAGGCGATACAGCATATCGACCAGGTAATATCCAAATCCGGGCTGCAGGCAGCTCGGGTTCTGGCCGCCCTGACCATGTTGGAGGTCAAGGGTCTGGCTGTGCGACATCCTGGCAAATACTATTCCCGGCCGAGGAAATAAGGCAGGGAAGTGTTGTGTGGAGGATTTCATGGCAAAAGAAACAGCACCGAATTTGGTAATTGTGGAGTCGCCATCCAAGGCGAAAACCATTGGAAAATATTTGGGTCCTGACTATGTGGTGAAGGCCTGTATGGGCCACCTGCGGGACCTGCCCAAGAGCAAGATGGGTGTGGATCTGGAAAATGATGATTTTACCCCGGTATACAAGCCTGTGCCCGGCAAGGAAGATATCATCAACGACCTGAAAAAGTCTGCGGAGAAATCCCAGATCGTCTATCTCGCAACGGACCCGGACCGGGAGGGAGAGGCCATTTCCTGGCACTTGAAGGAGCTCTTCCATCTCCCGGAGGAAAAAACACGCCGGGTCACCTTTAACGAAATCACAAAAAATGTGGTAAATAATGCCATTGCACATCCCCGTTCCATTGACTATGATCTGGTGGATGCCCAGCAGGCTCGCCGAATTTTGGACCGGATCGTGGGATACCAGCTAAGCCCGCTGCTCTGGAAGAAGGTCCGCAGAGGCCTGTCCGCCGGCCGGGTTCAGTCTGTGGCAACCCGTCTGGTGGTGGAGCGGGAAAATGAGATCCGTGCTTTTGAACCCAAAGAATACTGGACCCTGGAGGTCATGCTGGACCGCATCGGAAAGCCCGGCTCCTTCCTGGCCCGGTATCACGGCGAGGGAAAAAAGCGGGAACTGGGCAATGAGGCGGAGACGGATCAGATCATTGCGGATATCACGGGAAAGACCTTTACGGTCACCAATGTGAAAAAGACGGAGAAAAAGCGCTCTGCTGCACCTCCCTTTACCACCTCCACCTTACAGCAGGAGGCTTCCCGAAAGCTGAACATGACCCCTAAGCGCACCATGGCCATTGCCCAGCAGCTGTACGAAGGCGTGGACATTGCAGGGGAGGGCACCACGGGTTTGATTACCTACATGCGTACCGACTCTCTGCGTCTTTCGGACGAAGCCCTGAATGCGGCAAAGGAGTTTATCTGCAACCGCTATGGTGAGCGTTACTACTATGGGCAGCCCCACCATTTCAAAACGAAATCCGGGGCGCAGGATGCCCACGAAGCCATCCGCCCCACCCATGTGGAGCTGGACCCTGAGACCATTCAGAGTTCCTTGTCCAAGGACCAGTATCGGCTGTATAAGCTGATCTGGAGCCGTTTTCTGGCCTGTCAGATGGCAAACGCCATGTATGATACGGTTTCCATCGATACGGAGTGTGAAGGCCATATCTTCAAATCCTCCCATCAGAGCCTCCGATTCCCCGGGTTCATTGCCGTCTATGAGGAGGGCAAGGACGAAGAAGGGGACGCAGTGGGATCTCCTCTGCCGGATCTGCAAACCGGTGACACGGCTTCCATCCATTCTATGGACAAGCAGCAGCACTTTACCCAGCCCCCCGCAAGATATACGGAGGCAACCCTGGTCAAGGCCATGGAAGAGAAGGGCGTGGGCCGTCCTTCTACCTATGCTTCCATTGTCTCTACCATCCAGGACCGGGATTATGTGCTGAAAACCGATAAGAGACTGGCCCCCACCCCTCTTGGTGAGGTGGTGACCGGCCTTATGGTGGACCGCTTCAATGATATCATTGATGTGGAATTCACCGCCAATATGGAAAATCGTCTGGACGATGTGGAGGCGGGAAAGCGCCAGTGGAAGGATGTTCTGCGGGACTTTTACAAGGGCTTCCATCAGGAAATGCTGGACGCGGAAGAGGCCCTCAAGGATACCCGGCTCAAGGTGCCGGATGAACCCACAGATGAAATTTGTGAAGTCTGCGGACGGAACATGGTCATTAAAATGGGTCGGTTTGGCCGGTTCCTGGCCTGTCCCGGGTTCCCTGAGTGCACCAATACCAAGCCCATTGTGGAGCGTATGCCCGGCAGATGCCCCAAGTGCGGCAGCGGTATGCTGAAGCGGAAATCCAAGAAGGGCCACGCCTACTTTGCCTGCGAGCGGGGGGCGGAGTGCGGCTTTATGACCTGGGATGCGCCCACGGAATTTGACTGCCCCTCCTGCGGACAGACCATGTTCAAAAAAACCGGAAGGGGCCGCATGAAGCCCTTCTGCATCAATGAGGCCTGCCCCAACTTCCTGCCGGAGGATCAGAGAGGCTACCGCAAAAAAGCCGCCGATCCGGAAAAGACGGAAGAGGCCGCCCAGGAAGCGGAGCAGAAGCAGGAAAAAAAGGCCGCCGCCAAAAAGACGGAGACCAAGACAAAATCTGCCCCAAAGACCTCCGGCAAGACCACAAAGACCTCCAAAAAGAAGGTGGAGCCCAATGAATAATGTAACGGTAATCGGCGCCGGACTGGCCGGCAGTGAGGCTGCATGGCAGCTGGCAAAGCGGGGAATCCCTGTGACGCTGGTGGAGATGAAGCCGGAAAAAATGACACCTGCCCATCACAGCCCTGATTTTGCTGAGTTGGTCTGCTCCAACTCCCTGCGTGGCGACCGACTGGAAAATGCGGTGGGTCTGCTGAAGGAGGAGCTGCGGCATCTGGACAGCCTCATTATGGCCTGCGCAGATGAGACCCGTGTGGAGGCAGGCGGCTGCCTTGCGGTGGACCGCCATGGATTCTCTCAGCTGGTGACAAAGAGGCTGAAAGAGCATCCCCTGATTACGGTGGAGTCCCGGGAAGTGACGAAGGTGCCGGAAGGCCCCGTGATCGTCGCCACCGGTCCTCTGACCTCGGATGCCCTGTCAGATGCCATCGGTACCTATTTTGGAGAAGGGGAGTATCTCCATTTCTTTGACGCAGCGGCGCCTCTTGTGACCTTTGACTCGGTGGACATGAAGGAAGCCTGGTTTGCTTCCCGGTATGACAGGGGCAGTGCGGACTATATCAACTGCGCCATGAACAAAGAGCAGTATGACGCATTCTATCAGGAGCTGATTGCTGCCCAGGAAGCGGAGGTTCATGGCTTTGAGGATCAGAATGTGTTTGAAGGCTGCATGCCTGTGGAGGTCATGGCCCGCCGTGGCTATGACACCCTGCGTTACGGCCCTTTGAAGCCCGTGGGCCTGAAAGATCCCAAGACCGGGAAGGAAGCCTTTGCCGTGGTGCAGCTGCGCCGTGACAATGCCAATGGCTCTGTGTATAATCTGGTAGGATTTCAGACCCATCTGAAATTCCCGGAACAGAAGCGGGTATTTTCTATGATCCCCGCTCTTAAAAATGCGGAGTTTGTCCGCTATGGTGTGATGCACCGAAATACCTTTATGAACTCTCCGAAGCTTCTGGATCGGTTCTATGCAGACCGCCGCAATCCCCTGGTGGCCTTTGCAGGACAGATGACCGGAGTGGAAGGGTATGTGGAGTCTACAGCCTCCGGCTGCCTTGCAGCCATTGCCATGGCAGCCAAGCTGCAGGGAAGAGAAATTCCCCTGTTTCCCAAGGAAACTGCCATTGGTGCTCTGGCTCTGTATATCAGTGACGAGACTGTGAAGGACTTCCAGCCTATGAATGTGAATTTTGGAATCATTTCCTCTCTGGAGCGCCGGGTGAAGGGGAAGGCCCAGAAGAATCTGGCCATTGCCCAGCGGGCTTTGGAAGCTCTGGACCATGTGATTCAGCAAGGAATTTGAAAGAAAGAGGAGGTAGCACCATGAAAGTGATTCTTGATGCAATGGGTGGTGACCTGGCACCGGAAGCAGCAGTGCTGGGCGCTCTGGAGGCACACCGGGAATTCGGTACGGAAATTACCCTGGTTGGCCGTGGAGAAGAAATTTTGAAGGTGTTGGGCAAGCACAATATTAAGGACCTGCCCGAGGGCTTGGAAATTGCCAACGCCGAAGATGTGGTGGATATGCACGATGATCCCACCTCGATCATTCACAAGAGAAAGAATTCTTCAATGGTGGTGGGCCTCAAAATGCTGGCAGACGGTCAGGCGGATGCCTTCGTTTCTGCCGGAAATACCGGCGCACTCCTGACCGGTGCCACCCTTTTGGTGAGACGGGTGAAGGGAGTCCGCCGGGGCGCACTCTGCCCCCTGATCCCCAACAAAGCAGGGGGAAAGACCCTGATTATTGACTGCGGTGCCAATGTGGAGTGCACAGCTGAGTTTTTGCTTCAGTTTGGAATCATCGGTTCCGTCTATGCCAAAAAGTCCATGGGAGTTTCAAATCCCAAAGTGGGCCTTCTTAACAACGGCACCGAAGATTCCAAGGGATCGCCCCTGCAAAAGGAGGCCTATGGCCTTTTGATGCAGGCAAAGGAAGCCGGAGTTCTAAACTTCGTGGGCAATGTGGAGGCCAGAGATGTGCCTCTCGGTGCCGTGGATGTCGTGGTTTGCGACGGCTTTGCAGGCAATGTTCTGCTGAAGTCCATTGAGGGCACCGCCCAGTTCCTTGGCTCCGCCATGAAGAAAATGTTCACCAAAAGCTGGAAAAGCAAGCTGGGATATCTTCTGTGCAAGTCCGGTGCCAATGAGATCAAGGCCATGATGGACTATCGGGAGGTAGGCGGCACGGAGATTTTGGGTATTCGCAAGCCTGTTATCAAGGCCCACGGCTCTTCTGATGCACGGGCCTTCCGCAGCGCCATCCGGCAGGCTGAAACAGCAGCCAAGCTCAATACTGCGCAGGAGCTGGAGGCAGCATTGCAGCAAATTTCCCCATTGAAGGAGCGGGTTTCCCATGATTAAAGATTTAGAGCAGGCATTGGGATATCATTTCCATAATATCACCCTGCTGCAAAATGCCCTGACCCATAGCTCTTATGCCAACGAGCGCTGGAGAGACAGCCTTGCCAGCAATGAGCGGCTGGAATTTCTGGGGGACTCCATTCTGGGCATGATTACCGCCGAGCATTTATACCGCACCTTTCCCCAGCGCCCGGAGGGAGAGCTGACCCGCATCCGGGCAGATCTGGTTTGTGAGACCAGTCTGGCCAGAGTGGCCAACCGGCTGAATCTGGGGGAATATCTCCTCTTGGGACACGGAGAAGATCAGGGAGGCGGCAGAAAGCGCAACAGCATTCTGGCGGATGCGGTGGAGTCTGTTCTGGCGGCTGCCTATCTGGACGGCGGCTTTGAGGCGGCTTCGGATCTGGTGCACCGCTTTATTCTTGTGGACATTCCCGCAGAACAGCCCCGCAATGTGGACTATAAGACCAAGCTTCAGGAGCTGGTACAGCAGCGGAAGAATCAAATGATTCACTATGAGCTTACCGCGCAGTCCGGCCCGGACCATGCCAAGGAGTTTTGTGTAGAAGTTCGCTTGAACGGCGAAGTGGTTGGAAACGGAATTGGCAGCAGTAAAAAGCGCGCGGAACAGGATGCCGCCAGAGCGGCCATTCAAAAGCTGTTTCCCAGAGAAGCGTAAAGCGCATAAGGAAAAAGGAAACGTGTTTGTTGTGAAACTCATGGTATTACACAATCCATCACATTAAGAAGCGCCGCCAAAATCGGGACATTCCTCGATTTTGGCGGCGTTTCTATTCGTTTTTTGCAAAAGCCCGGTCTACAACAGGCCATTTTCCGGATTGTGCCGTTTCGGGTTATGCTTTGGAGTTCCAGACCTTTGCGGCGTTTTCTTCTGCGAATTGCTTGCAGTACAGGTCGTGATAATACCCGCCCTGTTGCAGAAGTTCCAGGTGCTTGCCCTGCTCTACGATTTTTCCATCCTTGACCACCAAAATGAGGTCTGCTTTGCGGATGGTACTCAGCCGGTGGGCAATGAGGAAAGAGGTTCTGTCCTTCAAAAGATGGTCAATGGCGGCCTGAATCAGCTGCTCTGTTTGGGTATCAATGGAAGCGGTGGCTTCGTCCAAAACAAAAATCCTTGGATCTGCCAGCACGGCTCTGGCAAAGGAAATCAGCTGCTTTTCGCCGGTAGAGAGACGGTCACCGCCTTCGCCAACATCGCTGTCCCAGCCTTTGTCCAGTTTCTCGATGACCTGGTGGGCAGAGACGGCTCTGGCGGCGGCTTCAATCTCTTCCTGGGTGGCATCCAGCCGACCATAGCGGATGTTTTCCCGAACGGTACCGGAAAACAGGTGGGGATTTTGCAGCACATAGCCGATGTTGGAATGGAGCCAAAGCTGGCTGCGCTGCCGATAGTCCTTGCCGTCAATGAGGATCTGGCCTTCTGTTGGCTCAAAAAAGCGGCAGGCCAGATTGACAAGGGTGCTTTTTCCTGCTCCGGTTTCGCCTACAATGGCCACGGTGGTTCCGGCGGGGATGTGAAGAGAGAAATGCTCCAGTACATTTTCGCCTCCGTCGGGATAGCGGAAGGTCACATCCCGGAACTCGATTTCCCCCCGGATGGGCTCCCAGTTTTCCTTCTTGGGGTGGAAGGAGTCGCCGTATTTTTCAATGACCTCCGGGCTGTCCTGAATCTGAGGCTCCTGATCCATGAGACCGGTGACACGCTCAATGGAGGCTTGCAGAGAAATGAAGTCTGCAATATTGGCGGCGGTCATCTGGATGGGCTCAAAGATGCCCACGGCATAGGTGATAAAGGTGGACAGGGTGGCGATTTTTAGAACATTGTCTACCACCATGGTGCCGCCTCGCAGCAGCACCACCGCCACAGCTACGGTGGAGAAGAAGAGCACCAGAGGAATATAGACCGCATTGAGCCGGGCGGCCCGGATGCCGGACGCTTTCATTCTTTCCGTCAGAGTGCGGAAAGAATCGGCGTTGCGGTCTTCGATGACCAGAGTCTTGGAGGTTTTGGCTCCCGTAATGCCTTCGTTGAAGGAGCCTGTGATTTTGGAATTCAGCTTTCGGATTTTTCGATTCCAGTGAAGGATCTTATCCTCAAAGTACCAGGTCAAAATGGCAATGACGGGAATAATAGTAGCCACCACAAGGGCAAGCTTCCAGTTCAGCAGGAACATGGACACGAAGCTGCCGCATACATAGAATAGAGCCCAGAGAATGTCCGTAAAGTTCCACGCAACCATGCTGGCGATCCGGTTGGTGTCGCTCATGACCCGGGACAGAAGATACCCCACGGGGGTGGTGTTGTAGAAAGAGAATGACAGGGTTTGCAGGTGTCCAAACAGGTCCCTTCTCATATCTTTTCCCAGATTCATTTCGATGTGCATGGAGTTTCGGCTGAATCCGATGACGGACAGAGACTGAATGAGGATGACCAGAAGGTAGATACAGCCGTAGGGGAGAAGGCCGGAGACGGTGTCACCCTCAATAAAGTGATCAATGGCATACCGCTGAAACAGGGGCAGTATCACATCGATAGAGGCGCACAGCCCGTTCAGAAGCAGCATGGAAAGGAAAACACGCTTATACCGGGAAAGAAAGGGAAAAAGACGCTTCCAGATTTTAAAATCGAAGGATTTTTTGTATTCTTGTTCGTCGATGGAATCCATTATGCCATTCCTCCTTTTGCGATGAGCGTTCTGTCGTCGCTGCTCATCTGAATGTCATAGATTTCTTTGTAGATACCGGGCTTCTCGATCAGCTGGGCATGGGTGCCTATAGCAGCTACCCTGCCGTGATCCAGAACCAGGATCTGGTCTGCCTGCATAAGGGTTGTAATGCGGTGGGAAATCAAAATGGTAGTGGTTTTTCCAAGGCTGCCATGGAGAGCCTGACGGATTTTGGTGTCGGTTTCTGCATCCACGGCAGACAGGGAATCATCAAAGATCATAACAGGTGCCTTGCCCATAAGGGTCCGTGCAATGGCAACCCTCTGTTTTTGACCGCCGGACAGTGTAACACCCCGCTCGCCTACGATGGTATCATAGCCCAGAGGGAATTCCTGAATGGCATCGTCCACACAGGCAATGGAGGCGGCCTCTCGGACCTGCGTCAAATCGGCATCGGGTCTCATGGCGGAGATGTTCTCCTGAATGGTCTGGGAAAACAGGAAGGGCTCCTGAAGCACCAGACCGATGTTTTTGCGAAGATGGCTGCGCTGAAATTTCCGAATGTCCGTGCCGCCGATGGTGATGATTCCCTGATTTGGCTTTAACTCATAAAGTCTGTCCAGCAGGTGAACCAGGGTGCTTTTGCCGGAGCCGGTACCGCCTAAGATGGCGAAGGTGGAGCCCTCCGGAATGGTGAAGGAAACATCCTCCAGCACATTCTGCTCTTCATACCCGAAGGTCACATGGTCAAACACAATATCGCCTGCAACGGGAAAGGGCATTGCGTCCTTTTGGTCGGTTTCTTCCGGCGCATGGAGAATATAGCCCACACGGTCCATGGAGACACCGGCCTTGCTCATTTCCGACAATACCCGCCCCAGGGAACGAACAGGCCAGGCAAGTGCTTCGTTGTAGGTCACGAAGGCAATGAAGGCGCCCAGGGTCATGCCGCCGTTTACGGTCTCCACCACACCCACCAGGATGATCACCATGGTCTGTAAACTGGTGAGCAGCGTGCCGGAGGCCCAGTATACGGCCAGGAGCTTTCCAAGGCGAATCCAGAGATTGGAGAAATAGTTGTTCTTTTGGGCAAACCGCTCCACCTCATACTGTTCCCGGCCAAAGGCACGGACCACCCGAACCCCGGTGAGGTTTTCCTGGGCACAGGTGGTGAGATCGCCTTCCGCCTCGTCTGCCGCCTGAAACCGGGAAGAGATATTCTTATAGAAAATTCCGGAGGACAGTCCGACAATGGGGATAAACAGCAGAGCTACCAGCGCCAGCTTCCCATTCATGGTGAACATGATGGAAAGATAGAGAATGATTACAAATACCGTCCGCACCACTTCCACAAGCTGATTGCAGACGAAGTTCCGAATGACATCCACATCAGAGGTGCACCGCTGAATCATATCACCGGTGGAGTGGGCCGTGTGCCAGTCGTAGCTCAGATGCTGAATGTGGCGAAACAGGTCATCACGGATGTGCTTGACAAAGCCTTCGGAGCCTTTGGACAGGTTGATGCGCTGGCCATAGTTGAACAGACCCCGCAGAAGGGCCAGAACCAGAACGGCTCCGGCGGCAATCCATAGGGCCTGCCCCGGGTTTTCCTGAAGGAATTTCACAGGCAGGATGGATTCCAGGATTTTGGGAACAGCGGATGCATCGGACTTCAGCACGGTGTCCACGGTGATGCGGATGACCTGAGGGGTCAGGGAATGAAATGCCATGGTCAGGCAGGCACAGACCAGTGCGGCAATAAAGAATTTCATACATCCTTTTAAGTACCGCAGGATCATCCTGACCTTTTGCTGCCGGGACAGTTTGAATTGGGGCTGCATATGGGTTTCTCCTCCTTTTTTTATAGACGCAAAAAAAGCACACCCTCCACAGAAGGTGTGCTTAAAAAGCCGCAATAAAGCCCCAGAAATTCCTAGGGATTCCTGGTTTGGGCGCACAAAACTTCTGCTCTATGGATAGGGGTCATGAAAACGATGTTGAAATTCTTCATTTTGTGCGCCTCCTTTCGAAATAAAATGTTACAGTGGGAGTATAACAGAATTGGAATGTTTTGTCAAGCGGCATTATTAAACGGATAGACGGAAAAAATCCGGTTCACTTTTCCCGCAAAACGGGGAAATTACTTGCAATCAGCCTGTAAAATTGGTATAATGAACTGATTCTTAAAAATTTGAAATGGCGAGGTCCCACTGTGTATTTAAAATCACTGGAAATTCAGGGCTTTAAGTCCTTTCCGGATAAGACCACGGTTCAGTTTGGCAGTGACATCACTGCAATCGTCGGTCCCAACGGAAGTGGCAAATCGAATATATCAGATGCAATCCTTTGGGTCATGGGCGAACAGAGCACCAAGACCCTCCGTGGCGCCAAAATGGAAGATGTTATTTTCGGCGGTACGGAGAAGCGGGCCCCTGTGGGCTTTGCGGAGGCAACGCTTACCCTGGATAACCGGGATAGAGCGCTTTCTTATGATGCAGATGAGGTAATGGTCACCCGGCGGTACTATCGTTCCGGTGACAGTGAATTCTATATCAACAAGCAGTCTGCCAGATTGCGGGATATCCATGAAATGTTTATGGATACGGGCCTGGGCCGGGAGGGATACTCCAATGTCAGCCAGGGCCGCATCGATGAGATTCTGGCGGTCAAGAGTACCGATCGGCGGGAGGTCTTTGAAGAGGCTGCGGGTATTTCCAAATACCGCCACCGCAAGGAAGAGACGGAACGGAAGCTGGCAGGAACCCAGGACAATCTCCTGCGCATCGGAGATAAGATCTCCGAGCTGGAGATGCAGGTGGAGCCCCTTCGGATTCAGGCGGAGAAGGCAAAGAAATATCTGACCTATAAAGGGGAGCTTCGGGGTCTGGAAATCGCCGTGTGGCTGGAAAATCTGGAAAAGATTGCCGCAGCCGCAAAGAAGGCGGAGGAGGACTATGCTTCTTCTTCCTTTGTACTGGAACAGGAACGGGCCGCCTTAGACGAGCTTTATCGGCAGGTGGAAACCCTGACCCAGTCCCTGCGGGAAAAGGATGTGGAGCTGGAGACCGGCCGTGCTTTGGCCGGCACGCTGGAGGCTCAGGCCCGGCAGGTGGAGGGGCAGATTGCGGTCATCACCGGAAGCATCCGGAACAATGACCAGAATGTGGCCCGCATCCGGGAGGAGCTGAGCCAGCAGGAGGGAAGAAGCTCCGGCATTGTGACCCAGATTGCAGACAGTGAGAGCAGAATGAAAGCCATTGACACGGAACTTGCGGCGGCCAACAAAGAGCTTGCGCAGGTGCAGGAAAAGGTGCAGCTTTTGACTGCCAACGCCGAGGGCATCACCAAGCGCCATCTGGAGCTTCGCAGCAGACAGTCCGGCCTTATGGCAGAGATTGCAGGCAAGCAGGCGGATGTGGCTGCGCTGGAGGCCTCCTATACCCAGGCCCAGAGCCGAATGGAGGAAGTGAGCGGCGATTTGTCCGCAGGGAAGGAGCGGCTGGCACAGGCCCAAGGGGATTTGGCCAGCTGCACGGCGGCTCTGGAAAAAGCCAGAAACCGAGTCCAATCCAACACCAATACGATTTCCGGCTATGCCGTGCGTCAGGAAGGCAGACTTCGCAAGCGTGACGGATTGGCCCAGGAACTGCAAAACACCGCCGGGCAGCTGGAAGCGGTCAGCGCCAAGGCGAGAGTTTATAAGGCCATGGAGATGGACTTTGAAAATTATAACAAATCCGTCCGGGCCATTATGAACGAAAGCAAGCGGGGAAGTCTGCAAAATATCCATGGGCCTGTGTCCCGTCTCATCCATACGGAGGATGCCTTTACCACGGCAATCGAAATTGCCCTTGGTGCGGCCATGCAGCAGATTGTAGTGGGAAATGAGCAGGATGCCAAAGCCGCCATTGGATTTTTGAAGCGGACGGGAGGCGGCCGTGCAACCTTTTTGCCCCTGTCCACCATTACAGGCAGAAATTTGCAGGAAAATGGGATCGAGCAGTGCCGTGGCTTTGTGGGAATTGCCTCCCACCTGGTGCGCTGCGCAGACACGTATCGCCCCATTCTGGAAAATCTTCTGGGCAGGATCGTCATTGTGGAGGATATGGACTGTGCCATTGCCATGGCTCAGCGGTACCGCAGCCGATTCAAGATCGTCACACTGGACGGTCAGGTCATGAACCCCGGCGGCTCCATGACCGGCGGCTCCGTGGCCAAAGAGGCGGGGATTCTGTCCAGAGCCAACGAACTGAAACGCCTGATGACCCAGGAAAAGACCCTGAAGGAACGGCAGGAAAAGCTGCGGCTGGATCTTCAGGAGGCCCAGCGGGCATTGGACGAAAGCCAGTTTGAAATCACCGTTGCAAATGAGCAGCTTCGTGCCGCAGAAGATGAAGTCCTTCGGCTCACAGGAGAAGAGAAGCAGCATACGGTTTTGCTGCAGGCCCTTACGGATGCTTCGGAGTCTGCAACAAGAGAGTCAGAGTCCCTGGAAAGCCGGATTCAGGCTGACAGGAAGCGGGCTGCCACCATTCGGGGAGAATTGGAAACCCTGCGCTACCGGCTGAAGGATACGGAAGATACGCTGGAATTTTTGAGCAAGGATCAGACCGACACCACCAGGCAGTCTGAAGATCTGATGGCCCAGATCACCGCAAAGAAAACGGACATCGCAGCTCTGGAAGCAGAAAAGCGATCTGCTGCGGAGAATATCGAGCGGCTGTCCTCTCTGCGGGATGCCATGGAAGGGGATCGGTCGCAGAAGCAGGTGCTTCTCAACACCTACGAGGAAGACACCAGACGCCTGAATGGAGAAATCCAGACGCTTCAGGGGCAAAAGACAGAAAATGACACTGCCGCAGAAGAGCATGGCAAAAAGCTTGCCTGTCTCATGGACAGCCGGGCCAAACTGGAAGCCAACAAGACCAGAGCAGAGCGGGAGACCCAGGAGAAGAACAAAAGCCTCATTACCATGGAGCGGGCCTGTGCACTTTTGGAGCAGAAAAAAGTGACCACCGCCCTGGAGGAGCGGCAGGTCATCGACCGCCTTTGGGACAACTACGGTCTCACTCCTTCCACCGCTGCCCCGGAGCGGGCGGAGCTGGAATCTGTGGCCGCCGGAAATCGCCGCATCGCCGAGCTGAAACGAAAGATTGCCTCTTTGGGTACGCCCAATCTGGGGGCCATTGAGGAGTATGACCGGGTCAACGAACGCTACGCCTATCTGACCTCTCAGCGTGATGATGTTCTCACGGCGAAGCGGGAGCTGGAAACCATCATTCGCAACATCACGGAGGAAATGACTTCCATTTTCGTGACGGAGTTCCAGAAGATCGACCAGTACTTCCAGCAGACCTTTATAGAGATGTTTGGAGGGGGAAAGGGTGCTTTGATTCTGGAAGACCCGGAAAATCCTCTGACCTGCGGCATTGAGATTCGTGTGCAGCCCCCCGGAAAGCAGCTGAAAACCATTACCCTTTTGTCCGGCGGTGAGAAAGCCTTTGTGGCCATTGCGCTGTACTTTGCGATTTTGAAGGTGCGCCCCACACCCTTCTGCATGCTCGACGAGATCGACGCCGCACTGGATGACCGAAATGTGGAGCGATACGCAAAATATTTGCATCATTTGTGTCAGAAAACCCAGTTTATCGTCATTACCCACCGCCGTGGTACCATGGAAATGGCAGATGTGCTCTATGGTGTCACCATGCAGGAGCAGGGCGTGTCCAAGATCCTGCATATGGATCTGAACCAGATGGAACGGGAACTGGGAATTACAGAATAAAGGAGAAAGAAGTATGGGTTTTTTCAGTAAGCTGAAGGAAAGCATGAGCCGGGGCCGCAAGTCCGACAATGAGCAGGACCTTACGGAACTGCAGCCGGAACAGGAAGAAGTAATGGAACCGGAGGAGACTGCCCCCCAGGAAATCGACCAGCCTCTGACCCAGGAGCCTGAGAAAGAGGAATCTCTTCCGGAAGAGCCTGTGCAGGAAGCTTCCGTGGAAGAAGAGGAAGAAACCGAAGCGCAGGAGACGGAAGAAGAGATTGCCCGGGAAGTGACTTCTGAGGAAGTGACTTTCCCGGAACCTCAGCAGGAAGAAGAACCTGCACCCGAAGAAAAGAAGCAGGGCTTCTTCAGCAAAATCAAGGAAGGCCTGACCAAAACCAGAAAGGCCATGGCCAATACTCTGGGCAGCGTGTTTTCCGGCTTTTCCAGCCTGGACGATGATTTTTATGACGAGCTGGAGGAATGTCTGATTCTGGCGGATTTGGGTGTGGAGACTTCCGGCAAGGCGGTGGAGGCCCTTCGCCGCCGTGTGAAAGAGAACCACCTGAAAGAGCCTGAGCAGGCCAAACAGGCACTGAAGGAAATCCTGGTTGACATGCTCAATGTGGGTGATACCAAGCTCCGTCTGAACACCAAGCCCTCTGTGATCCTGGTGATCGGCGTCAATGGTGTGGGGAAAACCACCACCATTGGAAAGCTTGCAAAGCAGATGGTGGATGACGGCAAAAAGGTCCTCATGTGTGCGGGCGATACCTTCCGTGCCGCCGCTGCGGACCAGCTGGAGATCTGGGCCAACCGTACCGGCGCAGACATTGTGCGCCAGGACGAGGGCGCCGATCCTGCCTCCGTGGTGTTTGACGGGATTCAGGCAGCCAAGGCCCGTGGGGCAGATGTGATTCTCTGCGACACCGCCGGACGCCTGCACAACAAGGCCAATCTGATGAACGAGCTGAACAAAATCAGCCGCATCATCAACAGAGAACTGCCGGATGCGGATAAGGAGATCCTGCTGGTGCTGGATGCCACCACAGGGCAGAACGGCCTTTTGCAGGCCAAGCAGTTTAAGGAAATTGCAGGAGTTACCGCCATGGCCCTGACCAAGCTGGACGGAACGGCCAAGGGCGGTATTGTGGTGGCCGTGGCAGATACCTTGCAGATTCCCGTAAAGTATATCGGTGTGGGCGAACAGGCAGACGATCTGATGCCCTTTGACGCCACCGACTTTGTCAATGCACTTCTGTGAGGTGAAGAGAATGAGACAAGACGGTAGAATGTTGGATCAGCTCCGAACTGTGACCATGGAGCTGGGATTTACAAAATTTGCCGAGGGCAGCTGCCTGATTCGGGCTGGAGATACCGTGGTCTTGTGCAATGCGTCCGTAGAGGAACGGGTTCCGCCCCATGTGACCTCCGGGGGCTGGGTGACGGCAGAGTATTCCATGCTTCCCAGAGCCAACCGGGAGCGGAGCAAGCGGGATGTGACAAAGCTGAAGCTGGCGCCCCGCAGCGCCGAAATTCAGCGCCTGGTGGGCAGAGCCCTTCGGGCCGCAGTGGATCTGGAGGCTCTGGGCTGCCGCACCATCACCATTGACTGCGATGTGCTTCAGGGAGACGGGGGCACCAGAACCGCCTCTGTTACCGGCGGCTTTGTGGCACTGGTCCTTGCCTGCCGCAAGCTTGTGGAGCAGGGACTTTTGGAATGCCTTCCCATTCGGAATTATGTGGCGGGGGTGTCGGCCGGTATCGTCGGGAATGAGGCAATGCTGGATCTGTGCTATGTAGAAGACAGCAATGCTATGGTAGATCTCAACTGCGTTATGAACGGAAACGGCAATTTTATTGAGGTGCAGGGAACCGGCGAGGGCCGGGCCTTCACCCTGGAAGAGGAGCAGACGCTTCTGCGGCTCTGCGCCAAGGGCTGCAAAGAATTGATTGATATGCAAAAAGAAATTCTGGGGGACTTGGTATGAAAGTCGTATTAGCTAGTAAAAATCCCCATAAGCTGGTGGAAATCAGTGCCATTTTGAAGAAGCTGGATATGGAGCTGGTGCTTCAGTCCGAGCTTGGAATCGATCTGGAGGTAGAGGAAACCGGCACCACCTTTGAGGAAAACTCGTTTCTCAAGGCGGATGCGGTGATGAAGGCCACGGGCCTTCCTGCTCTGGCAGACGATTCCGGTATCTGCGTGGACGCACTGGGAGGCGACCCCGGCGTTTACTCTGCCCGGTACGGCGCAGACCCCACCCTGGACGACTGGGGACGGCTGCTGCTTCTTCTGAAAAATATGGAACATGTGCCGGACGGCCGGAGACAGGCCCAATATGTGGCGGTGATTACGCTGGTGTATCCAGACGGCCGCATTGTCCGGGCCAGAGGAGAGGTTCATGGAGAACTCCTTCGGGAGCCCCATGGAACAGGCGGATTTGGATATGACCCCATTTTCTACTATCCCCCTGCGGGGAAGACCTTTGCAGAGGTGACGGCTGAGGAAAAGAATCGGGTATCCCATCGTGCCAATGCATTGAAGCTGTTATATGAGAAATTGAGTGAGGAGAAAAAGAATGTTGACAAGTAAGGAACGGGCAGAGCTCCGTGCCAAAGCAAATGCCCTGGATACCACCCTCATGGTGGGAAAGGGCGGTGTTACCGAGCAGGTAATGCTGGAAACCGTGACCCAGCTGGAGTCCCGGGAGCTGGTAAAGGGAAAAGTGCTGGAGACCGCTCTGATGAGTCCCCAGGAGGTTTTGCAGGAGCTGTGCAATATGACCGGCGCAGAGCCGATCTGCACAGTTGGCTCTAAGTTTGTGCTGTTTAAGGTGTCTGAGAAGCTCCGCCGGGAGAGAAATCAGGTGGGCCGCGCAAAGATTACCCCCATCTCCGTGGCCAAGTCCAACCCTGTCCGTAAGGGTGCCAAGGCCAGAAGAAACGCAGCCCGTGCAGAGCGGGAGCGCCGCAATGAATACTTCCGCCAGAATGCCATTGAAAAGGCCATCGAGCGGGAAAAGGAAAAGGCACTGCGTAAGCGGGAAAAATCCCAGCAGTAAAAAATAAATGAGGTGATGTCATGGGCAGAATCGGAATTTACGGCGGAACCTTTAATCCACCTCATGCCGGCCACGTGGAGGCGGCCCGGCAGGCCATAGAACGGCTGAAGCTGGACAAGCTCCTGCTGATTCCGGCCGGGCATCCGCCCCACAAGGAGCTGCCGGACTATGCCCCCACAGCCCGGGAGCGGCTGGAACTGGTTTGTCTGGCGGTTCGGGATATTCCCAAGGCAGAGGTTGTGGACCTGGAGGTAACACGGGAGGGAAAAAGCTACAGCGTGGATACCCTTCAGACCCTGCGGCGGATGTATGAGGGAGATCAGCTGTTTTTCCTCATGGGAACGGACATGTTTTTGTCCTTTTCCCACTGGTACAGACCCGACGAAATCTGTCAGTACGCCACACTGGTTGTGATGCTTCGGGAAAAAGAGGATCTCAAGCTCCGGCAGCTTCTGGAAGAGAAGGCCCGGGAGGTTCGGGAAACCCTGTCCGGGGAAGTGGTGTTTCTGGAAAATGATATTTTGCCCATGTCCTCCACGGATGTTCGCCGGATGCTGACATTCCATGCCCAGCAAGACATGCTTCCGGGGGCCGTGATGGAACGGATTTGGGAGCGGGGCTATTATGGGGTCCGCCGGAGCCTCAAGGGATTGTCTCTTGAGAAGCTGGAACAAGCGGTGGTGGCGCTGCTGAATCCCAACCGGGTGGCTCATGTATTGGGGTGCCGGGACACGGCGGTCAAATTGGCGCAAACATACGGTGAAGATCAGACCAATGCCGCCAGAGCCGCACTGCTCCATGACATCACAAAGGCACTGCCATATCCCTTGCAGCTTCAGTTGTGTCAGGTTTACCGAGTTCCCTCCGATGCGGTTGACACGAAGTTTCCCAAGACGCTCCACGCCACAACGGGGGCCTTGGTTGCCAGGGAAATTTTCGGAGAAAACAAGGCCGTTGTGGATGCCATTGACAGCCACACCACCGGCAGAGCCAACATGAGTACACTGCAAAAAATCATTTATATCGCCGATTATATGGAGCCAAACCGGAAATTCCCCGGGGTGGAAACGCTCCGAGAGGCTGTGGAAGCCGACCTGGACGGCGGGGTGCTCATGGGACTGGAAATGACTGTGGAGCAGCTGCGCCGGCAGGGAAGCGTGGTGACCCAGAACTCTTTGGATGCCATTGGCTGGCTCAAAGAAAAATCGTGACTGCTCCGGCCTGTGCCGAGCGATAAGAAAGGAACCTGTTATGTATACTTCTAAGGAATTGGCCCTGGCTGCAGCAAAGGCGCTGGACAGCAAAAAGGGTGTAGGCATTAAGCTGATTCGTGTGGGAGATGTGACCAGCCTTGCAGATTATTTTCTGATCTGCACAGGTACCTCCAACACACATGTAAAAACTCTGTGTGACTTTGCAGAGACGACACTGGCCGAAATGGGCGAGCAGATGCTGGGCCGAGAAGGCCACCGCAGCAATACCTGGGAGCTTTTGGATTATGGCTGTCTGGTGATTCATGTGTTTACCAATGATGCCCGTGAGTTCTATGACCTGGAGCGGCTGTGGAGCGACGGCGAGGCTGTGGATCTGAAAGATATTCTCGTTGACTAATCGGTATATTTAGAGAGGTGTATTGCTATGTATTATGATTTTACCGCCATTGAAGAAAAATGGCAGAAAATCTGGGAAGAGAAAAAGCTCTATGCGGCTGAAAACGGCAGCGACAAGGAGAAATTCTTCGGCCTCGTAGAGTTTCCTTACCCTTCCGCTGCGGGTCTGCATGTAGGCCATCCCCGGCCCTACACTGCCATGGATATCATTGCCCGGAAAAAGAGAATGTCCGGCATGAATGTTCTGTTTCCCATGGGCTATGATGCCTTCGGCCTGCCCACGGAGAACTATGCCATCAAAAACCATATCCACCCCCGGATTGTGACGGAAAATAATATCAAGAACTTCCGCCGCCAGCTGAAGGCTTTGGGCTACAGCTTTGACTGGGATCGGGAAATCAATACCACTGACCCCAAGTACTTCAAGTGGACCCAGTGGATTTTTCTGCAGATGTACAAGAAGGGGCTGGCCTATAAGGCCAAGATGCCTGTCAACTGGTGTACCAGCTGTAAGTGCGTCCTGGCCAATGAGGAAGTGGTGGAAGGTGTCTGCGAGCGCTGCGGTGCACCCGTCATCCGCAAGGAAAAGAGCCAGTGGATGCTGCGCATCACCAAGTATGCAGACCGCCTGATTGACGAGCTGGAGGGCGTTGATTTCATCGACCGGGTCAAGGCTCAGCAGATCAACTGGATCGGCCGCAGCTATGGTGCGGAGGTGACCTTCCGCTCCACGCTGGGAGACGATATCCTGATCTTCACCACCCGCCCCGACACCCTCTTCGGTGCCACCTACATGGTTCTGTCTCCTGAGCATGCACTGCTTGCCAAGTGGATGGACTGCCTGGGAAATGCGCAGGAGGTAAAGGCCTATCAGGCTGCTGCTGCTGCCAAATCCGATTTGGAGCGGACCGAACTCAACAAGGAAAAGACCGGCGTGAAGCTTCAGGGCGTCATGGGCATCAATCCCGTAAACGGCAAGGAAATTCCCATTTTCATTTCTGATTATGTGCTGTCCACCTATGGGACCGGTGCCATTATGGCGGTTCCTGCCCACGATGAGCGTGACTGGGCCTTTGCAAAGGCATTCGGCTGCGAAATCGTGGAAGTGGTCAAGGGCGGCAATGTGGAAGAGGCTGCCTTTACTTTGAAGGACGACACTGGTATCATGGTGAACTCCGGATTCCTGGACGGACTCACCGTAAAGGATGCCATTCCAGTCATTACCAAGTGGCTGGAAGAGCAGGGCATCGGCAGAGCCAAAGTAAATTACAAGCTCCGTGACTGGGTGTTCTCCCGTCAGCGCTATTGGGGCGAACCCATTCCCATTGTCCACTGCGAAAAGTGCGGCACGGTTCCTCTGCCTGAGAGCGAGCTGCCTCTGCTGCTGCCCGATGTGGACAGCTATGAGCCTACAGACGACGGCGAAAGCCCCCTGTCTGCCATCCATGACTGGGTGAATACCACCTGCCCCTGCTGCGGCGGCCCTGCCAAGCGGGAGACCGATACCATGCCCCAGTGGGCCGGTTCTTCCTGGTATTACCTGCGGTATATGGACCCCCACAACGACGAGGCTCTGGCTTCCAGAGAAGCGCTGGAATACTGGAGCCCGGTAGACTGGTACAACGGCGGCATGGAGCATACCACCTTGCACCTGCTGTACTCCCGCTTCTGGCACAAGTTCCTGTATGACATTGGGGTAGTGCCCACCAATGAGCCCTATGCCAAGCGTACCAGCCACGGCATGATTCTGGGTGAAAATCCCCACTATGTGGAGAACTTCAAGACCCAGGAGGAGAAGGATGAAATGCTGCGCAAGTATGGCAGTGAAGCCCTCCGTCCTGCGGTGAAGATGTCCAAGAGTCTGGGCAATGTGGTAAATCCCGATGATGTCATCAAGACCTATGGTGCCGATACCATGCGGCTGTATGTGATGTTTATTGGTGACTTTGAAAAGGCTGCTACCTGGTCTCCCAATGCGGTAAAGGGCTGCAAGCGGTTTTTGGATCGTGTATGGAACATGGCTGAATCCGTCAAGGATCACGAGACAGAATACTCTGCCGCCAATATGTCCGCCATGCATAAGACCATTAAGAAGGTCACTTCGGATATTGACAATCTGAAGCCCAACACCGCCATTGCGGCGCTGATGAGCCTGATGAACACCATCGACAAGACCTGCAATCTGGCAGAACTCAAGACCTTCCTGAGCCTGCTCAGCCCTTTTGCTCCTCACATCTGTGATGAGATCTGGGAGATGAAGGGCTTTGAGGGAATCTGCTCCGTTTCCGCATGGCCTACCTACTCCGAGGAGAAGTGCAAGGATGCCCAGATTACCATGGCGGTTCAGGTCAACGGCAAGCTCCGTGGAACCATTCTTGTGGATGCGGATGCCGCGGATGAAGCCGTGATCGAAGCTGCCAAGGCCGACGAGAAGGTAGCACGGTTCCTGGAGAAGCAGGGCGGCAGCATTGTGAAGACCATTGTGGTGAAAAACAAGCTGGTGAACCTGATCGTCAAGGGCTAAGCAGAGAAAGGAAAAATCCTTACAGGGGATTTCCCGGTAGAGAAAAGATTTTTGACCCACAAATCCGCAAAAAATCGCAAATAGCTATTGACATTTAAAAAGAATTCTATTATAATTCTATAAGCCATGGATGTGGCCCTGAAAGCATCCTGGATTAAGCCGGATGCGCCGGAGGGAGGGAAACCAATGTCTGAAATTCGCGTAAAAGAGAATGAATCTCTGGAGAGCGCTCTGAGAAGATTTAAGCGGAGCTGCGCCAAGGAAGGCGTCATCGCAGAAGTCAAGAAGAGAGAGCATTACGTGAGCCCCAGCCTGAAGCGGAAGCAGAAGTCTGAGGCAGCCCGGAAGAACAAGAGAAAGTTCTATTGATCCCCTGCCTCTTTCCTCTGTAATAAACACCCTCTGCCCATTGGGCGGAGGGTGTTTTGCTGTTTAGCGCCAAAGTCTGTAAAGCCCGATGAGCCGGGTCACCCCCAGCTGTTCCCAAATAATGGACTTTGCCTGAATGGTTTTTTTCGTGTCAAAGAGACGGACACGGATTCCCTGGGAAGCAGGCATTGAAGTGTAGCAGCAGCAAAGGGCTGGACTCATAAAAACAGGAACGCCGGGCAGAGGAAGGGGAGGGCTGTCTTCCAGATGTACTCCGTCGTGTAAAATGTCGGCGGTGAAACCGACAGGGGCCACTTCCAGCCAGATTTCCTCAGCCTCGGCGGATAACTTGTCCGGCGTGCGGTGACAGGGATGGGGCGGCAGGAATAAGGCCCCTTCTCCGGAGGTGCGATAGGGCTTCGGCAGACCTACGCTGCACCCGATTTCCTGACAAAGAGAGAGGATCATCTGGGAAAGTGCCATGGTCTCCAGGCGGGGAGGACGCTCGAAGTCCAGCAGGAGGGAACGGATCTTTCTGGTTTGTAAAAGACCCCGCAATTCTTTGCAGACCTGCTGATGGCTGTGACCGTTCCATGGAATCTGGTCATCCAGAATCACCATGCTTCCCGGCGGGAGGACCCCCGGCAGATTGCTGAGTCCCGGCCCGGCGGGGGAGAAATGGAGCGACATCCAGGCAATATGGGGCGGAATTTCCTCACAGCGAAAAAAATCTGCTGCCGTCATGGCAAGATAAAGCGGAATCGACATGGACAATGCCTCCCAACTGTGTTATAATATCTGATAACAATATGTTATGTACATAAGGAGTGACTTATGAGTTTTTCGCTGCTGCCACGCGTTATTGTACCGGCTCTCACAGATGTTGATTTGCAGGCTCTTAAAAAGAGGGGAATCCGGCTTTTGATGCTGGATTTTGACAATACCATTGTCCCCTATACCACCGATGTGCCTACAGAAAAGATGAAAAAATGGCTGGATTTGGCCAAAGCCTCCGAAATTCAGATTTGTGTAGTGTCCAATAGCAAGCGCAGCCGTGTGGTGGATTTTTGCAATGCACAGAATATTGCCTGTATCACCCATGCAAAGAAACCGACCACCAGGGGAATTCGCCGGTGCATGGCCCAATTCGGTGTGAAGCCGGAGGCCTGCGCTTTGGCAGGGGACCAGATCTATACCGATGTTTTGGGCGCAAACTGCGCCGGTGTCCGTTCCATATTGGTAAGCTCCATCCATAATCATAATCTATGGCTGAAGATGCGCCATGTTTTGGAAGTGCCTTTTATATTTTGTGCGAAAGGAAGAACCGTGCAATGAAAAATATGGACAAGTACAAATCCCTGCTGAAAGACGGGGTGGATGGGCTCCTTCTCACCAGCCGATACAGCCGCCACTACGCTGCGGAGTTTGACATTGCGGAGGGGGTGGCCGTGGTATCCGCAAAGGGCTGCCGTTACTTTACCGACAGCCGCTACATTGAGCCTGCGGAAGCGAACCTCAAGGGCTTTGAGGTCATTATGGTGAGCCGGGAGAGAAATTGTTTTTCCTGCATCAACAGTGCCTGCGCAGACTTTGGAATTGAGAATCTGGGCTATGAAGAGAAGTACCTCACGGTTGCCGAGCTTCGGTCCTATGAAGAGAAGCTGACCGCTGCCCTGGTGCCCTGTCAGAAGGCAATCAATGCCTTCCGTGCCGTCAAGGAGGACTGGGAGCTGAAGCTGATGGAAAAGGCTCAGGAAATTACCGATCAGGCATTCAGCGAGGTGCAAACCCGGATTCGGGTCGGAATGACCGAAAAGGAGCTTTGCGCAGAACTGATTTACTGCCTGTATAAAAACGGCGGCGAGGGCCTGTCCTTTGACCCCATTGTGGTGTCCGGACCCAATACCAGTATGCCCCACGGAGTTCCCGGTGACAGAGTGCTCCGGGAAGGGGACTTCATTACCATGGACTTTGGCGTTGTGTATCAGGGGTATTGCTCCGATATGACCCGTACCGTGGCGCTGGGCTATGCAACGGAGGAGATGGAGACCGTCTATCATACCGTCCTTTCTGCTCAGCTTGCCGGAATTGCCGCTTCCAAAGCCGGGGTCACCGGGGCCCAGGTGGACGGTGCCGCCAGAAAGGTCATTGAGGATGCGGGATATGGCCCATATTTCAGCCACAGTTACGGTCACAGCTTAGGACTGGAGGTTCATGAGGACCCCGGCTGCGGACCTTCTAGCCAGGAGACGATGCCCGTCGGCGCAGTGTGTTCGGCGGAGCCCGGCATCTATATTCCCGGCAAATTCGGCGTGAGAATCGAAGATTGTGTGGTATTTGAAGAGAATTCCCGACGGGTCCTTACAAAGAGTCCCAAGAATCTCATTGTAATCCCTGCTAAAAATGCGGAATAAGTCTTGCAATTTCTGCGTTTATCAGTTAAAATGGAACAGGTATTTTTTACACCGGCATAAACCGTATGGCGGTATCACACTAGGAGGACAAAAATATGATTTCTGTCAGTGATTTTAGAAATGGCGTTACCTTCGACATGGATGGCAAGGTAATGCAGATCGTGGAGTTCCAGCATGTTAAGCCCGGTAAGGGTGCGGCGTTCGTCCGTGTAAAGATGAGAAATGTCATCACCGGCGGCGTGACGGAAACCACCTTCAACCCCAACGACAAGTATCCCACCGCTTATATTGAGCGCAAGAAGATGGAGTACTCCTACGCCGATGGCGACCTGTACTACTTCATGGACATGGAGACCTACGAGATGACCCCCATCGACAAGGACACCCTGGACGACAGCTTCAAGTTTGTCAAGGAGAATGACACCTGCACCGTCATGTCCTACAAGGGCAAGGTCTTTGGCGTTGAGGCTCCCAGCTTTGTTGACCTGGAGGTCACCAAGACCGATCCCGGCTTTGCTGGCAACACCGCCACCAACACCCTGAAGCCCGCTACCCTGGAGACCGGCGCTGAGGTGAAGGTGCCCCTGTTCATCAACGAGGGTGACAAAATCACCATCGACACCCGTACCGGCGAGTACCTGAGCCGCGCTAAGGGCTAAGGAACAATTTTTAAAGGAGAATCGCTATGACACTTTCTGAAAAGTCCGCATACCTGAAGGGCCTGATGGAGGGCATGAAGCTGGATACCGAGAGCAACGAAGGCAAGCTGCTGTCCCACATTGTTGAGCTGTTGGGCGATGTGACCAAGACTCTCTCCGATGTGGAGGAGACCACCTTGGCCATCTCTGACGAACTGGACGACATCGAAGAAGATCTGGACGAAGTCTATGATTTCCTGTCCGATGAGGACGAGGATGAGGACGACTTCGAGGACTATGACGAGGACGAGCTGGACGAAGAGGATGACCTGGAGGACGAGGACTACGATTTTGACGACACCACAGTGTATGAGGTGGAGTGCAAGTGCGGAGAGGTCATCGACTTTGACGAAGAGGTCCTGGAGAAGGGCAGCATGGTTTGCCCCAACTGCGGCGAAGTTCTGGAGTTTATTGTCGAGGACGAGGACGACGCAGACGAGGAGTAATTCTGATTGTATTTCCGGTGCAGCCGGCGCTGCACCGGAAATTATCCTAAAAAGAAGCTTGACAAATGCTGGGACTTGTGCTAATATAAGCAAGGTCTCTGATATGGAGAGATGTCCGAGCGGTTTAAGGAGCTGGTCTTGAAAACCAGTGACTCAGCAATGAGCCGTGGGTTCGAATCCCACTCTCTCCGCCACATTTTTTCAAATTGCATATTGTCTTTTATTCGGAGTGATACCCAAGAGGCCGAAGGGGCTCCCCTGCTAAGGGAGTAGGCGTCCAAAAGGCGCGCGAGGGTTCAAATCCCTCTCACTCCGCCAAACAAGGCACCCGTTTGGGTGCCTTGTTTTTTTGAAATCCGTTTCATAAACTGAGGGCAATGGGGGAAACGATGACAGTGCAACATTCAAAAGAAGAAAGCAAAGCAATCTGGGAACACAATGCCCAATTTTGGGACGATGCCATGGGCGATGACTCCAATGCTTTTCACCGTCAGGTGGTCCGGCCCAGGGTGAGTGAATTGATGCAGATTCAGCCGGAAGAGTTTGTGCTGGATATTGCCTGCGGTAATGGAAACTATTCTGCGTATATGGCAGCCCGGGGCGCCAGGGTGGTGGCCTTTGATTACAGCGAAAAGATGATTGCCCTGGCCCGGAAGAGACAGAAGGCTTTTGCGGAGCGGATCGAATTCTGTGTGGCGGATGCGACAGATTATGAAAGCCTTATGGCGCTGAAAAGAGAGCGGCCCTTTGCAAAAGCGGTCTGCAATATGGCAGTGATGGATATTACGGATATCCGCCCCCTTTTTCACTGCATCAGCGATCTGCTGGCAGAAGACGGATGGTTCGTCTTTGCAACACAGCACCCTTGCTTTATGACCCTCACAGAGCGGTATAGGACCCCGCACAGCTATTATGGGGATGCCATTTCCGGTCAGCCAAAGGCGCAGTGCTACTATCACCGTTCCATGCAGGAGATTTTTCATCTGTGTTTTCAGACCGGGTTTGTCATTGACGGCTTTTATGAAGAGAGCTATGGGGATAAGGAAGTGCCGGATATCATGATTGTAAGGGCCCGTAAGAATGGAAAAGGGAACCTCTAAGCCATGGGAGGCAAGTCAACAGAAAATGGAAAATTCCAATAGATTGGGCGTAAATTGCGGGAATCTTTCCTGAGAATTGTGGAAATCATAACATTTTGAGAGGTTGAAAAGAAAACCTCAAAGGGGATTTTTAGCAGTTGGAAAAAATTTTTAAAAAATATTGAAAAAGTGCTTGACATTTTTGGAAAACGGTGTATAATAAGTCTCGTTGGTTGGCCGACCGGTTCTGATAAAGAAACGGTGAACTGATGAACGAAAGCCAAATAGCAGATAGGGGATTTGTGTAACGGTAGCACACCGGACTCTGACTCCGTTTGCGGGGGTTCGAATCCCTCATCCCCTGCCAAAGGACGATTGCGAAAGCGATCGTCCTTTTTCTATACAAAAGAAAGGACGAATCCTATGACATATGGAGAAATGGTCAAAGGTTGTTTTATAAAAAGACCCAATCGATTTATTGCCCATGTGCAGATCAATGGGGCGGTAGAAATCTGCCATGTAAAAAATACGGGAAGATGCCGGGAACTGCTGCCGGAAGGGGCGGAGGTCTGGTGCCGCCGGGACGACAATCCCGCCAGGAAAACCAGATATGACCTGATCGCCGTGCAGAAGGGACACAGGCTAATCAACATGGATTCTCAGGCACCCAACAAGGCGGCAGGGGAATGGCTGCAAGCCGGGGGCCTGGGGGCTTTGGAGTCCCTGAAAGCGGAGGACACCCATGGAGATTCCCGGTTTGACTTTTCCTTTATCCAGGACGGCCGCAAATGCTTCCTGGAGGTAAAGGGGGTCACTCTGGAAGAAGACGGGGTGGTACGCTTCCCGGATGCCCCCACGCAGCGGGGTACAAAGCACCTCAAAGGCCTTGCCAAGGCGGTGCAGGAGGGCTACGGAGCCTATGTGCTCTTTGTGATCCAGATGGAAAATGTCCGGTATCTGGAGCCCAACGAAAAAACGGACCCGGCCTTTTCCATCGCCCTCAGAGAGGCGGAAAAAGCCGGGGTGAAGATTCTGGCAATGGATTGCCGGGTAGAGCCGGGATCCATGACCATTGAAAAGCCGGTGGAGATTCGGCTATAAAAGAATGTCCTTCAGTTGGTACAGAGACCGAATTTCATAGTCACAGGGAATTTCCGGGTTTCCAGGCTGGGCAGAGGGATTGAACCAACAGGTAGAAATCCCGGCATGGATGCCTCCTTTTATGTCGGAGGTGAGGCTGTCTCCTATGATGATTGCTTCTTTGGGGTCAAAATCCGGGATTCTGGAAAAGCACCGCTTAAAAAATTCCACACTGGGCTTGTTGAATCCAATTTCCTGGGAAATGAAGAGTTCGGTGAAGTATTTTCCAATGCCGGAGCTTTTGAGCCGGGCAGCCTGCACCTTGGCGGTGCCGTTGCTGGCCAGATAGAGCCGGAATCGGGAGGAAAGCCAGGGCAGAAGTTCCTGAGCACCTTCTATGAAGTAATGTCCAATGCAAAGAAAGTCCTCATAGTGTTCCTGACAGGTCTGCGGGTCTGCATCCAGCCCAAGCTCCCGGAACAGATAGGAAAACCGCTGAACCAGCACTTCCTCTCTGGTCAGCTCCCCACGCTCCAGCATTTGCCAGTGCATTTTGTTGACCTGACTGTATCGGGTAATAATATCCTGGGAAGGCTCCACGCCTACCGACCGAAATGCCTTGGCAATGGCGATGGATTCCGCTTTATGAAAATCCAGAATGGTGTCGTCTAAGTCGAGAAATACAAAACGAAACATGGCGCCTCCTTTATAATGATGCAATGGTATTTGCAATCTTGGCGAAGGTTTCAATGTCCAATGTTTCCCCCCGAACCGTGGGACTGAGGCCGCAGTCTGTGAGGATCTGACCGATCTTTTCCTTACCCAGATTGGGGAAGCCGGAGGCCAGACCGTTTTGCAGGGTCTTTCTCCGCTGGGCAAAGCTGGCCCGCACCACACGGAAGAACATCTCTTCACTGACGATGTGGCAGGGAGGCTCCGGGCGCACCTTCAGCTGCACCACCGCAGACATGACCTTGGGCTGGGGGATGAAGCAGGAGGGAGGCACATCGAAGAGAAGCTCCGGGGTGGCATAGTAATTGCAGAAGACAGTGAAGGCACTGTAGTCCCCGGAGCCGGGCTTTGCAGCCATCCGCAGGGCAACTTCCTTCTGGACCATGACCGTGACAGCGGAGAAGCATTTGGCTTCCAGCAGGGCGGTCAGAACGGGGGAAGTGATGTAATAGGGAAGGTTTGCGCAGGCCATGGGTTTCAGACCGGGAAACTGTTCTTTCACCAACTGGGCAATGTCTACCTTCATGACATCTTTCCATAGGAGTTCCAGATTCTCAAATTCGCCTAAGGTCTCCGCCAGAATGGGCTTCAAGGTGAGATCCACCTCCACAGCCGTTACTTTTCCTGCCCGGAGGCAAAGCTGCTGGGTCAGAGGGCCGATGCCGGGGCCGACTTCCAGCACACCGGTCTGTTCATCCACCCCGGAATCCTCCGCAATCTGACGGGGCACCCAGGAGGCAATGAGAAAATTCTGGCCCTTGGATTTGGAAAAATGGAAGCCATGCCGGGCCAGAAGGGCCTTGACTTCCTGTACATTGCAAAGATCAAGCATATAAGAAACCGCCTTTCTTCTGTAATCATACCAGAGAAAAGGCGGTTTTTCAATTATCAATCTAAAATATATACGGTGCAATCTCTGCGGCCGAATTCCCAACATTCATCCATTCGGTCAAAATAAAGATCCACCCGATTTCCCACAATGGCACCGCCGCAGTCCTCCGCCACGGCATAGCCGTAAATATAGGCGCCGTCGTTGGAAACAATATACATTTCCGTACCGTAAGGGATTACGGAGGGGTCCACGGCAATGGCACCATAGCGGGCCCGGGTACCTGTGGCGGTAATGCCCTCATAGCCTTCGCAGCTGTAGGCCGTCGCTTCCACGGTGAGCTTTTCTTTGTAGGTCAGCACTTCCCCGGAGGCCGTGGTGATGGTGTTCTGGGCAATGACAGGATCCTGAGGGAGAGCACTGTCGGCGGATCCCTGATCTGATGAAGAGGGGACCTCTTCTCTGCGAAGCCCGTCAGACCCTTGGGCCACAACGGCGTGGACGGGAGCCTTGAGAATCGTTTTCTTCAGGTTTACCCGGTCCACTTCCTTGCCGTTTTCATAGAAAATCTGAGTGGTATACTGGATTTCTCCGGGGGAACCGGGAACCACAGTGCGCTCTTCTCCGGCAGAGAGTGTGGGATCAATGGTATAAAAGGTTTCATGGGGCAGAAACATGGTGCGATCAATCAGCTCCGTAGAGGGGAACAGAAGATCAATGACCATGCCGTCATAGGTTTCGGCCTGAAGATTCTGCCGGGTTTCCAGACGGCCTTCTTCCAGCCGGATGTCCAGCTGTTCCAGGATTTCCCCTGCGGTGGCACCGTATGTGGTAACATCCGCAGTCTGGTCGCCATAGCGGACGGTTACCGTTTGCAGGCGATTGACCCGGATTTTGGGAATATCGTTGACGGTTTCCGTTGTGAATGTATCATCCTCTCCCAGCTGCAGACCGGCTTCCTGCAATACGGCGGCGGGGTCCGTTGCGTATGTGGTATGAAACAAAATCTGATCTCCGTCTGTAATCAGATAGGTGTTTTGTGCGGAAGCAACCTGAGCAAACCCAATTCCGGCAGCGGCGATGGCGAGCACCGCCACCCCCCAATGGATTGAACGCCCTTTGCGGCGTAACAGCGTGCGGAATTTCTCAAGCATAGAGATACCTCCTTCGTCTTACTCGCAAAAATAAATGGTTTCAAATAAGTTACTTTTGTAACCATATTGAAACCGTTTTGATATTATAACTAAAAAATTAAAAATGTCAATACCCAGGCGAAAAATACCGAATTATTACAATTTGTTTTAGGAAAATTAGCTTGAAAATCCTTGCGGTTATCTTCTGTAATTTGGTGAATATAGCAGGATCCTTACGCAAAAGAAACAGAATGTAATTTTTAAGACGGAGGTTGACAGCGAAGGGGATTTGTGCTATAGTGGAGACATAAATTGGCTGTGACGAAGTTCGGCGCTTGCGAAAGGCGTTCAGAGAGAGGTCTGCTTGGTGAAAAGACCTTACGATTCTGCGCAGGTTGTCAACCGCTTCTGAGCTGTCCGGCTGAACCATTGTGGATAAGCCGGGACGGGTCCGCCCGTTACTGCGGCAATGAGTGGCAGCTCAGGCTGCAACCAGGGTGGAACCGTGGAATACACATTTTGTATCCCACCCCTGATTTTTCAGGGGTGGGATTTTTTGCATCTCCTGCCCCCATATCAAAAGGAGGAGTTCCTATGTCTGAAGAAAATCTGTACACCTTTGAAAATCCCCAGTACCGCAAAACCTACTGGCACACCTGCTCCCACATCATGGCTCAGGCCGTAAAGCGTCTGTGGCCTGAGGTGCAGCTGGCCATCGGCCCTGCCATTGAGGAGGGCTGGTATTATGACTTTGATGCTCCCTTCTCCTTCACCCCGGAGCACCTGACCAAGATCGAAGCAGAGATGAAGAAGATCTGCAAGGAGCGTGTCCGTCTGGAGCGCAGCGAAAAGCCCCGTGAGGAGGCCATCGCCTTCATGCAGGAGAAGAACGAACCTTATAAGGTGGAGCTGATCCAGGATCTGCCGGAGGATGCGGTAATTTCCTTCTATACCCAGGGAGAGTTCATCGACCTGTGCGCCGGTCCTCATCTGGATCATACGGGTCGGGTAAAGCACAATGGCTTTAAGCTCACCAAGTCCTGCGGCGCTTACTGGCGTGGCGACAGCAACCGGAAGATGCTCCAGAGAATTTACGGAATCGGCTTCCCCTCCAAGGAGGAGCTGGAGGAGTACCTGACCCGTCAGGCTGAGGCCCTCAAGAGAGACCACAATAAGCTGGGCCGTGAGCTGGATTATTTCACCACGGTGGAGAGCATCGGTCAGGGCCTGCCCATTATGCTGCCCAACGGCGCAAGAGCCATTCAGCTTCTCCAGCGCTGGATCGAGGACGAGGAGCAGAAGCGAGGCTATATCCTGACCAAGACTCCCCTGATGGCCAAGCGGGACCTGTATCGGATTTCCGGCCACTGGGACCACTATCTGGATGGCATGTTCGTCCTGGGCGATCCTTATGACGAGGAAAAGGAGTGCTTTGCACTGCGTCCCATGACCTGCCCCTTCCAATATCAGGTTTATCTCAACAAGGCCCGCTCCTATCGTGAGCTGCCCATGCGTTTGGGGGAAACCTCTACACTGTTCCGCAACGAGGATTCCGGCGAGATGCACGGCTTGATCCGTGTGCGTCAGTTCACCATTTCTGAGGGCCACATCATTCTCCGTCCCGACCAGCTGGAGCAGGAGTTCAAGAACTGCCTGGATCTGGCAAACTACTGCATGGAGACTCTGGGCCTCAAAGAGGACTGCTCCTTCCGCTTCAGCCAGTGGGATCCCGCAAAGGCCGGGGAGAAGTACGAAGGTACCCCCGAGCAGTGGGAGCTGGCCCAAACCACCATGAAGACCATTCTGGATGATCTGGGTGTCAAGTACACGGTAGGCATTGACGAGGCCGCCTTCTATGGTCCCAAGCTGGATGTGCAGATCAAGAATGTCTTTGGCAAAGAGGACACCCTCATTACCATTCAGCTGGATATGCTCCTGGCGGAGAAGTTCGGCATGGAATACACCGATGCGGATGGTCAGAAGAAGACCCCCTATATCATCCACCGTACTTCCATGGGCTGCTATGAGCGTACCCTGGCCCTGCTCATCGAGAAGTATGCCGGTGCCCTGCCCCTGTGGCTCATGGGCACCCAGGTGAAGGTTCTGCCCATTACCGACCGTGCACACGAGTATGCAAAGAACCTGGTGCAGCAGCTGAAGGACGCCGGCATCCGTGCCGAGGGTGACATGAGAAGCGAAAAGCTGGGCTACAAGATCCGGGAAGCACAGATGAACAAGATCCCCTATATGCTGGTGGTTGGGGACCGTGACATGGAAAATGGAACGGTTTCCGTCCGTACCCGTACCGGTGAGGATCTGGGGGCTATGACGCCTCAGGAGTTTATGGCAAAGTGCCTCATGGAGATTGCAACCAAGGCCAAGACCCTGTAATAGAATCGTATTGGGAGGCTGCCACGGCTGTGGCGGCCTCCTTTTGTCTACACATGGGGGGATGAGGGCTTAAAAGAGACAAAAAAGTGGCTGCTCCGCACAGGCGGAACAGCCACAGATTCTATATTAGGGCGTTACAGACTGCTTCTCAGATAGTCTGCCATCCAGAAGATGACTTCGGAATTGCGGAACAGCTCGCCCTCCCGGCTGCTGCGGCGCCACAGAGTTGCATAGTCTCTGTACCAGGTTTCCAGTTCTGCGGCCAGAGCCAGAGGATCCACCTCCATGCCCTTGGTGCCGGTTACATAGACAAAGAACTGATTCAGAAGCTTCTGGCAGTTGGACATGATGAGATAGGGAAGCATCCGCTGGCGGCCGGTCATATAGGGCATCAGACGGCACACTTCTTCCTGGCAGCGGTCAATGGTCTCATTGATCTCCTTGGCCCGGGGCAGGACAGGCTCCATGAAGGGACGGTAGTCCTCCCAGAAGCGGGTGATGGTTTTGTCCGGGATGCGGCCCTGGGTGATCTCCGCAAATTCCACTGTATAGCCCCAGTTTGCCACGACCTGCTTGCTCATTTCCAGAAGAACAGACATGATCTTCCCGGAGGGGTCGCCGTATTCCACCACGGAAATGGCTTCGTTCAGCTCCTCAATGGAAGGAATATTCTGGTTCCAGGACATGGCTGCGGCGTAAATGATACCGGGCATGGAGGATTCGGGGTCCTGCAGGTGACCAAAGTCACCCCATTCTGTGACCAGAAGGCCTTCTCCATTGTATTTATGGGCCAGAACGGCCATTTTTCTCACGTTCCGATAGGCAGAATCAAACAGATTGATGGTCTGCTTCCAGCCGTGGATGCCGGGGCACAGATACTGTCTGGCGCCTACGTCATGAAGCTTCTTTGCGTGGTCTTCCCGGTCGGCGGGATCGTAGTCCCAGTTCATGCAGATTACATTTTCGGGAAGGAACTTCATGTTTTCAGGCTCGGCAAGGATGATGTCTCCCCAGAACATGGGCTGCTTGCCCAGCTCTACCACATGCTGGCAGATTTTGGCGATCCAATCCACATACATCTTGTGTGCGCCAACCTCTCCTGCCAGCTTGCTGCCACGGCCACGGCCCAGATCGAAGGGCTCATCGCCGTTGATATTGAAGCGGTTGGAGGAGAAGAGAGATACAAACTCGTCAATCATCCGATAGACCAGAGGCAGGGAAGCGTCGTTGGTGGTGTCCAGGGTGTGGTGATGCATGCGGCCGAAGAAGGAGAACTTTGCATCCTTGGCTTCCTCCACTTCGGACAGGTGATGATAGGTTTTTGTCCGCAGGACCTTATACAGGTGACCCAGAGTGACCACCGCAGGCACCAGCTCCACATGGAGCTTCTGGCAATACTGGTCCAGCTCCAGAATGTCCTGGGCAGTGAAGGGGGTGTCATCTCTCCAGACTTCGCTGAAGCCGTCATAGAGGAAGGTGTGCTCAATGTACAGATGCAGCTGGTTCATCTTATAAAAAGCGCAGCGATCCGCCAGTTCCTTCATGAAATCCATGGTGGGGATCCGGCAGCGGGTGGCATCGTAGAACAGACCACGGGCCTTGAGAGCGGGGGAGTCGGAAATGGTGAGGCAGGGAACCACGGGGCCTTCCTGACGGAGAATCTGGCGCAGGGTCTGCACACCGTAGAGAAGTCCGGCTTCGTCGCCGCCGGTGATGGTGATGCCCTGGGCGGTGACGGTGAGGGTGTAGTGCTCTTCCCCCAGAGAAGCGTCCATGGTGAGGACAATGCCCTTGTGAGGCTCCACCATACGGCGGTCGATCATCAGGGACATGCCGCTGACCGCTTCCAGCTCCTGGGCCAGAAGCTTGGCATAGTCATAGGCGTTGGGGGGGCAGCAAGGACGCAGCGTAATCCGGTCCGTATAAGTCAGTGGATAGAAGCCCTCCTGCATGGTCATGCTTTGGGGCTGGGGAATCAGTTTCATAGGGTTGCCTCCATTGATTCAGTTGACCCCGTGCGGGGCCGTAATGAGTGTATCATAGCGCAAAATTTCCCATTAAACAAGAGGATGGTTTGTCATTTTAGGGGCAGTTCTTGTCTATCTCAAGCTTGAAGGGAAACGGCAAGGGGGTCCTTTGGCATTTTGGCCGGTTGGGCAGAGGAACCATAATGGGAAACTGTCCGGAATCTTTCCTATATGCCGTTCAATTTTTGTGGCATTGAAAGAGGAAGTCAGAGAACACAGGTCTGCCGTTGCAAACGGGAAAGAATTTTGATATAATCAGCTCAACGCTGAAGCGGCAACCATACTTTTCGATAAGGAGAATCATCATGCTGAAACGATGGATCGGTTTAATGCTGTGTGTTTGCTTCATGGTATGCATGACAGCCTGCGGCCCGAAAGAAGAGCCTCGCAACCCAGAACTGGACGCCATAAAAGAGCGGGGGACCCTGCGCATTGGCGTGACCCAAGCCCCGCCTTACAGTGTCAAGGGGGAGGATGGGACCTATACCGGCTTTGATATCGAACTGGCCGCCAAGGTCTGCCAAAAACTGGGTGTTCAGCCCGAATTTGTGGAAGTGGCATGGAGTGACCGTGTGTTTGCCCTGAAGCAGGGCCGGGTGGACTGCCTCTGGAGTGGTTTGACTGCGGTTTCTCAGCTGAAAGAAACCGTGGAATTCAGTCAGACGTATTTGGTGAGCCAACCGGTGCTGGTGGTTTTGCGGGAAAATAAGGGCAATCAGAATGTAGCCGGAAAGTCCGTGGCCGCAGAGGTGGATTCTGCCAGCCAGAGCGCGGTGCGGGCGCATCTGAAGGAAAGTAAGATCCTGCCTATGGAAAATCAGGTTGCCGCACTGAAGGCACTGACGGACGGCAAGGCGGCAGGCGCCGTGATCGACCGCCATGCGGCACTTCAGACAGTGGCCCAGAGAGAAGACCTGATGATTCTGGAGAATGTACAGCTGGGAACCCATGAAATGGTGGTTGCCATGCGGCGCAACAGTGACCTGGTCCCGGCCGTCAATCAGGCGCTGGGAGAACTGGAAAAAGATGGGGTTATGAAGTCTCTGGCTGAGAGCTATGATATGAGTGACAGCCTGGTGGTGGGCTGAAATCACATAGGGCAAAGGCGGCATGTCCTTGAGGGGGTGTGCCGTCTTTTTTGCTTCAGAAAAACTTCATAAATGATTCATTTGCATCTGACCTGCGGATATGATATAGTATCCTTAATTAAACACCCGGAGGCGTTTATGTATCAAATGACTGAATTACAGAAAAGAATCCAGGGGGCAATGCCTGACCTGGCGATAAAAATGAATGAGCCCCTTTGCAACCATACCTCTTTCAAAATCGGAGGCCCTGCGGAGATCATGGCCTTCCCGGCTTCGGTGGAGGAGCTTCAGCGGCTGTTCCGCTGGGCAAAAGGGGAAGGAATTTCCCCGGTGGTGCTGGGAGCGGGGACCAATGTACTGGCCCCGGATGAGGGCTTGCCCGGCCTCATCGTCTGCACCAAGGGGGCGCTTGTGGGCATGACCCGGGAGGATGAGACCTCGGTTACTGTCATGTCCGGCGTTTCCATGGCCCGGGCCGCAGGCTTTGCGGCGGATCTGGGGCTGTCCGGTCTGGAGTTTGCCCACGGCATCCCCGGTTCCGTAGGCGGCGGCCTGTATATGAACGCCGGTGCCTATGGAGGCGAAATCAAGCAGGTGGCGGAAAAGACTGTGTTTATGGATTTGGACGGTACCCTTCATATGGCAGAAGGGGAGGCCCAGGAGTTTTCCTACCGCCACAGTGCCTTTACAGGAAAGCCCGGTATCATCGTGAGCGGAACCTTCCGCCTGACGCCCAAGCCGGCAGAAGAGATTTGGGATACCATGCGTGTGCTCATGGGCAAACGGAAGGCATCCCAGCCTCTGGAGATGCCCTCTGCCGGGTCTACCTTCAAGCGGCCTGTGGGGGGCTATGCCGCCGCCCTGATTGAGCAGGCGGGGCTGAAGGGATTTCAGGTGGGGGGAGCCGCCGTATCTGAGAAACACGCGGGATTTGTTGTGAATCTGGGGGGCGCCACCCGGCAGGATGTGCTGACCCTCATTGAAAAAATTCAGGAGCGGGTTCTGCAAACCAGCGGAATCGCTCTGGAGCCGGAAGTCATTCGGCTGTAAGCGACAAGATAGAAAGGCGGGAGGAAATGTCCTTTTCCTCAAATGTAAAAAGCGAGATTTGCAGACTTCTCCCGGCTCAGAAGTGCTGCTGCCGGGCCCAGTGCTTCGGGATTCTCCTGTTCTGCAACACCTTTTCCTCCGATGTGATTCGGATTGTGACGGAAAGCCGGGAGCTGGCCGGGATTTTGCCAAAGCTTTTTAAGAAGGCCTTTGGCTTCGGCTTTGACGAGGAGCCGGAGGCAGACAGCAGCAAGCTCTGCTTTGTCATTCACAGGCGGGAAAAAATCAATACCATCCTGGAAGTCTATGGCTTCAGTGCGCAGGATACGGTGGCGCTGCATGTGAATCTCAGCGTTTTGGAGGAGGACTGCTGCAAGATTTCCTTTTTGCGCGGGGCCTTTCTGGCGGGGGGATCTGTGACCGACCCGGTTAAGGGCTACCATTTGGAGCTGGATACTTCCCATATGTTTGTGGGCCGGGAGACCTATCCACTCATAGAGGAAATGCTGGGGGTATACCCCAAGCAGACCACCAGGGCGGGAAACCATGTGCTGTATTTCAAGCAGAGTGACTCCATTGAGGACTTTCTCACCCTGCTGGGCGCACCTGTGGCTGCCATGGGAATCATGGAGGCAAGGCTGGAAAAGGAACTGAAAAACAAGGTCAACCGCCGCTGCAACTGTGATGATGCCAACACCACAAAGGTGGTGGATGCTGCGCAGGTGCATCTGGCAGCCATTCGGCGGCTGGAGGAAAACGGAATGTTGGCCTCGCTGCCTCAGAAGCTCCAGCAGGCGGCTCAGGCCCGTCTGGAAAATCCGGAGGCCAGCCTGACGGAGCTGGCAGGTCTGATGGAGCCGCCCATCACCAAGTCTTCTATGAGCCACAGGCTGAAGCGGCTGGCAGAGCTGGCACAGGAGGGATAAGCATGGGATTTGTACATCTTCATGTCCATACGGAGTACAGCCTTTTAGACGGTGCCTGCCGCATTGGCAAGATCATGGACCGGGTCAAAGAGCTGGGACAGAGTGCTGTGGCCATTACGGACCATGGTGTCATGTATGGCGTTATCGATTTTTATAAGGCGGCCAAGGCGGCGGGGATAAAGCCCATTATTGGCTGCGAGGTTTATGTCGCTCCCCGCACCATGGCGGACCGGGTCCATGGGATCGACAACGAATCCTATCATCTGGTTCTGCTGTGCAAAGATATGGAAGGATACACCAATCTTTCTTATATGGTGTCTCAGGCCTTTATCCATGGCTTCTACGGAAAGCCCAGAATCGATCTGGAGCTGCTGCAAAGCCACAGTAAGGGCCTGATTGCCCTGTCTGCCTGTCTGGGCGGTGCCATCCCTCAGTATCTGCTGCAAAATGACTATGAGGGCGCCAAAGCCTATGCGGAGAAGCTGGCAGGCATGTTTGAGCCGGGAGACTTCTATCTGGAGCTTCAGGACCATGGCATTGAGGCCCAGAGATCTGTGAATCAGGGGCTCATGCGTCTGGCACGGGAAATGGGGCTTCCCATGGTGGTGACCAACGATGCCCACTATCTTCGCCGGGAGGATGCGGCCATTCAGGATGTGCTGCTGTGTGTACAGACGGGAAAAACCGTGGATGACCCCAACCGCATGAAATTTGAGACAGAGGAATTCTATCTCAAAAGTGAGGAGGAGCTCAGAAGCCTGTTTCCTAATGTGGACGAGGCCTTTTCCAACACGGTGGAGATCGCGGAAAAATGCAATGTGGAATTTGTATTCAATCAGTACAAGCTCCCCTCTTTCCCGGTGCCGGAAGGGTATACCAATGAAGAATATTTCCGTCATCTGTGCGAAACCGGGTTCCGGGAGCGGTATGCCGATCCGCCCCAGGAGTACCGGCAGAGGCTGGAATATGAGATCGGCGTCATCAGCCGCATGGGATATGTGAACTATTATCTGATTGTCTGGGACTTTATCCGCTACGCTAAGGAGAACGGAATCCCGGTTGGTCCCGGCCGTGGCTCCGGTGCTGCCTCCATCGTGGCCTACTGTATGCACATCACGGAAGTAGACCCCATGAAGTATGCCCTGATTTTTGAACGGTTCCTAAACCCGGAGCGGGTCAGTATGCCCGACTTTGATACGGACTTCTGTCAGGAGCGCAGAGGTGAGGTCATTGAGTATGTGACCAGAAAGTATGGGGCAGATCATGTGGCGCAGATCGTCACCTATGGTACCATGGCGGCCAGAGGCGCCATCCGGGACGTGGGACGGGCCTTGAACTTTTCCTATGCGGAAACCGATGTGGTGGCCAAGCTTGTCCCCACAACCCCTCATATTACCCTGGATGAAGCGCTGAAGGTTTCGCCCCAGCTGAAGGAGCTGTATGACGGGGACGGACGGGTCAAGGAGCTGATTGACACGGCCCGTGCCCTGGAAGGAATGCCCCGCAATACCTCCACCCATGCGGCAGGTGTTGTGATTACCAAAGAGCCGGTGGACCACTATGTGCCCCTGTCCTGCAACGATGATACCATTGTGACCCAGTACCCCATGACCACCATCGAGGAGCTGGGACTGCTGAAAATGGACTTTCTGGGGCTTCGGAACCTGACGGTCATTGATGAAGCGGAGCGGGTCATTCGCCGCACGGAACCGGAATTTTCCATGAAGAATGTCCCGGATGACGACAAAGAGACCTATGAAATGCTCTCTGAGGGGAAGACCCAGGGTGTATTTCAGTTGGAATCCGCAGGCATTACAGGGGTCTGTGTGTCCATGCACCCCACTTCCGTGGAAGACCTGACGGCTATTGTGGCGCTTTATCGGCCCGGTCCCATGGATTCCATCCCAAGGTTCATCTCCAATAAGCTGAATCCTAATAAAATCACCTATAAAACCCCTCTTTTGGAGCCTATTTTGAAGGTGACTTATGGCTGTATCGTCTATCAGGAGCAGGTCATCGCCATTTTCCAGTCTCTGGCCGGCTACACCATGGGGCAGGCGGATAACATCCGCCGTGCTATTTCCAAAAAGAAGCAAAAGGTCATTGAGGCGGAGAGAAAGGTCTTTGTCTATGGAGACCCGGAGCAGGGAATCCCCGGCGCAGTGGCTCGAGGGGTCCAGGAGGCGGCGGCACAGTCGATCTATGACGAGATCGTTGACTTTGCCAACTATGCCTTCAATAAGGCCCATGCGGTATGCTACGCAGTGGTTTCCTATGAAACGGCTTACCTCAAGTGCCACTATCCCTGGCAGTATATGGCGGCGCTCATGACCTCTGTTCTGGACAGTGCGGACAAAGTGGCGGCCTATATTGCGGAGTGTAAGGGGATGGGGATTCAGGTTCTGCCCCCCGACATCAATCACTCTTTTGACAAGTTCACCGTAGAAGAAGCGGGGATCCGCTTCGGCCTGGGCGCTGTGAAGAATCTGGGCCGGGGTCTGATTCAGAACATTGCCGCCAAGCGGGAATCCGGCGGCCCCTTCCGGAGTCTGGAGGATTTCCTGACCCGCATGGGAGAGGGAGAACTGAACAAGCGGGTGGTGGAAAACCTGATTAAATGCGGCGCCATGGACTGCTTTGGCCTTTACCGCAGCCAGCTCCTTGCCATGTATGAAGGGGCTATGGATGCGGTGGCCGACAGCAGACGCCGGAATGTAGAGGGCCAAATCGGGCTCTTCGGGATGCTGGAGGGGGGCAATGATACGGAAATCTCCGTGCCCATTCCCAAGCTGAAGGAAATGCCCCAGTCAGAGCGAATGGCCCTGGAGAAGGAGACCACGGGGCTGTACCTCTCCGGCCATCCCATGGATGACTACAGGCCCTATCTGAAAAACACCAGAGTGGTGACCATCGGTTCTCTTATGAATGAGGATGCCGGGATTCAGGATGATACCATTGTCTCCGTGGCGGGCATTATCCAGAAGGTCAGGATGAAGACCACCCGGAATCAGTCCATGATGGCCTATGTGACCTTGGAGGATGATACGGCAGCCATTGAACTGCTGGCTTTTTCCAATGCGCTCAACCAGTATGGGGGGTACCTCAAGGAGGGAAATGCGGTGGTGATCACAGGTCGGCTCTCTGTTCGGGATGAAAAAGAGCCGCAGATCGTGGTCAATCGTGCAGTTCCCATTGAGATCTACACGGAAACGGCACACGCAGACACGCCTCGGCCAGAGCCTCAGGCCCATGGAAAGCTGTACATTCGTCTGCCCACTGAGGATTGCAAAGAGTACGCAAAGACCAAGGCCATCTTGAATATGTTCCCGGGCAGCAGCCCTGTTTTGCTGTATTTTGCGGATACAAAGGTGCGCAGAGGTACCATGTGCACGCCTCAGACCATCATGCTGGAAGAGCTGGGACATTTGCTGGGGCAGGAAAATGTGGTGCTGAAACCGGAATCCTAGCACAGGGAACCTTTATACTGCGGTCTCGGAACTTCCCGAATCTGAGGATGTTCACTTGCTTTTTTAAGATAAGTGGGCTATAATTGATTGGATAAGGTGATGTGCTTTCTGCAAAAGTTTGGATGCAAAGAGGTGTATTTCGTGCGGCGTTGGTGGATTGTAATATTGTGTGCGGTTCTGGCGGCCTTGCTCTGCGGCTGCATGATGAAGACGGTGGATGAAATGTACCGCCTCCCGAAACGGTCTGAGGATGCCAGCAATTTGCAGAAGGTCATTGATGAGTCCATGACGGGCCTGAGCTACTGCGCCCCGATCCTGGGAGAGAATCAGCAGACTGTCCAAATGGCAGATCTGAACGGCGACGGGGTCCAGGAGGCCCTGGTATTTGCCAAAGGCACGGGAGAACGGCCTCTGAAGATACTGGTATTCTTCAAACGGGGCGAGGTCTATGAAAACACCGTGGTGATGGAGGCCTCCGGCACCGATTTTGAACAGGTGGAATATGTGGACATGGACTCCAATCCGGGAGTGGAGGTCGTGGTGGGACGCAAGGCGGGCAATGAGGTCCTCCATTCGCTGTCTGTCTACGGCTTCGGGGGCGAAGCCCCGGCCACCATGTTGACTGCCGGATATACCAGATTTTTGACCTTGGATCTGGACCGGGATCTTCGCCGGGAGCTTGTGATCCTCCGGCCGGGAGGAGACGAATCCAATGGGGTGGCAGAGCTCTATGACTATAGCGAAGACCTCATTGAGCGGGTGGGGGAAGCCCCTATGTCTGTACCGGCGGAGCGGTTGAAAAGAATTGCTTCCGGGGGAATGTGCAGCAATTATCAGGCGGTTTTCGCTGCCAGTTTGTATGATGAAGATACCATCATTACGGATGTGTATATTGTGGAGCAGGGGAAATTTACCAATGTGGCCCTGTCCAATGACTCCGGCACCAGCGTCAAAACCATGCGCAATTACTATGTCTACGGCGCTGATATCGACCACGACGGTCTGATTGAAATTCCCAGCCAGATGGGGTCGGAGGACGGCCAGGATATTTTGAGGTGGTATAACCTGATGCCTACGGGCGAAGAGGTGGATAAGGTTTATACATACCACAATTACCCGGAACGCTGGTATGTGCACCTGAAAAAAGAGTGGGCAGAACAGATCCGTGTGTCCCAGGGAAAACCTCTGGGCAGCACCCAGGGCTATGTATTTTCTCTGACCGATGATGTGGAGCTCTTTACGATTTATGCACTGACAGGAGAAGAACGTCAGAAACTGGAACAGAATTCTGACATGTTTGTGTTGAAGCAGACCGACGAAGTGGTCTATGCAGCCGTTCTGGGCCCCGGCGCAGAGGCAGAAGGGCTGGATCAGCAGACATTGATCTCCAACTTCAACTTTATTCATGAGGACTGGAAGACAGGGGAAACCTGAGGAGGGACCGCAGATGAAGAAGGTTCTAATTTTGGAAGATGAAGTCAATATCCGCAGCTTTGTGGTAATCAATCTGAAGCGGGCCGGTTACGATGCCATTGAGGCAGGAACGGGCATGGAGGCTTTGGAGCGGCTCAAGGAGCATCCGGACATTGGCGTGGCAATTTTGGATATTATGCTGCCGGATATCGACGGCTTTGAGGTGTGCCGCAATATCCGGGCCACCAATAAGCAGATCGGCATTATTATGCTCACGGCGCGCACACAGGAGATGGATAAGGTCACCGGCCTTATGACAGGAGCGGACGACTATGTAACCAAGCCCTTTTCCCCTGCGGAGCTGACGGCGAGAATCGATGCGCTGTATCGCCGGATCGGCGGGGACAAGGCAGAGACGGAGCTGCTGTCCCACGGGCCCTTTGTGATGAATGTGCGCAACCGAACATTGGAAAAGGACGGAGAGCGTATCCGTCTGACACAGGTGGAGTATTCCATCCTGAAGCTATTCATGCAGAATCCCGGCAGGGCACTGTCCCGGGAGGATGTGCTGACCGCCGTCTGGGGCAGAGACTATGACGGAGAACTGAAGATCGTGGATGTGAACATCCGCCGTCTGCGCATTAAGATCGAGGATGATGCCACTACTCCGAAATACATCACCACAGTCTGGGGGTTCGGATATAAGTGGGGCGCTTGAGAAGTCAAAAGAAGAATCAGGGCAGTGAGCAAAGCAAGCACGCAATCCACCTGAAGGGATTGCAGGGCCGCTGGCTTACCCATACCGTGGGGCCTGTTACGGCACTGGCCGGAATCTGCGTTATTTTGATCACTGCGGCTTTTGCGGCGTATTATTATTCCAATATGCAGGCAGATTTGAAGCACCGGGCCAGAACCACCACGGACTTTTTCGCCAACTATATCGGGCAGAGCTATAATGAATATTATCGCTCCTGTATTTCCTATGCCCGGGCATTTGAAGATAAAAACAGCATCGAGCTTCAGTTTATCAATGCGGGGGGCCGTATGGTGGCCTCCTCCTATGGGCAGTGGGGCGGGCAGAACCCCACCACCGACGATGTAAAAAAGGCAATTCAAAATGGACAGACCTCTGTCTTTGTGGGGGACGACCCCGCAACCGGGGAGCGGATCATGGCGGTGTCCAGCCCTATGATCTACACCAACGGCGAGGTCATCGGCGTATTGCGCTATGTGACCAGCCTGCGGACGGTAGATTTGCAGCTGGTGGGTGTGGCCCTGGTGGCCCTTGGGGTGGCACTGTTTTTCATCCTTGTGGTGATTTTGAGCAACCGATACTACATCCGCTCCATTTTGGAGCCTGTGGCAGACATTACCGCCACGGCAAAGCGGATCGCAGGCGGCAGCTATGGCGTGCAGATCAAGAGCCATTTTGATGACGAAATCGGGGACCTGGCTGCCACCATCAACGATATGTCCAACAAGATCAATCAGAATGAAAAGCTCCAGACGGAGTTTATTTCCTCGTTGTCTCATGAGCTGCGCACCCCTCTGACGGCCATCAGCGGATGGAGTGAGACCCTGCTTTCCTATGAAGCCTTGGACCCGGAGGAGACCCGCAGAGGCATGGCCATCATTCAGAAGGAAAGCCACCGCCTCACGGAAATGGTGACGGAGCTTCTGGATTTCACCCGGATGGAAGACGGACGCATGACCTTGAACGTGGAAATGACCGATGTTCGGGGGGAATTTGAAGATACGGTGTATATGTATGGCTCCCGGCTGCGCCAGGAGGGGGTCACCTTAAAGGTGCTGGATAACGACGATGACATTCCGGAGATCCCCTGTGACCCCAAGCGGATGCGTCAGGTGCTTCTCAATATTCTGGACAATGCCGCCAAGCATGGCGGCGACGGCAAGCAGATCGATACTTCCATGCGTCTGGAAGGGGACAGCATTGTCATTCGGATTCGGGACTACGGCCCCGGTATTCCGGAAGATGAGCTTCCTCTGGTAAAAAAGAAATTTTATAAGGGCAGTTCCAAAGCCAGGGGCACCGGCATTGGACTGGCTGTGTGCGACGAGATTGTGGAGATGCACGGCGGCAGCCTGAGTCTGGAAAACGCCCAGGGCGGCGGGACTCTGGTTACTGTTCGGCTTCCCGCAACTGAGCAATAGTGATAGAGAAAGGTTGAATTCCCAACATGGCAAAACACGAAAACCAAGTCTCTCAGGAAAAATTCAAGACCATGATCGGCGGTCAGGCCCTCATCGAGGGCATTATGATGCGCGGGCCTGAAAAGGATGCCATTGTGGTGCGGGGCAAAGAGGGGATCACCGTGGAGGTGCACCCCCGGAAGCTTCCCAAGGAACATTCTCCTCTGCGCTGGCCCCTCATTCGGGGCGTATACAACTTTGTCAGCGCCAATGTGGTGGGCGTAAAGGCTCTGATGCGCTCTGCGGATCTGGCACCGGAGGAAGGGGACGAGCCTGCCGAATCCAAGTTTGACAAGTGGCTGGAAAAGAAGCTGGGCAGCGAAAAATTCCAGAAGGTACTGGTTGGCCTTGCAGTGGTCCTGGGCCTTGCAATGTCCATCTTCCTGTTTTTCCTGCTGCCTATGGTCATCGGCAGCCTGTTCAGCGGCTTCATCCAAAGCACCCTAGGGGTCAATTTGGTGGAAGGCCTGATCCGTATGATGATTTTTGTACTGTATATGTATCTGATTTCCCGGATGGGAGAGATGAAACGGCTGTTTTCTTATCATGGCGCAGAACATAAGACCATTCGCTGCTATGAGGCGGGGCTGCCGCTTACGGTGGAAAATGTAAGAAAGCAGACCCGGCTCCACCCCAGATGCGGCACCAGCTTCCTGCTGGTCATTATGGTTCTGTCCATTCTGATCTTTTCCATTGCATCGTCTCTGCTCCTTTCTGCGGTGCCGGCTCTGTATGCTATGAAAGGAACCGTCCTGTTTCAGGTGATTATGATTGCCTATAAGCTTCTGCTGCTGCCCCTTGTGGTATCCGTGGGCTATGAGATCAATCGACTGGTGGGACGCTATGACAACGCCGTGACCCGAGTTCTGACGGCTCCGGGGATGTGGTTCCAGAACTTCACCACCAATGAGCCGGATGACAGCATGATCGAAGTGGGCATCGCATCTCTTGAGGCGGTGCTTCCGGAGAAGGAGGGCTCTGATCGGTGGTAAAAAAATACATGGATTTGTATTCCCAGACCAGAAAGGAGCTGCTTGCGGAGGAGGGACCGCAGCGGGCGGGGCTCATTGCCCGGGAGCTGTTGTGCGCCGCATCTGGTAAATCTCAGGAGGAGATTGTGGCCGACTGGAATTCCTACGCCTCGGAGCAGGTGTGCCGTCAGATGGATTCCTTTACCTCCCGGGCAGCAGAGGGCGAGCCTCTGGCCTACATTTTGCAGGAATGGGACTTTTACGGTATGACCCTGCATGTGAACCGGGATGTGCTGATTCCCAGGGACGACACCTGCGCCGTGACGGAGCTGGCCATTACCAAGGCGGTGTATCTGGAGCAGGACCCCCGGATCCTGGACCTGTGCACAGGCTCCGGCTGCATCGGTCTGGCCATTGCCCGAAAGGTGACGGATGCCAGAGTGACTTTGGCGGATATCTCCCGAGAGGCCCTGAATGTGGCAAAGAAAAATGCGGCTGCCATGAAGATGGGAGCCAGAGTGAACTGTATCCAGGCGGATGCCAAGGCGCCGGCTCCGGCCTTTTTGGGTACCTTTGATTTGATTGTTTCCAATCCCCCCTATGTCCGTTCAGAGGACATGTCCACCTTGCAGCCCAGTGTCCGGGATTTTGAACCGGCTCTGGCTCTGGATGGCGGGGAGGACGGGTTGGAGTTCTACCGCGCCATCGTGGAAAATTACGCTTCGGTTTTGAAGCCTCTGGGCTGGCTCTGCTTTGAGTTTGGCATGGGTCAGGGAGAGGATGTGTGTCGGATTTTGGAGCAGGGAGGCTTCACGGTGGTAGAGCGGAAAAACGACTATAACGGAATTGAACGGGCGGTTTTGGCCCAAAAGAACAGAGAGGAAGAGGAATATGGCTTCTAAAAAAACATCCTATGAAGCGCCCGCCCCTGCCAGTGACAAAAAGAAGGCACTGGACACGGCACTGGCGCAAATTGAAAAAACCTACGGAAAGGGTACCGTCATGCGTCTGGGCGACCGGCCTGAGATGTCCGTAGATGCCATTCCCACCGGCTCTTTGAATCTGGATGCGGCCCTGGGCATTGGCGGCGTTCCCAAGGGGCGCATTATTGAGATTTACGGACCGGAATCTTCCGGTAAGACCACCCTGGCCCTGCACATTCTGGCAGAGGCCCAGAAGCGGGGGGGAGAAGTGGCGTTTGTGGATGCGGAGCATGCTCTGGACCCGGACTATGCCTCCGCTCTGGGCGTGGACATCGACTCCATGCTGGTTTCTCAGCCGGACACCGGCGAGCAGGCACTGGAAATCGCAGATGCGCTGGTTCGCTCCGGTGCGGTGGACGCCGTGGTTGTGGACTCCGTGGCGGCCTTGACCCCCCGTGCCGAGATCGAGGGCGAAATGGGTGACAGCTTTGTGGGCCTTCAGGCCCGGCTTATGTCCCAGGCCCTTCGGAAGCTGGCCGGCTCCATCGCAAAGACAAACTGCGTGGTCATCTTTATTAACCAGCTGCGTATGAAGATCGGCGTCATGTACGGAAACCCCGAGACCACCACCGGCGGCAACGCCCTGAAGTTTTATGCTTCCGTCCGTCTGGATGTGCGCCGTGTGGAGTCCATCAAGGACGGTTCCGATGTGATCGGCAGCCGCACCCGTGTGAAGGTGGTAAAAAACAAGGTGGCACCTCCCTTCAAAGAGGCGTTCTTCGATATTATGTACGGAGAAGGAATCTCCAAGAGCGGCGAGATTCTGGATCTGGCGGTGCAGCTGGAACTGATTCAGAAGAGTGGCAGCTGGTTCTCCATGGGAGATGAGAGAATCGGTCAGGGCCGTGACAACGCAAAGCAGTATCTGCTGGATCATCCCGATATGATGGCGGATCTGGAGCAGAAGGTGCGGGAAAATCTGTATAAGCTCCAGTCCGGCCCCAGAGCCAAGGCGGCCAAGGCGGCGGAAAAACCCGTTGCCGTAAATGCCGATGATTTTAATGATGAAGATTGATGCAATATCCGAACAGGCGGACCGGACAGGGCAGTATTATCTGACCCTGTCCGACCGGACAAAGCTCCGGCTGTACCCCCAGACCATCCTGGACTTTGGACTTTACCAGGGCCGTGAGATCAGTCAGGAGGAGCTGAACCAAATCCGGCAGGCTGCCGGCGGCATGTCTGCCAAGATGCGGGCGGTGCGGATCGTCTCTGCCGCGGCTGTTTCCGCAGGAGATTTGGAGCAGCGGCTGCGGCGGAAAGGGGAGTCTCAGGAAGATGCCCGGGCCGCGGTCAGCTGGATGCAGGAGCTGTCTCTGGTAGACGATTTGGACACGGCACGGCAGCTGGTCCGCAGAGGATTGAGCCGGGGCTATGGGCCGGCCCGTCTGCGGCAGATGCTTTATGAAAAGAGAATTCCCAGAGAGCTCTGGGATCAGGCTCTGGAGAATCTGCCGGAGCCGGATGAAGCGATTATGGATTATCTGGATCGAAAACTGAGCCCGGAGCCGGATCGCAAGGAATTGAAAAAAACCATTGACGCCCTCCTGCGCAGGGGCTATGCCTGGCAGGACGTTCGCCGGGTTCTAAACCGGCGGGGCGAATCCATGGTGGGAGAACCGGAGGAATAAACATGGCAAATATTGGATTCATCTCCCTGGGCTGTGCGAAAAACCAGGTGAACTGTGAGCAGATGATGTATCGGCTCCAGGAGGCGGGCCACACCATCCTTCCCAATGTGGAAGGAGCCGACGCGGTCATCATCAACACCTGCGGATTTATTGACTCAGCCAAGGCAGAAGCCATTGACAACATCATTGCAACAGGCCAGTTGAAAACGGCAGGTGCCGTGGGGAAAATCATGGTGACCGGCTGCCTGTCTCAGCGCTATCAGCAGGAGATTCTGAATGAGATGCCGGAGGTAGACGGGATTCTGGGCACCGGCAGCTATCAGGAGATCGTTGAGGCGGTGGAGGAGCTTTTGGCGGGCAAAAAGGTCTGCCGCTTCGGCAGCATTCACGCCAAGGAAGAGGAAGTGGGCCGGGTTCTGACCACCCCCCAGCATTACGCCTTTCTGAAAATTGCGGAGGGCTGCGACAACCGCTGTGCCTATTGCATCATTCCTTCTCTCCGGGGCAAGTACCGCTCCCGCCAGCTGGATGATGTGCTGTATGAGGCCCGGACCCTGGCGGCAGAGGGCGTGAAGGAAATGATCGTGGTGGCGCAGGACACCAGCCGTTACGGCACCGACCTGCCCGGTCACAAGCGCCTTCTGGCCACACTGCTGAAGGAGCTGTGCAAGATCGATGGGATTCACTGGGTTCGGGTTCATTACCTGTACCCGGATGAGATTGATGAGGAGCTTATTGATGTGATTGCCTCTGAGCCTAAGATCGTGAAGTATCTGGACATTCCCATTCAGCACATTAACGATGATATTCTCCGCCGGATGAACCGCCGGGGCAATGGTGCCTATGTAGAGGAGCTCTTCCGGAAGCTGAGAGAGCGGATCCCCGGGCTGGTGCTGAGAACCAGCCTGATTACGGGCCTGCCCGGTGAGGGAGAAGCGGAGTTTGAGCAGCTGTGCAGCTTCCTGAAGCGTGCCAAGCTGGAGCGAGTGGGTGCCTTCGCCTTCTCTCCCGAAGAGGGAACCGCAGCAGCTAAAATGGACTACCCGGACAACGAAATCGCCGTGCAGCGTGCGGAAATCGTGGAAGAGCTTCAGTCCAGAATCATGGACCAGTACAATGAAAATATGCTGGGCAAGACCCTGGAGATCCTTTCTGAGGGCTATGACCCTGAAGAAGACCTTTATTATGGAAGATCCTATGCAGACTCCCCGGATATTGACGGTCGGGTATGGTTCAAAGCGGAACGCACCGTGAAGACCGGTACCTTCTGCATGGTAAACATAGCAGACATCCGGGATGGAGAACTTATGGGACAGGAGGCAGAACAATGACAACTGCCAGTAAGATCACACTTCTGCGGGTGCTGATGATTCCAGTGTATATGGTTTTTATGTACCTCAGCAAGGGGCAGGCTGGCCCCTGGATGTTTGCGGCACTGGCTCTGTTCATCATCGCCAGCCTGACAGATTTCATTGACGGCTATATTGCACGCCACTGCAATCAGGTATCTGATTTTGGCAAGTTCCTGGACCCGCTTGCGGATAAGCTTTTGGTCATTGCTGCCATGACCATGTTTTGCGAGTGGGGCCTGTGGCCTGCGTGGGCGTTGATGGTGATTTTGGCCCGTGAGTTTGCCGTCACCGGCCTGCGCCTGGTGGCTGTGGGGAAGGGGACGGTCATTGCCGCCGGCTGGTCCGGAAAGGTAAAGACTGCCAGCACCATGATTGGACTGTGTGTTCTGATGGCGTTCCCTCAGGTGGAGCCTCTGCGCTGGGTGGTTGTGGGCGTAGCGGTTATCACCACTCTGTATTCCGGCGTGGAATACTTTGTACATAACTGGAACTGCCTCTGGAATGAGAAACATTGATTCCATCCTCTCAAGGAGCTGCCTCAGGAAGGCGGCTCCTTCTTTTGTGTGCGCCCGGCATGGGCAATAACTTGGTGGTGAAAGACCACTACAGACTTGGCAGTAG
>JAHHRZ010000006.1 GCA_020025515.1 Oscillospiraceae bacterium | reverse complement strand
CTGTGCACAGCTCCGGCCCGTCCACAATGGCACCGTCCACGGAAAAGGCACTGCCGAACCGGGTACCGATGGACAGAAACATGACTCGCCGGGCCAGATGGGCTGGGCCGAAGTTCAGCTCCCCCAGGGCGAAGGCCTTGGTGTCGTTGCAGAATTTTACCGCCTCGGCAGGAAGGTCCATGACCTTGGACAGATGGTGCCGCAGATCCGTTCCCCACAGGGCCTGATAGGCGCCGGATTTGGGGGACAAAGGGGTTCCGGCTTCGTAGTCAAAGGGGGCGGGAAAGGCCAGCCGAAGCCCCTGGGTCACGGTGCCGGGCTGGTGAAGCCGGGAAAGGATCTCCTCCAGATTGGCCAAAAGGGTCCGTCTGTCCTCCTGGGCCATGGCAGGGAAGTGGCGAATGGGGGCATAAGATTCTCCCATGGAGCTGAGAGAAGCGGCTTTGATTTCCGTATTGCCCATGTCCAGACACAGATACTCCTTCATGGAATTCCTCCTTGCAGGTGTTTTCTTCCAGTATACCATAAAAGAAAGCGGGGGAAAAGACCGACTTTCCCCTGCGGAAAAAGAAGGAACGGGCGGGCGCTCCCGCATAGGAGAGGCCCGCCCGTTGCAGATGAAATCAGCCCTTGTCGTACTGGCTGCGGTACAAGGCGGCATAAAAGCCGTTTTGTTTCAGAAGCTCCTTGTGGGTGCCCTGCTCCACAATGTCTCCATCCCGGATGACCAGAATCCGGTCCGCTCCTACGATGGTGGACAGACGGTGGGCAATGACGAAGCAGGTGCGGTGCTTCATCAGCTTGTCCATGGCCTTCTGAATGAGGATTTCCGTTCGGGTGTCCACATTGGAGGTGGCCTCGTCCAGAATCAGAAGCCGGCGGTCCGCCAGAACGGCTCTGGCAATGGTGAGAAGCTGCTTCTGTCCCCCGGACAGGGTGGTGGTTTCGTCACCGATGACGGTGTCGTAGCCCTGGGGCAGGGTCCTGATGAAGTGGTCGCAGTAGCTTTCGTCACAGGCCCTCATGATCTCCTCTCTGGTGGCCCCGGGGCGGCCATAGGCCACATTGTCTGCCACCGTACCCCGGAAGAGCCAGGTCTCCTGCAATACCATGGAGAACAGCTCCCGGGCCTCATCCCGGTTCATCTGGGACATGGGGCGGCCGTCAATGTAGATTTCTCCCTTTGCGATGTCATAAAAGCCCATGAGCAGGTTCACAATGGTGGTCTTTCCTGCGCCGGTGGGGCCCACAATGGCCACGGTCTGGCCGGGCTGGGCACGAAAGCTCAGATCCCGGATGAGAGGCTGATCTTCCCGATAGGAGAAGGCCACATGGCGAAATTCTACCTCACCTTTCACGGTTTCCGGATGGACCGCTCCTTGTCTGGGGTCCTCCTCCGGCTCAGCCAGGAACTGAAAGACCCGGTTGGCTGCCGCAATGGTGTGCTGCATCTGACCGAAGCCGTCGGCGATCTGCTCCAGAGGGGCGGAGAACTGGCGGGCAAAGAGCACCACGGTGACCACGGTGCCCACGGGGACCAGCCCTTTTATGGCAAGATACCCGCCCACCAGATTCACGGCAATGTAGGTCAGAGCGTTGACCAGGGTGATGATGGGCTGGACCAGACCGGAGATAAAGACGGAATTTTCCTGGGCCTTCTGCACCTCCCGGTTGACGGCCCGGTGCTTTTCCAGGGCGTTTTCTTCCAGATTGTAGGCTTTTGTAGTGGCAAAGTTGGTGTAGTTCTCCTCCACCACGGAATACATCTGGGCATTCTGCCGGAACATGGCACGGAAATACTTGCCGCTGTAGCCGGAGATTTTCAGAGACAGCAAAATGGACAGAGGCGTTGTAATCAGCACAATGAGGCCCAGTCGCCAGTCCTCCAGCAAAAGGGCAACGGCAATGAAGAGAATCTGCAAAAAGCCCTGCATGAGAATGTCCAGCAGCCGGTGGATGGTGTTTCCCGTGGCGGATACATCGTCGGTCATGCGCTCCAGGATCTGCCCCACCGGGGTTTCGTCCAGATAGGAGATGGGAAGCTTCCTGATTTTGTCGGACATCCGAATCCGAATGGTACAGGTGAAATGGTGGCTGACCACGTTGTTCATGAGATACATATTGAGCCAGCGAAACACCGCCCCAATGGCATAGACCCCCAGAAGCACCAGAAGGGTGGGGAAAATGGTCTGCACCAGAGGCCCCACCGGGGCGCCTGTGGCGTGGTCATTCCACCAGGCACAGATGATGTTGGTGACATTGCCTGTGAGCTTGGGGCCTAAGACGGCGCAGACAATGATGATGACGCACAGAAAACAGCTGAGCAGCAGCCACTTCCAGATGGGTCTGGCCTCCCGGCCCAGCTGCACCAGAAGGGAGACCTTCTGCCTTCCAGTGAGCTTTTGATCCTTTCCTGTATATCGTCTCATAGGGTGTCACCTCCTGTCTGGGAGGTATAGATCTCCCGATATACCTGGCAGCGCTCCAGCAGGTCCTCGTGCCTGCCTTGGTCAACCAGACAGCCGTTGTCCAGAACAAAGATGCAGTCGCAGTACATGGCGGTGGTGACACGCTGGGTCACCACGATCTGGGTCCTGCCTTTGAGCTCCTGGGACAGTCTGGCTCGCAGTTTGGATTCTGTGAGAAAGTCCAAAGCGGAGAAGCTGTCATCAAAGATATAGATGGCGGCCTCTTTGTTGAGGGCTCGGGCAATGGCCAGACGCTGCCGCTGTCCGCCGGAGAGATTGGAGCCGGAAAGCTCGATTTTGTGATTCAATCCATCCGGGAGGCTCTCCACAAACTCTCTCATCTGGGCGATGTCCAGGGCGTTCCAGATGTCGGCCTCTGTGGTGCCGGGGCAGCCCATGGATACATTTTCCCCGATGGTCCCGGCGTAAATGGCGGTTTTTTGCAGGACGCTGCTGATTTGGCTCCGCAGACTGCTGCCGGACAGCTCCCCGGCGGGGATGCCGTCAAAGAGGATCTGCCCCTGGGTGCAGGGACGGAAGCCCAGAAGGAGCTGAATGAGGGTGCTTTTGCCGCTGCCGGTGGAGCCGATGACGGCCACCCGCTGGCCGGGCTGAATGTCCATGGTCACATCCCGAAGGGCAGGCTCGGAGCTGCCCTCAAAGCAGAAAGAAACATGGTCCAATGTGATGCCGCCTTTGAGAGAACTGCTGCGGCCCTCTTCGCCCCGGTCCTCCGGCAGGTCCAGGACCTGCAAAATACGACGGCAGGCCACGGCGGCATGGGGCACCATCACAATGGCAAAGGACCCTGCCAGAACGCCGTTCATAATGTAGGCCACATACTGAATGAGGGCCAGAATGTCGCCGCCGGTGGCCGCAGAGACCCCGGATTCCATGCGGCGGGCGCTGAGATAGAGGATCACCACCGCCGCTGCGTTGAGGCAGAAGGAGGCAATGGGATTGATGGACTGCATGGAAACATTGGCATTGATGATGTTATCCGCCATGACTCTGGTGGCATCGGCAATCTTTTCGTGCTCGTCCGGCTCCCGGCGAAAGGCCCGGATGACCCGGATTCCCCGCAGCCGCTGGCGGATCATTTCGTTTTGTTTGTCGATATAGGCATCGGACAGCTCCCACAGAGGAGCCACCCGGCGGCCGATGAGAAACACCACCAGCCCCACAAAGGGCACGGCGCACAGCACCACGGAGGCCAGCACCGCATCCACCTGAAAGGAGAGGATGACACCTCCCAGGAACATGGCGGGAATGGAAATGATGCCGCTGGAAAGCATATTGGCCACCCAGGACACGGTGCCCACATCCTGAGTGGAGCGGGTGACCAGGGAGCCGGTGTCCATCTTTCCGAAGGATTCGTGGCTCATGCCCATGACCTTCTTGAAAATGCTTTCCCGCAGCCCGGAGCTGAAGCCGGACACCACCTGAGCGCTGAGCTTCCTGCCCCAGATGGTGACTCCCAGACTGCACAGAGCCACCAGAAACATCAGCCCGCAGAGCTTCAAAATGGCGCTGAAATCCCGAGCGTAGATGCCCTCATCCACCACGGCACTCATGAGCGCCGGCAGCAGGAGCTGCCCCAGGGAGGACAGGGTCATCAGAATGGCCGCCGCCCCAATGCGCCACTTTAGTGGCCGCAGATGAGAAAAAATTCGTTTCATACCCCACATCCTTTCCTAAAACCGGCGAAACCTCCATGGCCGGAAGCCACAGAAAAAGCCCGGCAGCCACCGGACTTTCAAATTAGTTTCGACCGCAACAATTATAAAAAATTATACCACCGTCATATCCGCTTTGTCAATCTGTAGATTGTTCTTGACAAAGGTTGGGGATTACAATATAATAAACATAAGATTAGAAATAAAGAAATGTTTAGGAGGTGACGCCGTGACCCAGCGAGAACGGCAGATTCTGGCCTGGATTCAGGAGGACCCCATGATTTCCCAGGAGGCCTTGGCCCGGCGGGCGGGGATTACCCGTTCCTGTGTGGCGGCCCATATTTCCAACCTGACGAAAAAGGGCTATATTGCCGGGAAGGGCTATGTCCTGCGAAATGGCACCTATGCCGTGGTGGTGGGCGGCATCAACATCGACATCGGCGGCAAGGCCTATGGGCCTCTGGTGGAGCGGGACTCCAACCCCGGTCAGGTTCACATGAGCCTGGGGGGCGTGGGCCGGAACATCGCCCACAATATGAGCCTGCTGGGTCTGGAGGTGCGGATGCTCACGGCTCTGGGAGACGATTTTCACGCCCAGAAAATCAAAAGCTCCTGCGGCGATCTGGGCATTGACCTGAGTTATGCCCTCCATGTTCCCAACGGGACCACCTCCACCTATGTCTATCTCAGCGGCCCAGACGGAGACATGGCCCTGGCGGTGTCGGATATGCAGATCTGCGAGCAGATCACACCGGCCTATCTGGCCTCCCGGCTGAACCTGCTGAACAACGCCAAGCTGGTGGTGGCGGATGCCAATTTGCCCTCCCAGTCTCTGCACTATCTGGCCCAGTCCTGCACGGCCCCTCTGTTCGTGGACCCCGTATCCACCCACAAGGCGGAGAAGCTGCGGCCCATCCTGTCCGGCATCCACACCCTGAAGCCCAATCGGCTGGAGGCGGAGCTTCTGACCGGGGTGCGCATTACCGACCGGGTCACTCTGGAAAAGGCCACAAAGTGTCTGCTGGACAGTGGCGTTGGCCGGGTGTTTTTGTCCATGGGCAGTGACGGGGTCTATGCCGCAGAGGGAGAAACACGGCATTTGGTGCCCTGCTGCCCGGCGCAGATGCGAAACGCCACCGGAGCGGGGGACGCATTCATGGCGGGCCTTGCCTGGGCATGGATGGAGGATCTGCCCCTTTTGGAGACCGCCCAGGCGGGAGCGGCGGCAGGCGCCATTGCCATAGAGTCTGAAGAAACCATCAATTCCAATCTCAACGTCACCGCCCTCAGAGAGCGGATGGGACAAATTTTGTAATATGGAGGAACTTATTATGAATCTGAATCGCTTTTTGGATGTAAACCCCGAGGTCGCAGAGGCCATTGCACAAGGAAAGCCCGTTGTGGCGCTGGAATCTACCATCATTTCCCACGGGATGCCCTATCCCCAGAATGTGGAAACCGCTCTCAATGTGGAAAACATCATCCGCCAGAATGGTGCCGTGCCCGCTACCATTGCCATCATTGGCGGCCGCCTGAAGGCCGGTCTCACCAAAGAGGAAATTGAGTACTTCGGCAAGAAGGGGCAGGCCATTGCCAAGGCATCCCGCCGGGATCTGGCGGTCCTGTGCGCCAGAGGGGAGGACGGTGCCACCACCGTGACAACCACCATGATCATTGCCCACATGGCCGGTATTCAGGTCTTCGCCACCGGCGGAATCGGCGGCGTGCACCGGGGCGCAGAGACCACCATGGATATTTCCGCCGACCTGGAAGAGCTGGGCCGCACCCCTGTGATGGTGGTGTGCGCAGGGGCAAAGAGCATTCTGGATCTGGGCCTCACTCTGGAGTATCTGGAGACCCATGGGGTGCCTGTCATCGGCTATGGCACGGAGGAGCTGCCTGCCTTCTACACCAGAACCTCCGGATTCAAGGTAGACTACCGCATCGACACCCCTGAGGAACTGGCCGCCGCTTTCAAGGCACAAAATGACATGGGTCTGGGCAGCGGTATGCTGGTGACCAACCCCATCCCCGAGGAGTTCTCCATGGACCCCAAGGAAATCAACGCCGCCATTGACCGGGCCATTGGGGAATGCAAGGAACAGGGCATCCACGGCAAGGCAACCACCCCTTTCCTCCTGGCCCGTGTGGCAGAGCTCACCGGCGGTGACTCTCTGGCCTCCAACATTCAGCTGGTCTACAACAACGCCAAGGTGGCTGCCCTCACCGCAAAGTCCTACTGCGGCATGAACTGATTCAAATAGAAACCCGGAACCACATCATAGGGAACCTATGATGACAGCTTACTTTGCAATCATTTACGCATAAGCAAAGGCGGATACAGTTTGAAGCTGTATCCGCCTTGTTTTCATCCATAAAGCTTACCGGTAGGACGAAACGATTGATTAGGTATTGTTGCCGGAAAAGAGCTGGCTCAACAATTCCTGCGCTTTTGGCATAGAACTGGATGGAACATATACCTGAAAGCGCTCCTGAACCCCTGTTTTCAGGACCACGCCGGCCCCATATACCGGAATGGCAGTGCATGGGATAGCGTTGTCTTTCAGTACCTGCATAAGCATTTTGGCCCACATTTCTTCTGTTTCAGTCAGCAGTACATGCGCATGATCCATGGAAATCACTCCTTTTTTAGAGTTCAAAGATACATAATACGAGGGCGGCGGCTGTCTGTAAATTAGGCTGCATCGTCTTAGCTGCTTTTCTCCATTTCATTTTCGTCATCGTCCGGCCCATCCTCAAGTTTTTTCTTTCGGCGCTTATAAGCGGCGGTTGTTAATGACAAAAGCAGCAAAACAGCTCCTGTGGTGGAGAGAAATATAAATATTCCTGCAGCCAGAGAGCCGGCAAGGGCATGGTATCTGTGGTACGAAACCAAAGCCCAAAAGATGCCGAGTCCAAGACCTGTTATCAGGCTGATTATAAGATTTGTCGTAAAATTCGGGTTCAATTTCCTGTCCCATATCCCGTTTTTCATGCATCCTGCATATATATACACGGACTGAATGAGCATAACCACGAGTTCGCCCCCAAGATGCTCGATTCCGCCGTTTCCCAGGGCGATCTGAATGTAAATGGCCGCAAATAACCCCCAAAATGCAATCCAACAGGCATTATGCTCTATTTTCAACAGTTTCTTCTCCTGCATTTCGTCCAGATTACTTTTCTTCTTCATGTTGTTCCTCCCAAAATAGATCATCCAGCTTGGTATCCAATGCCCAGCAGATTTTAAGACACAGCTTAACGGTAGGGTTATATTCGCCCTTCTCAATGGCGTTGATGGTCTGGCGTGAGACACCGATTGCATCGGCCAAATCCTTCTGGGTCATATCTTTTTTTGCACGGGCTACCTTCAAATTGATGTTTTTTGCCACGGCCACACCTCCTTGTGATTTCATCATAACATCTTGTTTTTGGAATGTCAAGTATATATTACTTTTTATCTGATATAGAAAACGAATGAACAGATATGTTATACAAATAAAACCTACGGCGCTGCCCCTCGATGGAACGGCGCCATAGGTTCATTTTCTTATGACCCGAGGGTTTATTTGTCCTCGGTAATTGCGGACAGATAGGAGATAAAGCCCCCGGACAGGGCATCCAGAAGGGTTTCCTCATAGCGAATGAGGGGGGTCTCTCCGGGAATCAGCTCCACACGGATGGGGAAATCCTTTCTGGGAGCGTCGGGGGCCTGAAGGGCAGGTTCCAAAAGCGCCAGAATTTCATCGTCATTCCCGGTCTCTCCCAGCTGGGCCAGGATGTCGTCATAGACCTTGCCGAAATCAATGTTGTTGACGGTGACCTCCACATAGACCGAATAGTTTTCCTGGCTTGCGTGGCCCACTTCAAAGGTCATGCTCTGGCACAAAATCGCCATATAGCCTTCAAATTCCGCCTCTCCCACGGTGGTGGTCATCTCGTTTACGGTGGGGTCCATGGCCCGGTAGCGTTCCAGGAACTGAGTGACGGCGGCTTCATATCGTGCGGCATCCTCCGGCGTCATGGGAGCGGGGCCTGCAGCGCCGCAGCCTCCCAGCAGCAGGGCCAGGGCACCAAGGATACATAAAAATTTCAGCTTCATGGAAACCTCCTGTTTGTTTTTTACAATCGTACCACAGCTTTCGTGGAAATTCCACAGTTTTTTTCTCAGAAGGGAAAAAGGGTGTTCCTTTTTTGGAGAGAATCCGCTATAATAGAAAAAAACTGCCTGTTGCAGGCACGAGAGGGAGAATCACGATGGATGTACTGGTAATCGGCATTGCAGGAGGCACCGGCAGCGGCAAGACCACACTGATGAAAAATCTCATCGGACAGTTTGGGGATCGGATCACGGTTCTGAGCCACGACAACTATTATCGCCGCCATGACGAGCTGCCCTATGAGGAGCGGTGCAAGCTGAATTACGACGAACCGGCAGCCCTGGAGACGGAGCTTATGGTGGAGCATCTGGCAAAGCTGCGCAATGGGGAGCCTGTGGACTGCCCGGTATATGACTTCACGGTGCACAACCGCAGCCAGGAGGTCCTCCATCTGGAGCCCAGAAGCGTCATTATGGTGGAAGGCATCATGATTTTTGAGAACAAGGAGCTTCGGGACCTGATGGATATTAAAATCTTTGTGGACACCGATGCCGATATCCGTCTTTGCAGACGAATCAAGCGGGATGTGAACAAGCGGGGCCGTTCCATGGAGTCCGTGTTGGAGCAGTATCAGCAGACCGTGAAGCCCATGCATGACCAGTATGTGGAGCCCAGCAAGAAATTTGCGGATCTGGTGGTGCTGGAAGGCGGGAAAAATCTGGTGGCGCTGGATATGATTATGAACCGGCTCCAGCGGCATCTGGAACAGAACGGATAAAGAAGCAGGGCAGACGCACCGAGAGAGGCGTCTGCTTTTTTATGCGGTGTGGTATGCAAAAGTGCACCGTGAAGCGGAAAGAAAAAGTTGAAAATGGTACATAATACACCTGCGACGCCTGGTGAATTGCGGCAAGCCGCTTTTTGAATCGGCTGCATTTGGCGAACAGCGTGGAGGTGAGGGGTTGACTTCGTGCCTCTTGCCCAGGTGGTTTTCCGATTTTTGCCCCAATCTTTCTTAAAAACCCTTGAACCTGAAGGGAAGAGAAAGAAGAGAAGAGAAAAGAAAAGAAAGAAAAGAAGCTGCTCTTATAAGAGCAGTAGACGTGCGCCTGTGCGCCTGTGCGAGTAGACGGGCGCCTGTGCGCGCGCCCACGCACGTACGTACGTGTATGGAAGGTCTCCGAAAGATGAAAAAGGCGGTTTTTGGAAGGAATTGGCGAAAATATAGGCCTTTTGATTACTTGCACATTCTAATAGGGCTGTAGAGCGGTAATCTTGCCCAAATCAGCGCCCCGGAGCAAAGGAACGGGCCTGTAAGAGGCAAACGCAAGGGAAAATGGAATTATGGGGTGGGCCTGCTTTGATTGAAATAGGCTGTGAGGCTTCTGATGGCCTCAAAACCGAAGAATACACCAATACCCATGAAAGGATACTGCTGGCAGGTCAATCGTTGGTTTATGCGGCTCTGTGAGCCTTTCAGGTGAGGCGGTGGGGCCAGAGGCATGCAAGCTGGCAGACAAAGAGCAAAAGAAGCGCAAAACGGCTCAGGCAGCTGAATTGGAAAATAGTTGAAAATGATAAATGCACTGCACTGCATAGAACAGCATTTTCATAGGGGCCTGTGGGATTGACAGAAAAGAGACAGTCTCCTGCTGCGGAGACTGTCTCTCAATGAAATCAAGCGTGAATCCGGGTGCCGGTCTGACCTGCGATGCCCTCCCGTGCCTTGCTCAGCTCGGTGATGAGAGCGGTACGGCCCGGAGCGGACTGGGCGAAGCGGACGGCAGCCTGCACCTTGGGCAGCATGGATCCGGGGGCGAATTCCCCCTGCTGGGCATAGCGCTCGGCCTCTTCAACGGTGAGCTCGGAGAGCCACTGCTCGTCGGGCTGGCGGAACCGGATGGCCACCTTTTCCACAGCGGTGAGGATAATGAGGAAATCGGCGTTCAGAGACTCAGCCAGCAGTTCGGCGGCAAAGTCCTTGTCGATGACGGCGGCAGAGTCCTTCAGCTGGCCGTCCTCGTTCCGGGCCACGGGAATACCGCCGCCGCCGCAGGCCACTACCACCTGCCCGGCCTCCACCAGAGCCTGGATGGTGTCCAGCTCCACAATGGCCTTGGGCTTGGGGGAGGCCACCACACGGCGATAGCCACGGCCCGCATCCTCCACAACGTCATAGTCCCGCTCTTCCACCAGACGCATGGCCTCTTCCTTGGTCATAAAGGCGCCGATGGGCTTGGTGGGATGGAGGAAGGCGGGGTCCTTGGGGTCCACCTCCACCTGGGTCAGCACGGTGGAAACGGGACGGTAGATGCCACGGTTGATGAGCACTTCCCGCAGGGCATTTTGTAAGTCATAGCCGATGTAACCCTGGCTCATAGCTACGCAAACGGACAGAGGACAGGGAATATACTTTTCCGGATTGGAACGGGTCAGCTCGGCCATGGCCGTCTGGATCATGCCCACCTGAGGGCCGTTTCCGTGCGCGATGATGACCTCGTTTCCTTCTTCGATCAGGTCTGCAATGGCCTTCGCAGTATCGCGAACGGCCTCATATTGTTCGTCCAGGTTATTGCCCAGTGCGTTGCCGCCCAGGGCTACCACAATGCGATGGGACATAGGAACGCCGCCTTTCATGATTCAAAAAATAAGGACCCCGGACAGCGAAAGAATCAATGCCCGGGGTCCTGTTCTATTGTACCAAACACATGCAAAAATGCAAGATAAATTTTCATAAAATTCGTCTATCCCTCAAAAAACTGCATTATGTACAATTTCTAAGCCCTGAATTTGGGAAATTCAACAGAGCGGTTATTCCTGCCCCAGAATATCCCGGCAGTATGCTTCCGGGTCGAAGGGGTCCAGAGCGGCATCTTTGCGCAGGTACAGGGGATGATGGGGATGGCCCTTTTTGGAAATCGGCCCCGCGGTGAACCACCGGGCGTGAAAGTCCTGTCCTGCCCGGATCTGATCCAGAAGGCACTGGGCCAGATAGCTCCGTTTTTCGATGATAGCGCCCCAGGCGGCCCAGATATCGGGCTGAGGATTCAGGGAGAGCAGATACCGGAAGGCCTCCAGATTTTCCCGGTGCAGAACAGGGTTGCAGGTCCGTTCCATGGCATCGGGATCGGTGGCCCGCTGGGCATAGACATTGAACATGAGAAAGCTGTCATAGCCGTTGTGCAGAGCGATCCGCTCCACGGATTTCAGGGTGTTGTCCAGAGCGTCCGGGGCGGCGGTGGAGGGGTTGATGCCCATGCAAATGAGAGGGCGCTTGCCCCGAGTTCCCAGAATGTACCGGTATTCGCTGTAGTGGTTGGGAACATAGAGCCAGCGGTTTCCGTCATACTGGGCGCTTGGCTGCATCGCATCTTCCAATGCGGTCTTGAAGGGGAGAAGCTCCAGCACGCTGGTTTCTCCCTGGGGAATGTGTGCCATGGGGATACCTCACTTTTCTGCGTCAATATCATCGGGGAACCAGCGGTGTTCTTCCGGGTCGTGCCAGGGCTGGGCCTCTGGGTCCAGCCCCTTTGCCCTGCAATAGCCCAGATAGGCGGCCTCCAGAAAGGGAGAAAAGCCCTGCATATTGCTGTAGAGCACCACTTCCTCTTCCTGGGTGCAGAGCACCAGACAGCAGCCCCGTCTGGTAATGGCCACACGCTGATAAGCGATGTCGCCAAAGGAGAATTTCTTGGAAAATCTGCCGTTCTGAAAGAAAAATCCCTCTTTGTTATAGGTAATTCTCATATTATGGTAGGCATAGAGCCCGTAGATCCCCACCCCCAGAAAGCACACGGCGGCAATCAGGAACAGGGGGCTTTTGCTGCGGATGCCGTGGACTCCCACAATCAGGGCGCACACAAAGGCGAGGACAGACAACAGAGGATACCGCAGAGGAAGCCGCACGGACGTCCGGTTTTTGGCTTTCCGCAGAAGACGGGCAGAGCCTTTATCCACCCCGAAGCAAAGCCCAAAGACGAAGGCGGCAAACAGGATCAGAAACAGAGGCTTCATTCTTCCGGCACCTCCGCCCAAAGGACCTGATCTACGGGGATGTCGTGGGCATCGGTTTCCAGCCGGGGATACATCTGAAAGCCGTAGCACAGGGCCAGAGTTTTATGGGAGGGCTCCCCGGCCAGAAATTTGTCATAAAAGCCGCCGCCGTAGCCGCAGCGATGGCCCGCCGGGTCGAAGGCCAGGCCGGGCATGAGAACCAGGGCCTGAGGATCGTCGGCTTCCGGCCCGTCGGCAATGGGCTCCGGGATGCCGCAATAACCGGAAGAGACGGCCTGCAAATCATCCAGCCAGAGAAAGCGCATGGTGTCTCCAAAGACCTTGGGCACGGCCACTCGCTTGCCCATCTGTTGCAGCGCTTCCAACAGGGCGGTGGTGCGCACCTCCTGATTATAGGACAGGTAGCCATAGACAGAGGAGGCCTGCCGGACCAGCGGGGAGCGAAGAGCCATTTTTGTCAGCTCCGCACTGCAAGCTTCGATCTGGTGGGCGGTCATGGCCTGTTTTTTGGCTTTGATTTCACGGCGAAGGGCTTTTTTATCCATCGGAATCAGTTCCTTTCTTGCAATCTATCTAATATCATATCACATAAGGTCAAGGAAGCAGCCGGGCCTCCAAAATCACGGGGTTGTGGTCGGAGTTCACAAAGCCCAGATCTTGGGTTTCCACCAGAGTGGGCTGCACATTGGGCGAGAGGAGAAAGCCGTCCAGCACATAGAACTGGTGATTTGGATTGCTGCTGTCATAGGGCTTGTCCAGAGAGCGGCAGGTGGGGACGGAAGGGTCATAGGCAAACTGCCAGCCTTCGGGAAGAATGTCATTTTCCAGAGCGCCGGGCTGCCACAAGTCCCCACCCTGATGGGGATACCGCTCCAAACTGCCGGGAAGGCTCTGGTTGAAGTCCCCGCCGGCAATGACATAGTTTCCTTTTTCATATTCCCCTTCCAGAATCTCCAACAGCTTTCTGGTCTGGGCAATTTTCCCTTCGCCGTCGTCATAGGCCTCCAAATGGAGATTCACCACCACCAGCTTTTTGTCGGTATCCTCCAGATCATAGGTGTTTACCAGAACGCAGGGCTTCGTATTGGCGATCCGGACGGGCCAGTTGAAGGGGCAGGGGAGACTGATGCGAATGGGGTCCTTTACGGACTCATAGGCGGAAAAGGTGGCTACGCCGGAATCCATCCTGCCCAGAGGGGGCCAGGGATAGGGGACAAAGAAACAGCGGTAATTGGGGCCGTAGGCCCAGGGCAGGCCGGTCTGTTCCTCATAATAGGCGGCCTGATCCACCCGGTCCGTCCGGGAGGAATCACGGTCCAGCTCCTGAATCAGGTAAAAGTCCGCAGGGGTCTCACCCAGGTAACGGGCCGTGGCTTCCATGTTTTTGAGCACATCCTCCTGACTGGGAGGGTTCACCATGGTGCCCCCGTCCATGAAGAAGTCGGATTGGTTCCCCAATCCTCCATGGCCGATATTCCAGCTCATGAGCCGGACCTGAGACCCGGAAAGGACCCGGCTGGGGGTGGTATCGCTGACCGCGGCCAGAGAACGGTCCTCCGGACGATACTCGGTGATGGTGAGATAGAGAAGAAACAGCAGGGCGGCAGTGACCAAAGCGCCCATCAGCTGAAAAAGCCGCTTGCATAGTTTTATCATATGAATGACCCGTCCTTTCACTGGATTTTCTGAATGGAAAGCCTGAAAAATAGCTGCCTCACCGAAAAGTGAGGCAGCTGAAAATCACAGGATTTAGTCCTCTGCGGTCAGGTACTGCTGACAATAGCGCATAATGGAACGCCGGGTCACCAGACCGATAAAAGCGTTCCTGTCATCCACCACGGGAACGAAGTTCTGTTCGCTGGCCTGAGAAATCAGGTCGTACATGTTGGCGGTGACACTGACGGGGACATTATCCCGGCGGCGGGAAATCTCCATAATGTGGTGATTTTCCGTCTGGCGAAGATCCATGCCGCAAAGATTCTTCACGGCCCACAGCATATCACCTTCCGTCAGGGTGCCGCAGTATTCGCCTTTTTTATTCAGGATGGGCAGGGCCGCATAGCCGATGACCTCCATCCGCTCCAATGCCTGCCGCAGGGTGCAGTCATCATCTAAGTATGAGCACATACTCTTGGGAGTCAGAAAAAACAAAATGTTCATGAGTTGCTCCTTCTATATTTAACAGACCCGAGGGCCTTTTATATTCCCATTATACCATAAGCAGCCATGGAATTCCATGAATAAATCATGAAGATAACACAAATAAGTTAGAAAAAAAGAGCACATAATTATATATATTACACAATAGTAGAAAGAGGTTATGTTAAATCGTGCAAAACAGAAAGAATCTGGGCCTTTTGCGCCAGACCGGGGGAAAAGGCAGTGGCGCAGCCGGCGGCGGTGGCAAGACGCAGGGCATAGGCATAGTCGTTGGTTTCCAGATACCCCGCAAGGAATCCCGCAACCATGGAATCTCCGGCGCCTACGGTGTTGATGACGGTTCCTTCCGGGCAGCGGCTGGTATGAAAGGTTCCGGTCTCGTCCAGCAGCAGGGCGCCGTCAGCCCCTAAAGAGACCAGTACATTCCTGGCTCCCAGGGTTTGGAGGGTCTGCGCCATGGAGCGCAGGTCTGCTTCATCCCTGGGGAATCTTCCTATGAGGCCCGCCAGCTCCTCTAAGTTGGGTTTGACCAGAAAGGGCCTCTGGGGCAGGGCTTGTTTCAGCAGAGCGCCGGAGGCATCTACCACCACAGGGATGTTTTTGGGGGAAACATGGGACATGATGGTGCTGTACGTGTGGCAGGTGAGGCCCGGGGGGACGGAGCCGGACAGCACCAAAACATCTCCCTCCCGCAAATCCTTGAGCTGGGCGCACAGCCGCTCTAAATCCTCCGGGGAAAGGGGGCATCCCTGACCGTTGATCTCGGTCTCCTGACCGTCTTTGAGTTTCACATTGATCCGGGTAAGGCCTTGGGACAGGGAAAGAAACCGGTTGGGCAGGCCCTGACCTTGCAGATTCTGCTCCAGAGCGGCCCCTGTGAATCCGGCCACAAAGCCCAAGGCGGTAGTTTCCAAGCCCAGAGCCTGCAATACCAGGGAGACGTTGATGCCTTTCCCGCCAAATTGACATTGCTCCCGGCGGCTTCGATTGGTTTTTCCCGGCTCCAAAGGGGAGGGGAGATTCACCACATAGTCAATGGCAGGATTCAGAGTTACGGTGTAGATCATGGGGGCTTCCTTTCTTCCTCGGAAATGGTCTCTATATATAATAGTATAGCACAAGCCGGACATTGTTTCCAGTGGGAAACGGATTGAGAAAAAAGACGCTTCCATACACTATTAATATATAAGGTGGAAAATCTGGAACGAAGCGGCCTGCCCTATGAAATTGAGACGCCGTGGGAATGGCAGCTGGCAGAAGAGAAGTCAGAACAGGGAGGAAAAGAGCCTGGCCGGTGCAAAGGATGCTTTGTTTTAGATAAAATACACAAAACGAGCCGGTGAAAAAGGAAGTGCGGTGTCTCTTTTGCTGTAAGGCTGAAAAGTTCGGTTCTTCCGCGGGATCCAAGGAAATCGAAGTTGAAAAAAGAGAAAAAAGTCTGAAAAAAACCTTGACAAATGGTTGATGCTATGATATCATAGGTCTGCACGTGCGGAGAAAGTGTGCGTGCTATGCGATGATGCAGGAGATTGCGGCTTAGCCGGTAACTTCTGCGGAGTATGTCCGGTCATCGGGCGGCTGAACGGTCCTTTCTGCGTTTGCGTATATCGCTGCGCCCAAGGGAGAAGGTCGGCCTAGGTCGGCCGTTTTTCATGGGCTGGAATGATACGCACGGCAACGCGGATAAGGCGTTCGACCGTACCCAGCCACTAAGAACTGAGTACGTTTTTCAAGGAGGAAACACAACATGGCAAACCAAATGATCAGAATTCGGCTCAAGGCCTATGATCACCAGCTGATCGATGCAAGCGCTGCAAAGATCGTCGAAACCGCAAAGCGGAACGGTGCTTCCGTTTCCGGTCCCATCCCCCTGCCCACCAAGAAAGAGGTGGTCACCATCCTGCGTGCTGTTCATAAGTACAAGGATTCCCGTGAGCAGTTCGAGCGCAGAACGCACAAGAGACTGATCGATATTCTCAACCCCAACCAGAAGACCGTGGAGTCCCTCATGGCTCTGGATCTTCCCGCTGGCGTTGAGATTGAGATAAAGCTGTAATCCCACGTCAGGATTTCAGCTGCCCGCCACAGTCTGTCAATAGGACGGACGGGTCATGTTGACAAGCGGCACCCAATGTCTGTTTGCCAACCAATAACCTTAAAAAGGAGAAGAAAACATGCAGAAAGCAATCATCGGCAAGAAAGTGGGCATGACCCAGATCTTCGATGAGAGCGGCAAGGTGATCCCGGTTACCGTTATCGAGGCCGGTCCCTGTGTCGTCACTCAGAAGAAAAACCTGGAAAACGACGGTTACGTTTCCGTACAGCTGGGCTTTGAAGATGTCAAGGAGTCCAGACTGTCCAAGCCTGAGGCTGGCCATCTGAAGAAGGCCGGCGTGAGCGCCAAGAAGCACCTGAAGGAGTTCAAGCTGGATAACGCTGACGAAATGAACGTCGGCGATGTGGTCAAGGCTGATACCTTCGCTGCCGGCGACAAGGTTGACGTTATTGGCACATCTAAGGGCCATGGCTACCAGGGCGTTGTGAAGCGCTGGAATGCCGGCCGTACTCCCATGACGCACGGCGGTGGCCCTGTTCATCGTCATGCAGGTTCCATGGGTTCCACCTCTGACCCCTCCCGTATCTTCAAGGGTAAGATCGGTGCCGGTCAGATGGGTGTGGAGCAGGTCACGATCCAGAATCTGGACGTGGTCAAGGTTGACAGCGAGCTGAACATGCTGGTTATCCGCGGCGCCGTTCCCGGCCCCAAGGGTGGTCTGGTCTTCGTGAAGTCCACTGTTAAGAACAACAAGGTTGCCAAGGGTGATGCTGGTATCAGCAAGAATCCCCAGAAGGCTTCTGGCCGTAACCCCCAGAAGGCTTCCGCAAGAGGCTAAGGAAAGGAGAGCTAAATCATGCCTAAGACTAATGTTTACGATATGTCCGGCAAGCAGGTCGGCGAGATCGAACTCTCCGCAGCTGTGTTCGGCATTGAGCCCAATGAGTCTGTTGTCCACGATGTGGTTAAGAACCACCTGGCCAACCGTCGTCAGGGCACCCAGTCCGCTCTGACCCGCGCAGAGGTTTCCGGCGGCGGCAAGAAGCCCTGGAGACAGAAGGGCACCGGCCGTGCCCGTCAGGGCAGCACCCGTGCTCCTCAGTGGACCCACGGTGGTGTCGTGTTCGCTCCCAAGCCCCGCGATTACAGCTACACCCTGAATAAGAAGGTGAAGCGTCTGGCTCTGAAGTCCGTTCTGAGCGAGAAGGCTGCCAGCGAGAACATCGTGGTCATCGACGCTATCAAGATGGCTGAGCCCAAGACCCAGGAGTTCGCAAAGTTCCTGGCTGCGGTCAACGCACCTGCCAAGTCCTTGGTTGTTACCGCTGAGGTTGACAGCAATGTTGTCAAGTCCGGCCGCAACATCCCCGGCTGCGAGGTCACCTTCGCCAACCTCATCAATGTCTATGACATCCTGAACGCTAAGAAGCTGGTTCTGGATCAGGCCGCTCTGGCCAAGATCGAGGAGGTGTTCGCATAATGAAGAACGCTTACGATATCATTAAGAGACCGGTCATTACCGAACAGTCCATGGAGGCTGTGGCCGATAAGAAGTACGTTTTTATGGTCGCTCTGGACGCCAACAAGATTGAGATCAAGAAGGCAGTGGAGGAGATCTTCGGCGTAAATGTTGCCAAGGTCAACACCATCCGTATGCAGGGCAAGGCCAAGCGGACCGGTTCTTACCCCATGGGTAACCGTCCCGCATACAAGAAGGCTATGGTGACCCTCACCGCCGATTCCAAGACCATCGAGTTCTTCGAGGGTATGGTCTAATCCAAATCTCAATAAAGGAGCGAACGCAAAATGGCTATCAAAACATTTAAGCCTTATACCCCGGCGCGTAGAAACATGACTGTTTCTGCTTTCGACGGTGTAGATAAGAAGGCGAAACCTGAGCGCAGCCTGGTTGAGACCCTGAAGAAGCACTCCGGTCGCAACAGCTACGGCAGAATTACCGTCCGTCATCGCGGCGGCGGCAACAAGCGGAAGTACCGCGTTATCGACTTCAAGCGCGACAAGATGGAAATGACCGCCGAGGTCCTGCGCCTGGAGTACGACCCCAACCGCAGCGCCTTCATCGCCCTGGTCAAGTACGAGGACGGCGAACTGCGCTACATCCTGGCTCCCAACGGCCTGAAGGCTGGCGACAAGGTCGTCTCCTCCTCCAGCGCCGATATCAAGCCCGGCAACTGCCTGCCCATCGCCAACATCCCTGTTGGTACCGTTATCCACAATGTGGAGCTGAACCCCGGCCGCGGCGCTCAGCTGGTCCGGTCCGCCGGCACCGCTGCGCAGCTCATGGCTAAGGACGGCGAGATGGCTCAGGTTCGTCTGCCCTCCGGTGAGGTCCGTTATGTTCGTATGAACTGCATGGCCACCATCGGCCAGGTTGGCAACCTGGATCATGAGAACATCCACATCGGTAAGGCCGGCCGTACCCGTCATATGGGCTTCCGTCCCACCGTCCGTGGCTCTGTCATGAACCCCAACGACCACCCCCACGGTGGTGGTGAGGGCCGCGCCCCTGTGGGCCGTCCCAGCCCTGTTACACCTTGGGGCAAGCCCGCTATGGGCTACAAGACCCGCAAGACGAAGAACCGTACTGATAAGTTCATCGTCAAGCGCAGAAATGCTAAGTAAGGAGGAAATGAAATGAGCAGAAGTATCAAGAAAGGCCCTTATGTTGCTCCCGAGCTGTTCAAGCGCGTAGAAGAGCTGAATCAGGCCGGCGATAAGAAGGTTCTGAAGACCTGGTCCAGAGCCTCCACCATTTTCCCCTCCTTCGTTGGTCATACCATCGCTGTCCATGACGGCCGTAAGCACGTTCCCGTCTATGTCACTGAGGACATGGTCGGTCATAAGCTGGGCGAGTTTGTTCCTACCAGAACCTTCCGGGGCCACTCTGGCAGCAAGACTACCAACTCTAAGTAAGGAGGAACTGGAATGGAAGCGTTAGCACATGTGAAATACGTCCGTATGTCTCCCCGGAAAGTGAAGCTGGTTTGCGACATGATCCGCGGCAAGGACGTGGCAACCGCCACTGCACTGATGATGCAGACCCCCAAGGCCGCTTGCGAGCCCATGATGAAGCTCCTCAAGAGCGCCGTTGCCAATGCCGAGCACAATAACGGCATGAACGTGGAGAACCTGTATGTCTCCACCGTGATGGCAAACCCCGGCCCCACTCTGAAGCGTGGCATGCCCCGGGCAAAGGGCAGTTACAATCGGATTCTCAAGAGAACCACTCACATCACCCTTGGTGTGAGCGAGAAGGCTTAAGCAGGAGGTAGCTATGGGACAGAAAGTTAATCCCCATGGACTGCGCGTTGGCGTGATCAAGGATTGGGACTCTCGTTGGTATGCCCGTGCCGATAAGGTGGGCGATCTGATCGTAGAGGACTACAACATCCGTAAGTACCTGAAGAACAAGCTCTACTCCGCAGGCATTGCCAAGATCGAAGTGGAGCGTAACAACGCAAAGGTCAAAATCAACATTCATTGCTCTCGCCCCGGTGTTGTCATCGGCAAGGCCGGCGCTGAGATTGAGAACCTGCGCAAGGATATGGAAGCTCGTCTGGGCAAGACCGTGAACCTGAACATCGTTGAGGTTCGCTCTCCTGACCTGAACGCTCAGCTGGTGGCCGAGAACATCGCCCAGCAGCTGGAGAAGCGTATCTCCTTCCGCCGGGCTATGAAGAAGGCTATGCAGCAGGCTACCCGCCTGGGTGCCAAGGGCATCAAGGTCACCTGCGCTGGCCGTCTGGGCGGCGCCGAAATCGCTCGCTCCGAGACTTATCACGAGGGCACCATTCCCCTCCAGACCATCCGTGCCGACATTGAGTACGGCTTCACTGAGGCTGCCACCACTTACGGCCGCATCGGTGTGAAGGTTTGGATCTACAAGGGCGAAGTCCTCAACACCACCCTGCGCGCCGCTGCTCCCGAGCCCGCACCCGCTCGCCGGGATCGCCGGGACAACCGCCGTGGTGACCGCAGAGAAGGCGGCCGTGGCTTCCGGGGCGACCGGAACAATGGTGGCGACCGCAACTATAACCGTCGGGAAGGAGGCAACCGCTAATGCTGATGCCCAAGAGAGTAAAATACCGCAAGGTGCAGCGTGGTCGTATGACCGGTACTGCCTCCCGCGGTAACAAGGTTTGCTACGGTGAGTTCGGCATCCAGGCTCAGGAGCCCGGCTGGATCACCGGCAACCAGATCGAGGCCGCTCGTGTCGCTATGACTCGTTACACCAAGCGTGGTGGTAAGGTCTGGATCAAGATTTTCCCTGATAAGCCCATTACCAAGAAGGCACTGGGCGTTCGTATGGGTTCCGGTAAGGGCGCACCCGAGACTTGGGTCGCCGTTGTCAAGAACCAGAAGGTCATGTTCGAGATCGGCGGCGTTTCTGAGGAAGTTGCCCGTGAGGCTCTGAGACTTGCTCAGCACAAGCTGCCCATCAAGACCAAGATCATCATGAAGGAAGACCTGGATACTGAGATTGGTGGTGAATGATGATGAAGGCAACTGAAGTTCGTAAGATGTCCGCAGAGGACCTGGAGGCCAAGCTGGCCGAGCTGAAGAAGGACCTGTTCTTCCTGCGTATGCAGCATGCTACCAATCAGCTGGACAATCCCATTAAGATCAACGCTGTCAAGAAAGACATTGCCCGCATCAAAACTATTATTCGTGAGAAAGAGACCAAGGTCTGAGGAGGTAAGCGATCATGAGTGAAAATACAAGAGCTTTCCGGAAAACCAGAATTGGTCAGGTCGTCTCCGATAAGATGGACAAGACCATTGTGGTTGCCATTGAGGACAGCGTGCAGCATCCTCTGTACAAGAAGATCCTGAAGCGGACTTACAAGCTGAAGGCCCACGACGAGAACAACGAGTGCGGCATCGGCGATACCGTTGAGGTGATGGAGACCCGTCCTCTGTCTAAGGACAAGAGATGGAGACTGGTCAGAATTATTGAAAAGGCTAAGTAAGGAGGTCGGACAACTATGATTCAGCAGGAAAGCTACCTGAAGGTTGCCGACAATACCGGCGCCAAGGAAATCCACTGCATCCGGGTTCTGGGCGGTTCCAGCCGGAAGTTTGGCAACATCGGCGATGTCATTGTTGCCTCCGTGCGTAAGGCTTCCCCCGGCGGCACTGTGAAGAAGGGCGAAGTGGTCAAGGCCGTTATCGTCCGCTCCAGAAGAGGCGTGCGCCGTGAGGACGGCACCTACGTCCGGTTCGACGAGAATGCCGCTGTTATTATCAAGGAAGATAAGAATCCCCGCGGCACCCGTATTTTTGGACCTGTGGCCAGAGAGCTGCGTGAGAAGGACTTCATGAAGATCCTCTCCCTGGCTCCCGAAGTCATTTAAGGGGGACGTGCCAGAATGAACATTAAGAAGAATGATAACGTAATCGTCCTGTCCGGCAAGGACAAGGGCAAGAAGGGCAAGGTCCTGGTGGCCATGCCCAAGGCTGAGAAGCTCATTGTTGAGGGCGTCAATGTGGCCACCTGCCACACCAAGGCCCGCAAGCAGGGTGAGACCGGCGGCATCGTGAAGAAGGAAATCCCTCTGCGTGCCTGCAAGGTTGCGCTGTTCTGCAACAAGTGCAATAAGGGCGTCCGCGTGGCTTACAAGCTGGTGGACGGCAAGAAAGTCCGTGTCTGCGCTAAGTGCGGCACCGAAATCTAAGAAGGAGGAAGCGAACAATGGCTAATAGAATGAAAGAACAGTATGTTGCTGAGATCGCTCCCGCTCTTCTGAAGAAGTTCGGTTATAAGAGCGTCATGCAGATCCCCAAGCTGGACAAGGTCATCGTGAACGTTGGCTGCGGCGAAAGCAAGAACAACGCCAAGGAGATCGAGGCCATCTGCAAGGACATTGCAACCATCACCGGCCAGAAGCCCGTGACCTGCAAGGCCCGCAAGTCCGTCGCTAACTTCAAGCTCCGTGAGGGCGAAACCGTTGGCGTCAAGGTCACCCTGCGTGGTGACAAGATGTACGAGTTCCTGGACCGCCTGTTCAGCGTGGCCCTGCCTCGTGTCCGCGACTTCCGCGGCATCAACCCCAACTCCTTTGACGGCCGTGGCAACTACTCCTTCGGCCTGAAGGAGCAGCTGATCTTCCCCGAAATCGAGTATGACAAGGTGGACAAGATCCGTGGCATGGATATCTGCATCTGCACCACTGCTACTACCGACGAAGAGGCCAAGGAGCTGCTGAGCCAGCTCGGCGCCCCCTTCTATAATTAATGGAGGTTTTGAACCATGGCTAAGAAATCTATGATCCTCAAGCAGCAGGCCGAGGCCAAATTCTCCAGCCGCCGCTACAACCGCTGCAAGATCTGCGGCAGACCTCATGCTTACCTCCGGGACTACGGCGTTTGCCGTATTTGCTTCCGTGAGCTCGCTTACAAGGGCGAGATTCCCGGCGTTCGGAAGGCCAGCTGGTAATAAGCGGATTACTCTCCGGCGCCCATAGGGCGTCGGAGTCCCGGGCTATCTCCGGGAGATTGTAAATGTAAAAAAGCGTGGGAAGTCTTGAGAAGATGGAGCCGCTGGCGGCTCGCATTCCCTTGAAACTCCTGTGCTTAAACGGGTTCAGCCCGTAACTTCTATAAGGAGGATATTTAACATGCAAATCACCGATCCCGTAGCAGATATGCTGACCAGAATCCGTAACGCAAACTCTGCTAAGCACGAAACCGTGGATGTCCCCGCCTCCAACCTGAAGAAGGCCATTGCTCAGATCCTGCTGGACGAGGGCTATATCAAGGCGTTCAATGTCACCGATGAGGGCGTTCAGGGCAACATTCACATCACTTTGAAGTATGTAGGCAAGAAGGAGAAGGTCATTTCCGGTCTTCGCCGTGTCTCCAAGCCCGGCCTGCGTGTGTACGCCGGCGCTCAGGAGCTGCCCAAGGTTCTGAAGGGCCTGGGTATTGCCATCGTTTCTACGTCCAAGGGCGTCATGACCGACAAGAAGGCTCGCGAGCTGCATGTCGGCGGCGAAGTCCTGGCATTTGTCTGGTAAGGAGGTAGCTGCAATGTCTAGAATTGGTAAGCACCCCATCAGTGTCCCCGCTGAGGTTACTGTGAAGCTGGAGGCCAACAATGTGGTCACCGTTAAGGGCCCCAAGGGCGAACTGACCCAGACCTTCCACCCCGATATGATCATTGCCCTGGAGGGCAACGTGCTGAGCGTGTCCCGTCCTGATGACGAGCACCTGCACAAGAGCCTGCACGGCCTGACCCGTACCCTGCTGAACAACATGGTAGAGGGCGTGTCCAAGGGCTACAGCAAGGACCTGGAAGTTGTCGGCGTTGGTTACAAGGTCGAAAAGAAGGGCACCCAGCTGGTCATGAACCTGGGCTTCTCTCATCCCGTTGTTGTGGAGGAGATCCCCGGTATTTCCATCGCTGTTCCCGCCGCTAACAAGATCACCATCAGCGGTATCGACAAGCAGGTTGTTGGTCAGTTTGCTGCGGAAGTTCGCGGCAAGAGACCTCCCGAACCCTACAAGGGCAAGGGCGTCAGATACGCCGGTGAGGTCATCCACCTGAAGGCTGGTAAGACCGGCGGCAAGAAATAATTAGGAGGTGTGCCACTATGGTAAGAAAAACCGATAAGAACGCTATGCGTCTGAAGCGCCATGTGCGCGTCCGCGGTAAGATCTCCGGCACGCCCGAGAGACCCCGCCTGAACGTTTATCGCAGCAATGCGAACATCTATGCCCAGATCATTGATGATGTGAACGGCGTCACTCTGGCTGCCGCTTCCACTCTGGAGAAGTCCTTTGAGGGCGCTGCTGGCAACGCCGAGGCCGCCAAGAAGATCGGTCTGGCTCTGGCTGAGCGTGCAAAGGCAAAGGGCATCACCACTGTCGTTTTTGACCGCAGCGGTTATGTCTATCACGGCCGTGTGGCTGCCCTGGCTGAGGGTGCCCGCGAAGGCGGCCTGGAGTTCTAAGGAGGAGGAAGAAAAATGGCTTACAATAAGTCTAATGAGAACAACGCCCCTGAACTCATTGAGAAGGTCGTTTACCTGAACCGTGTCAGCAAGACCGTTAAGGGTGGCCGTGTCATGAAGTTCTCCGCTCTGGTTGTCGTTGGCGACGGCAAGGGCACTGTGGGCTACGGCCTGGGTAAGGCCGCTGAAGTCTCCGAGGCCATTCTGAAGGGCATCGCCGATGCCAAGAAGCACATGGTCAAGGTCACTCTGGCTGGTACCACCATTCCCCACGAGGTCATCGGTATCTTTGGTGCCGGCTCCGTTATGCTGAAGCCCGCCCCCGAAGGCACCGGCGTTATCGCCGGCGGCGCAGTGCGTGCCGTTTTGGAGGCTGTTGGTATTCAGAACATCTGCGCAAAGTGCCTGCGTTCTAACAATCCTCAGAACGTGGTCAAGGCTACCATGCAGGGCCTGGAGTCTCTCCGCGGTCCCGAGCAGGTTGCTGCGATCCGTGGCAAGAGCGTAGAAGAAATCGTCGGTTAAGGAGGCAATTAACATGGCTAATTTGAAAATCACGCTTGTTAAGAGTCTGAACGGCCGTCTTAAGAAGCATATCGCTACTGCTGAGTCCCTGGGCCTGCGCAAGATCGGCCATACCACGATTCAGCCCGATAACACCCAGACCCGCGGCAAGATCGCTAAGATCGGCTATCTGCTTCAGGTCACAGAAGTAGAATAAAGGAGGAACGAAGCATGAAACTTTCTGAACTTTCTCCTGTTGCCGGTTCCACTCAGGTGGGCAAGCGCAAGGGTCGCGGTACCGGTACCGGTAACGGCAAGACTGCCGGCCGCGGTCACAAGGGTCAGAAGGCCCGCAGCGGCGGCAAGGTCCGCATCGGCTTTGAAGGCGGCCAGATGCCTCTGGTCCGTCGTGTGCCCAAGCGCGGCTTCATTAACATCTTCGCCAAGCCCCTGACTGCTGTGAACGTTTCCGAGCTGGAAGCTTTCGAGAATGGCGCAGTTGTGGATGCTGCTGCTCTCATCGAGAAGGGCATCATTTCTAACTGCAAGTATGGCCTCAAGGTCCTGGCCCGCGGTGAGCTGACTAAAAAGATCACCGTCAAGGCTGCTGCTTTCTCCGAATCTGCCAAGGCAAAGATTGAGCAGGCAGGTGGAAAGGCCGAGGTGGTATAAGTGATTTCCACATTCCGTAACGCTTGGAGAATTCCGGAGCTTCGGAAGAAGATCCTTTTCACTATCTTTATGCTGATTCTTTACAGAATCGGCGCGGCTATCATGGTTCCCTATGTGGATACCACTGCACTGGCAACTTATTTCCAGTCCCTGGAAGGCACTGTGCTGGACTTCTATAACACCCTGTCCGGCTCTGCCTTCTCCCAGGCGTCTGTGTTGGCACTGAGCATTCAGCCCTACATCAACGCCTCCATTATCATTCAGCTGCTGACCATCGCCATTCCTGCTCTGGAGCGTATGTCCAAGGAGGAAGGCGAGGAAGGCAAGAAGAAGCTGAATCGGATTACCCGTTTCACCACCATCGGACTGGGTCTGCTTATGGGTTCGGCCTACTGCGTTATGCTGAACAACTATAACATCCTGGCAGAGGGTGCAAACTTCCTGAACTACCTGGTCATCGTCCTGACCTTCACCGCCGGCTCTGCCCTGGTGATGTGGATGGGCGAGCAGATCACCGAGTTCGGTATCGGCAACGGTATTTCCATGATTCTGTTTGCCAACATCGTTGGCCGTCTGCCCGAGAATGCCATCAATCTGGTGAAGGGCTTGTCTGCCGGTGCCATGGTATGGTGGCAGGCACTGATTATTGTGGCAGCGGTGCTGGCTCTGGTTGTGCTCATTGTGTTCGTCAATGACGCTGAGCGCCGGATTCCCGTCCAGTACGCCAAGCGTGTGGTGGGCCGGAAGGTCTACGGCGGCCAGAACACCAACCTGCCCATCAAGGTGAATATGTCCGGCGTTATGCCCGTCATCTTCGCCCAGTCCATCGCATCCCTGCCCGCCACCATCTTTGCGTTCACTTCCGTGAAGGCCGGTGTTGGCTTCTGGGGTGTGGTGAGAGGAGTTTTTGAGCCCACCAGTTGGTTCTACGCATTCCTCTATTTCGTTTTGATTTTCGGCTTTGCATATTTTTATGCAGCGATCCAGTATGACCCCACCGAGATTGCAAATAACCTGAAGAAAAATGGTGGCTTCATTCCCGGCTTCCGGCCTGGTAAGCCCACAGCTGACTTCATCGGGAAAGTAATCCGTAAGGTCACTCTCTTCGGCGCTATCTATCTGGCAATTGCCGCCCTGCTGCCCATCATCGGAGGGAACTTGATCCCCGGTGTGCGGTCTCTGGGTATTGGCGGTACTTCCGTCATCATCGTCGTCGGTGTTGCACTGGAGACTGTTCAGGCACTGGAAGCTCAGATGCTTATGCGTCACTACAAGGGCTTCCTGGAGTAAGCTAGGAGGCGCTTCATGAATCTGATTTTATTGGGAGCCCCTGGTGCCGGCAAGGGCACTCAGGCGGGGCTGTTGGTGGAAAAGCTGGGGATTCCCACCATTTCCACAGGAAATATGCTCCGTGAGGCAATTCACAATGGAACAGAAATCGGCCAGTTGGCCAAGCGCTACATGGATGACGGCTGTCTCGTTCCCGACGATGTTGTTTTGAGCATCGTCGGTGAGCGAGTCCAGAAGGATGACTGCCGCAAAGGCTTTATTCTGGACGGCTTCCCCCGCACCGTGCCTCAGGCAGAGGGGCTGGAGAAGCTGGGCATCGGCATTGACCATGTAGTGTCCATCGAGATCAGTGACGACGAGATTGTCGCCCGGATGACCGGCAGACGGGTCTGCCTGAAATGCGGAGCCACCTATCACGTTGTTGCAAATCCTCCCAAGGCAGAAGGGATCTGTGATTCCTGCGGCGATGAGCTGGTGATCCGGGACGATGATAAGGCGGAAACCGTCCGTCATCGCATTGAGGTCTATCACGCTCAGACCGAAGAGCTGAAGGTGTTCTATAAGAACAAGGGTAAACTCCGCCTTGTGGATGGAAAACAGTCCATCGAAGACGCGAACCACGCCATTCTCGTGGCAATAGGAGCAGCAAAATGATTTCTATAAAGAACGAGCATGAGCTGGAGGCTATGCGCCAGGCTTGTAAAATTACCGCGGCAGCCCGTGCCTTGGCAGGGGAAATGGTAAGACCCGGCGTAACGACGAAGCAAATCGATAAGGCTGTTCACGAGTTTATCGTGAAGCAGGGCGCCAAGCCGTCGTTCCTGCATTATAACGGATTCCCGGCAAGTGTGTGCATCTCCGTTAACAACACCGTCATCCATGGAATTCCCGGAGGGCGTGTGCTGGAAGAAGGCGATATCGTCTCTGTTGATGTGGGTGCCTATTACAAAGGATTCCATGGAGACTGTGCGGCAACCTATCCCTGCGGCAAGATCAGCCCCGAGGCACAGCGGCTCATTGATGTGACCCGCCAGAGCTTCTTTGAGGGCATGAAGTTTGCAAAGCAGGGCTGCCGGGTGTCGGACATCTCCCATGCAGTCCAATCGTATGTGGAGTCAAACGGTTTTTCTGTGGTGCGCGACTTCGTAGGTCACGGCGTAGGTGCGCATCTGCATGAAGAGCCTGAGGTGCGTAATTTTGGCGCGCCCGGGCACGGACCCAGACTGATCAAAGGCATGACCATTGCCGTTGAACCTATGGTGAACGCCGGTACCTATGAGGTGGTCGTTCTCAAGGACAAATGGACAACGGTAACTGCCGACGGCAAGCTCTCGGCCCATTACGAAAATACTGTGCTCATTACCGACGGCGAGCCGGAAATTCTCACCGTCACCGAGGGGCTGTAGCATGGAAATTCAAAAATCGGACATTGTGTTGTCCACTGCCGGACACGATCAGGGAAAGCTGTTCTTCGTGATGGAGACAGACGGTGCGTACGTCCTGATCGCCGACGGCAAGACAAGACCCCTTGAGCGAATGAAACGCAAAAAGAGGAAGCATGTCCGTAAGGTCCCTCGAGCTGAATCCAGAGTCGCCGGAAAGATCCGGTCCGGCGAAAAAGTGCTCAACAGCGAATTACGAAGGAATTTGGCTGTATGCAGCCAAGAAATCATCAGTCAAAACCAAGGGAGGTTTTAACTTGGCAAAAGACGACGTAATTGAACTTGAGGGCATCGTTGTCGATGCACTGCCGAATGCAATGTTCACCGTTGACATTGGCAACGGGCACACCATTCTGGCACATATTTCCGGCAAGCTCAGAATGAACTTTATCAAGATCTTGCCCGGTGACAAGGTAACTGTTCAGATGTCTCCTTATGATCTGACCCAGGGTCGGATCACCTGGAGAAGTAAGTAATATGTATAAGAGATTGCTCTTAATTGGAGGTTAACAGTATGAAGGTAAGACCGTCCGTTAAGCCCATGTGCGAGAAGTGCAAGATCATTAAGCGCAAGGGTCGCGTTATGGTAATTTGCGAGAACCCCAAACACAAGCAGAGACAAGGCTAATAGGAGGTGCTTGAAGAATATGGCACGTATTGCTGGTATTGACCTGCCCCGCGAGAAGCGGATTGAAATTGGTCTGACTTATATCTACGGCATTGGCCGCACTAGCGCTGCTAAGATCCTGGCCATGGCCGGCATCGATCCCGATGTCCGTGTAAAGGACCTGACCGAGGATCAGGAAGCTGCCCTGCGTGATGTTATCGATCACAACTACACCATCGAGGGTGACCTCCGTCGTGAAGTTGCTATGAACATCAAGCGGCTCAGCGAAATCGGCTGCTATCGTGGTCTGCGTCATCGTCGTGGCCTGCCTGTCCACGGTCAGCGGACCAAGACCAACGCCCGTACCCGCAAGGGTCCCAAGAAGACCATTGCGAATAAGAAGAAGTAAAGGAGGGATATGTAATGGCTAAGGTAAACGCAAAGAAGGTTGTCAAGCGCCGCAAGGAGCGCAAGAACGTTGAGAAGGGTGCCGCTCATATCCGCTCTTCTTTCAACAACACCATGGTCACCATCACCGACCTGAATGGCAATGCCCTGTCCTGGGCTTCCTCCGGCGGCATGGGCTTCCGTGGCTCCAAGAAATCCACCCCCTTCGCAGCTCAGACTGCTGCTGAGGTTGCCGCAAAGGCAGCCATGGAGCACGGCCTGAAGACTGTTGAGGTTTTCGTAAAGGGCCCCGGCCAGGGCCGTGAGGCTGCCATCCGTGCCCTCCAGTCCGCCGGTCTGGAAGTTGTTATGATCAAGGACGTGACTCCCATTCCTCACAATGGTTGCCGTCCCCCCAAGAGACGTCGTGTCTAATTCGCTATAGGAGGAAATTGAATTATGGCTAAGAACATGCAGCCCGTCCTGAAGCGTTGCAGAACTCTCGGCGTTTCTCCTGCCGCAATGGGTTACTCCAAGACTTCCAACAAGAACCCCGGCGGTCAGAGAAGAGCCAAGAAGTCTGAGTACGCCCTGCAGCTGACGGAAAAGCAGAAGGTCAAGTTTGTTTATGGCATCCTGGAGAAGCAGTTCCGTACCTACTACGAGAAGGCTTCCCGTGCCGAAGGGAATACCGGTGCAGTGCTCCTGAGCATGCTGGAGCGCCGCCTGGACAATGTCGTGTACCGCCTGGGCTACGCTTCCACCCGTCGTGAGGCTCGCCAGCTGGTGTCCCACGGCCACTTCACCGTCAACGGCAAGCGGGTGGATGTGCCCTCTTTCCAGGTGAAGATCGGTGACATCGTCGCCGTTTCCGAGGCCAGCATCACCAAGGCTCGCTTCAAGAAGATGAAGGAAGATGACGCCTTCGTTGCCGCTCCCAAGTGGCTGGATCGTGACAAGAACACCCTGCAGGGTAAGGTTGTCGCCATTCCTACCAAGGAAGACATTGACTTTGAGATCGCCGAGCACCTGATCGTCGAGTTGTACTCCAAGTAATGTTTTGCCCTCATTGATTGGTAAGCTGAATGTAGCGGGGCTTCGGCCCCGCAAGGTGAAAAGGAGGGTATTTATTCATGGTAGAAATTGAAAAGCCGCGCATTGTGTGCATGGATTCTCCCGAAGATGCCTCTTATGGCAAGTACGTGGTGGAACCTCTTGAACGGGGCTACGGTACAACTCTGGGTAACTCCCTGAGAAGAATTTTGCTGTCCTCTCTGCCTGGCACGGCTGCGACCTCCATCAAGATCGCCGGCGTCCAGCATGAGTTTTCCACGATTCCCGGTGTCAAGGAAGATGTCACCGAGATCGTACTGAATGTGAAGAGAATCATCGCAAAGCTGCACTGCCAGGGTGTCAAGACTGTGTATATCGACGCAGTGGGCCCCTGTGAAGTGACCGCAGGTGATATCAAGGCCGACGGGGAAGTGGAGATCCTGAATCCGGATCTGCACATTGCGACCCTGGGTGCCGATGCCACATTCAATATGGAGATCACCATGAGCCACGGCCGCGGCTATGTCTCTGCTGACCGGAACAAGACACCTCAGACTGTCATTGGTGTCATTCCCGTCGATTCCATCTACACGCCTGTTTATAAGGTGAACTACACTGTAGAAAACACCCGTGTTGGCAACATGACCGACTACGATAAGCTGACCCTGGAGGTCTGGACCGACTCTACAATTTCCGCCCGGGACGCTGTTTCTCTGGGCGCAAAGATTCTGTCTGACCACCTGAGCCTGTTTACGAACCTGTCTGAGAGTGTGGCCAGTGCCTCCACCGTTGTGGAGAAGGAAGAGAAGGGCACCAATAAGGTTCTTGCAATGACCATCGACGAGCTGGATCTGTCCGTTCGGAGCTTCAACTGCCTGAAGAGAGCCAACATCAACACCGTGGAGGATCTGATTTCCAAGACCGGTGAAGATATGATGAAGGTTCGCAACATGGGCAAGAAGTCCCTGGACGAAGTGCAGAAGAAGCTGGAGATGATGGGTCTTTCCCTGGCCAGTGAAGAATCCGGCAACAACAACTAATTACCTTGTTAACGTAAGGAGGATACGCGAATGTTCGGTACTCGTAAGCTCGGCAGAAACAGTGCACAGAGAAAAGCACTGCTGCGTCAGCTGACCACCGATCTGCTGGCCAACGGCAAGATCGAGACCACTTTCTATAAGGCTAAGGAAGTGCAGCCCGTGGTGGAGAAGATGATCACCCTGGGCAAGAAGGGCAACCTGGCTGCTTACCGCCGCGCTATGGGCTACATCACCAAAGAGGATGTTGTCCAGAAGCTGTTTAAGGAAGTTGCTCCCAAGTATGCTGACCGCAACGGCGGCTACACCAGAGTGACTCGCCTGGGCGCTCGCCGCGGTGACGCCGCTGAGATGGCTGTCATTGAGCTGGTATAATTGACGTAACTGTCGTTTCTGTCCCCTCCCGGTTTTTCGGGAGGGGATTTTTCTGTTTTCAACAGGGGTTGTGGAAAATCTAAAAGAAAAGAGAAATGCCCGAATGAGGAAGGATGTTCCCTTTGCACTTGACGAAAAGCAGAAGGCAGGGTATGATAAATAGCACACCTTTGCTCTGAGGGGAGACAACAAAATGTCCAGCTACGTTACAAAGAAAACACCGGGCAACACCGCCTGGTTCACTCATGACCGATTCGGAATGTTCATCCACTGGGGACTGTATGCCATGGCTGCACGGCATGAATGGGTCAAGTCCAACGAGTGCATGACCGAGGCCCAGTACCAGCGCTATTTCAAGTTCTTTGACCCGGACCTCTATGAGCCCAGGAAGTGGGCGGCCATGGCCCGGGCGGCGGGGATGAAATACGCCGTGATGACAGCCAAGCACCACGACGGCTTTTGCATGTTTGACTCTGCCTATACGGATTATAAATGCACCAACACCCCCGCCGGTCGGGATCTGCTCCGGGAGTATGTGGAGGCGTTTCGGGCAGAGGGGCTGAAGGTGGGATTTTATTACTCCCTTCTGGACTGGCACCACCCGGATTTCACCATAGACATGCTCCATCCGCGGCGCAAGGACCCCCAGGCCCGGCAGCTCAACCAGGGCCGGGACATGAAGCGTTACAGCGCCTACATGAGAGATCAGGTCCGTGAGCTTCTGACCAACTATGGAACCATCGATATTTTGTGGTTTGATTTCTCTTATTCCGAGAACCAGTTCGGGGAACCGTGGATGAAGGGAAAAGGGAAGCAGGACTGGGAATCGGAAAAACTGATTGCCCTGGCCCGGGAGCTTCAGCCGGAAATCATCATTGATAACCGGGCGGAAATCGATCAGGATCTGTGGACACCGGAGCAGTACCAGCCCAAAAGCTGGGTGAAGCATCCGGAAACGGGGGAGCTGGTGACCTGGGAGGCCTGCCAGACCTTTTCCGGCTCCTGGGGCTACTATCGGGATGAAATGAGCTGGAAGTCCCCGGAAATGCTGATCCGGATGCTGATTGAAACCGTGAGCCTGGGCGGAAACCTCCTGATGAATGTAGGCCCCACAGCCCGGGGCTATTTTGACCACCGTGCCTGCAAGGCCCTGGAGGTCTACGGGCAGTGGATGGCCTATAACAGCCGCTCTATTTATGGCTGCACCATGGCGGAGCCGGAATTCAAGGCCCCGGCGGATTGCCGCTTTACCCAGAGCCAGGATGGAAGCCGCCTGTATGTCCACCTGTTTTCCTACCCCTACGCCTATTTGAAGCTGCCGGGTCTGGCCGGAAAGGTGGAATATGCCCAGTTTTTGGAGGATGGCAGCGAGCTGACCTTTACGGAGGGCATGGTGGAGCATTTCTCCCTGGGTGCCACCCGGCAGGAGGATCTGCTGGTCATCAATCTGCCTGCGGTGAAGCCCCAGAGTCTGGTGCCGGTCATTGAACTGTTTTTGAAATAACAAAGTCCCTGATGTGGACGGAATAGAAGGAATGTTATGAACGAGAAAGAAATTGGCGAGCTGCGTCGGCGGCTCAAACCCGAAAAAACCAGCATTACCCGGGTCCGGGGATGCTATGTCAATGAAAAAAAGGAGATCCTGTCTGAGTTTGACCAGTCTCTGGGCGTTTTGTCGGAGGATGAGGGAGAACGGATTCTGGCTCTTCTGCGCCGAACCATGTCCGGCACCCAGGGGAAAAATCTGGTGGACATCTCCTTTGCCACGGAGCAGGTGGCAAGCGGGGAGGAGCACAAGCTCCTTATGGCTCTGCGAGACGGCGGAACGGAAAATGAAGAGCTGCTCCATGAGCTGTATCACAAAATCATAGAGTCTCTGGACATTGAGGGCAGCTATCTGATCCTTTTGGCAGCGGATGCATACGATGTCCCCTTCAAGGGAAAGGACGATATCGCCTTTTCTGAGGGCTCTGAGACGGTATTCCGGTACATCCTGTGTTCCATCTGCCCGGTGAAGCTGACCAAAACCGCCCTGACTTACCATGTAAACGCAGGAGAGTTCCACAGCCGTGCCACGGACTGGGTGGTTGGCTCCCCTGAGGTGGGCTTTTTGTTCCCGGCCTTTGACGGCCGTGCCACAAACCTCTATGGTGCGCTGTACTACTGCCGCAATATTTCTCTCAGCCAGGACGCATTCATTGATGCCATATTCAAAACCCCGGCCCCCATGCCAGCGGGGGAGCAGAAGGTAAATTTTGAAAGTATTCTGGGCCTGTCTCTGGGAGAAGAGGCCTCTATGGAGACGGTGCAGGCGGTCCGGGGACAGCTTGTGAACATGATCCAGGAGCACAAGGAGAGCAAGGAGCCGGAGCCTCTCACGGTGACCAAGAGTACCGTCAAGGGTGTGCTGGCCAGCTGCGGCGTCTCGGAGGAGAAGGTGGAGACCTTCGGCCAGGAGTACGACCAGGCCTTCGGGCAGGATATGGATTTAAGCCCCAGAAATGTGGTGGACCCCAAGCAGCTGGAAGTGAAAACCCCCGATGTGACCATCAAGGTGAACCCGGAGCGGTGGGATTTGATGGAAACCAGAGTGCTGGGGGGTGCCAAGTACATCCTGATCCGGGCGGAAGAAGGGGTAGAGCTTAACGGCGTGCCCATTCAAATTGAAGAATAACCCCCGGGGCTGTCTCCATTTTGAGGCAGCCCCGAAGGTTTGTCCGGGAAAATCCCATTGAGAAAACCGGGAAGCAATGCTATACTAGCGTTGCAGACAGACGGCGGTGGGTAGAGCGACCTGTATTCCGGCAAAAATTCTGGAATTGCAGAGCCTATATGCCCGGATTCTTACAAAAATTACCTTACTTCCCGGGGCGAAGCCCCTGAAAGGAGCAAAATCATGAATGAGCTTGGTACATCCAACCGAAAGGGCCTGACCGCCCGGGGACTGCGGCTATGGGGCTTTCTGTTCCTCCTGGCAGGAATGGTGGGAAAAGGAATCCTGTTACATGCGGTGCCGCAGATGGACAACCCCACCGGTCAGGAGTTGGTGGAGCTGTGGAGGAGCCATGGACAGGGACTTTTGAAGCTGTCTCTGGTGTTGCAGGCGCTGGAGTCCTGTGCAGCCCCCATCTTTGCCTTCTTATTGGTGGAGGGCTTCCGCTATACCTCGAATCCCGGCCGTTACATCCTGCGAATGTTCGGAGTGGCCCTTGTCTCAGAGATTCCATATAACCTGTGCATAAGCGGCACGGTTTGGGCAAACGGCTCTCGAAACCCCATGTTTGCCATGGCAATTTGTCTGGTGCTGCTGTATTTTTACAAAATGCAGGAAGATCAGGGCCTTGGGGGTGCGATGATTCAGGTCATGCTTTCGGTCATGGCGGCCCTGAGCGTCATGAGCCTTGGTGTCCCGGACGGTCTGCCCCTTGTGGCACTGGTGCTGATTTTGTGGGTGCTTCGGTGGAAGGAGAAGCGGATTCCGGTCAGCGCTGCGGTGTCACTGTTCTGCGCCACTCTGAATCCCCTCTATATAGCGGCGCCTCTGGGCTTTTTGTTTCTGCACTTTTATAACGAGGAAGAAGACTGCGGCTCCAGATGGGGAAAGTACCTCACCTATCCCATCCTGCTTTTGGCAGTCTGGCTCCTTTCCTTGATTGTGTTTTAAGATACCCGTAAGCGCTCAGACCGGGACACTGCATTTGATCGCACCATGCTGTTTTTTCTTCTTTGAATCAAAAGCCAAGGTTTTTTATTGGATGGAATAAAAAAGGGGGCAAGTAGAATGTCACAGAAGCTGCAAGGAATCCTCATCAAAAAGCATCGACAGGACTTGGATTGGTCCCAGAGTACTCTGTGCAAGGGAATTTGCGCCGTTTCTTACCTCTCAAAAATTGAGCAGGGAAAGGCGGAGGGAAGCGAAGAGGTGGTGGAGCTGCTGTTTCACCGACTGGGCATTGTCTGGCACCAGGAGCCGGATTTTTGCAGTGAGGCCTCTTCCTGGTATGCGTTCTGCTATGAGCGGCTGCTTTCCGGCGAAGGGGTGCAGGATTTGGCAGAAGCCTTGACCCAGCGAGAGGAGCAGGATTGCACCAGCCCGTTTCTATTGGACTGGCTGATTTTGAATTGGGTTGTTACGGGGCAAAAGCCTAAGAACATCGAGCTGTATCGCCAGGCAATGAATCAGCAGCAGTATAATCTGTTCCTGTGTCTCACGGGACAGTTCCATGAGCTGCTTTGTGTCTCCGAACAGGGCTATTATTTCCTGGAGGCAGGAAGAAGAGCCTACTGGATGGGAGATTATGGTCGGGCACTGGAATATTTGCAGCGAGGTTATTCCCAGGCAAGCCGGGAAGGAAGCCTGCCGATTATGTGTGAGTGCCGGATTTTTCTGGGGAACTGCTTCAGCAATCTGAATCAATTGGAACAGATGCAGGATCACTATTCAGCGGCCTGCCGCATGGCAAGAAGTCTGCGTTTGACCGAGGAAATTCCCATCATTGCCTACAATCAGGCTACCACGGAGATTATGATGGGAAAGACGGAGGAGGCTCTGCGGCATCTGTTGGAAAATCCATGGAATGAGGCCCTGTATTTCCATAAGCTGGCCATTTGCTATGAAAAACTGGGTCAGACCCAGCTGGCATTAAAAGCACTGGACAATGCACAGACAGCCCCTCTTGGAAATCTCCCCAACAATCCGCCCCAGGGAGCGGAAATTTTCGCTGAAATGTGTCAAGTGGTCCGATTCCGGTTGGAAGACCCGAATTATCTCCAGAAACAGGAGTACGGGGCTTTGCTGACACGGTGTTTTCAGCATCAGGAGAGTCAGTTTTCCAAGGGCTTTGCCCGGTTTCATGCCGCATGGATGGAAGAATGGCTCACAGCCCACCGACAATATCGGCAGGCCTGTGAGATTATCCGAAAGTTTTCCTGAATTCTGAATAAATTAGAGCGTAAGGCAGCGTATTTGGTGAAATTTTCCCAAATATGCTGCCTATCTTTTTGCTAAATGTGGTGCTATACTAAAGATACAAGCGGTATGAAAATCATCTTCATACTGACCCAAAAGGGAAAAAAGAAAAAGGAAAGGGAGAAAAATGACATGAGTAGAAAAGCGTTCGCTCTGCTGTTTGCCCTGCTTCTGGTCCTCACCATGACCATGGGTGCAGCAGCCGCCGAAGAGGGCGGGAAAATCACTCTGACCGCCCAGCGCCAGGGCAGCACAATCCGTGTTGCCCTGGGACTGGAAGGGGTGCAGGGAATCACCAATGGCAGGATTCTGGTGGAGTATGATTCCCAGGCAGTGGCCTTGCAGGATGTGCAGCTCCTGGCACAAACCGGTGCGGCCAGTGTCAACCGGGAAGAGGATGCAATGGTATCTCTGGCCTGGGTCGGCAGCAATCTGGAACACCGGGCGGATTTGGCCATTCTGACCTTTGAGGCAATAAAAGAATGTGACGCCTCCTTTTCTGCCGAAATGGGGGAGGCCTATGCCGGGCAGACCAAAGTGGAGCTGGCCCCCGCGGATGTGACCGCCGTCTTCAATCCCTTTGCAGACATCCGGGGACACTGGGCAGAAGAAGAGATTCTGGATTCCTATTATGCAGGACTCTTTGAGGGCGTGACGCAGACCACCTTTGCACCGGATAAAAAAATGAACCGGGCCATGTTTGTCACCACACTCTACCGCATGGAACAGGAGCCTGAGCCCCGGAAGAACCACGCTTTTTCCGATGTTCCCGCCCAATGCTACTATGAACAGGCAGTATCCTGGGCTGTGGAACAGGGAATCACAGACGGGGTAGGCGATGGATGCTTTGCCCCTCAAAAAGCCATCAGCCGGCAGGAGATGGCCACCATGCTGTATCGTTACGCCAAGAGCAAGGCAGTGGTGAATTCGGAAACAGAAGACCGGAAGATGGATTTTACAGACGCAGATCAGGTCAGCGGATGGGCAGAGGAAGCCATGAACTGGGTGGTGGAAGAGCAGATTCTTACGGGCTATCCCGGAAAACGGCTGCTTCCCAGGGCGGCACTTACCCGTGCCCAGGGTGCAGTGGTTCTGTGTCGGTATATGAATTTGTAAGGGGGTTTGCGCGATGAAACAGATGAAGCGATTGTTCTCTCTGCTGCTGGCAGCATGTATGCTCCTTACCCTTCTGCCCGGAAGAGTGCAGGCAGCGGAAACGGAAAACAGCCCCATCCTGGGAGAAGAACAGACCCAGCAAGCCAGGGTATCCCCGGAACTTGCTGAGCAAGAGCCTGTGGAAAACACCGGGAATGTCACCGTGAAAGAAATTGAACATCCCGGCGTGGATCTCAAGAAAAATGAGACCGCCCAAAAGACCATGGAGCGGTTCGCCAAGGAGGAAACCGTTCGGCTTGTGGTGGTTCTGGAACAGCCCGGTCTTCTGGAGCAGGGCTACACAACCACTCAGATTGCCTCCAACGGCACAGAGGTTTCCGAAAGGGTTCAGACGATGACCCAGCTCCAGACCCAGACCCTGGAGGAGATGGAAGCACGGACGGGTATGGATCTGGAGGTTCGGTATCAGTACAATGTGGCGTTTAACGGCTTTTCTGTGGAAGTCCCCTATGAAGCGCTGGAGCAGATCCGGCAGATTCCCAATGTAAAATCCGCCTTTGCAGCAGAGCGCTACGAGGTTCCTGAAACCATGCCCGCCATGGGTCATGTGGCGGATCCCAGCATGAACTCCACCAAGGACCATTTTGGTTCCGCTCTTACCTGGGAAAATCTGGGGTATACGGGACAGGGGATGCGTGTGGCGGTCATCGACACCGGACTGGATCTGGATCATCCCTCCTTTGCCGATGCACCGGCCAAGACGGATCGGAGTCTGGAGCAAGAGGAGGTAGCGTCTGTTCTCACTACGCTCAATGCCTATCAGCGTTACACCCGGACCAGCACCCTGAAGCTGACGGCAGAAAAGCTCTACCGCAGCGAAAAGGTACCTTATGCCTTTAACTATGTGGACAGCGATCTGGATGTGACCCACGACCACGACAACCAGGGCGACCACGGTACCCATGTTTCCGGCATCGTCACCGCCAACCCTCTGGACACCACACCTGTGGTAGGCGTGGCTCCGGATGCACAGCTTCTGGTAATGAAGGTCTTCGGCAAGAACGGCGGTGCTTATTTCGATGACATTGCCGCGGCGCTGGAAGACTGCTATCGACTGAATGTGGATGCCGTCAACTTGTCTCTGGGTGCTCCCGCCGGCTTCTGCGACGAGGGCGAGTCCATCAATGAAATTTACGGCAAGATTCTGGACAGTGATATGATTGCAGCCATTGCCGTAGGCAACTCCAATTCAGCAGCCAACATGAATGGCTATGGCACCAATAAAAACCTGACCAAAGACCCCGATATTGGTCTGGTATCCTCTCCTGCAACTTATATCGGTGCCACCGGCGTGGCCAGTTCCGAAAACACCACCATTATGCTCAATTACCTCACCGTTGCCGGGGAGAAAGTGGCATTCACCGACATGGGCGCCATGCCCTTTACAGGTCTTGCCGGAGAGGAACGGGAATATGTGATGGTTCCCGGCTACGGCAGCCCAGAGGACTTTGCAAAGGTGGATGTAAAGGGGAAAATCGCCGTGGTATCCCGTGGCTCATGGGACCCTTTGACCCCTGTAACCTTTGTGGATAAGCAGACCAATGCAAAGAAATACGGTGCCATTGGCTGTATTGTCTACGACAATGTAGTTGGCCCTTTGATTAACATGATGGATGCCAAGCAGCTTCCCAATGCATTTGTGAGCAAAGCGGACGGGGCGATCCTCCAAAATGCGGCGGGAGAAGACGGCGTAGGCGTTCTGGAAGTCAGACCTATGGAGGATCTGATCGGCGTTGACAGCTCCACGGCCGGACAGCTCAGTGATTTCTCCTCCTGGGGCGTTACCCCGGATTTGCAGCTGAATCCCGATGTCACGGCCCCCGGCGGCAATATCTATTCCAGCATTGGCAATGGGAAGTACGGCACCATGTCCGGTACCTCCATGGCCTGCCCCCACATTGCAGGTATGAGCGCACTGGTATTGCAGCACCTGCATACCGTGTATCCCCACCTGTCCGAAGCACAGATGCACACAGTGGCAGAAGCTCTGATTATGAGCACGGCGGAGCCTGCCGTAGAGCCTACCGGCATTCTGTATTCCCCCAGAAAACAAGGATCCGGTGTTGCCAATGTGTATCGTGCCGTCACTTCTCCCGCTTACCTCACGGTAAATGGGGATACCCCCAAGATTTCCTTTGGAGACGATGACAACCGTGCAGGTGTGTACCGGGCTTCCTTTGAAATCAACAATCTGTCGGACCAGGAAATAACCTACACACTGGATGGTTCGGCACTGACCGATCAGGTGGATCTGTCCTATGAGGATCAGGGCTACCTGTTTATGAGCGAAAGCTCCAAAAATCTGGATGCCTCCGTTACCTTCCAGAGTGCGGATGGCCCCTTGCCCAAGCAGTATGACTACAACGAAGACGGCCTGGTGGATCAGGCGGATGTTCAGGCGTTTCTGGACGCAGTCAATGGACGGGGCGAAGGGAAGGACGGTTACGACCTCAATGGCGACGCAGTAGTAGACACTGCCGATGTGCAGATGCTGTATGAGCAGATTTGTGCCGGCTTTACGGCTCTGGATCAGGTGACGGTTCCTGCCGGCGGCAGCACCACGGTGTACATGAGCGTGACCCTTTCCCAGGAAGATAAGCAGTACATGGACACCTATTATGAAAACGGAATCTATGTAGAGGGGTTTGTCCGTCTTTACGGCCAGCAGGGGAATCTGAGCCTGCCCTTTGTGGGATTCTACGGCGACTGGAGCGAACCGAGAGTCTTTGATACCGGCTGGTATTATGAGGGCAGAGGTGGTGCCGATGCGGAGTTTAACCGCTATCTGCATGTGATTTTCACCGACTTCGGTGAGGGCGCCCATTCCAACCTGGGCATCAACCCCTATCTGTATGAACCGTACGATCCGGCCCACAATGTCCTCAGCCCCAATGGGGACGGCTATCTGGATCAGGTTGACGAGATCTATCTGAGTATGCTCCGTGGTGCAAAGGTGATGGACTTCACCTGGACCGACGATGCAGGCAATCCGCTCTTCCGGGAGCAGGCTCGCAATGCCCGTAAAAGTTACTATAACAACGCCTTTGGCGTGTGCCTGCCCTTTATCTACGGCGATGTGTGCGAGGTCTTTGACTTCCTGGATGAAGACGGGCAATACATGGTGAAGAACAACGATAAGATTCATCTCACCGTGGATGCCTACCTGGATGACGGGGATCTAAGGGATGGTCATGCGGATCAGGAAGATTTGGACGAAAGCATGACCATTGATATGGTGGTGGATACGGAGAAGCCCGTGCTGTATACCGATGAGATTGCCTTCCTCTACAATCCCTACACGGACAGCCGTTATCTGGAGTTCTTTGTCTCGGATAACTATGGCATTGCAGCAGTGGTTCCCATGACCATGGCCGGAGAAGCATATTCCTATGTTTCGGTAGAGGATGTACCCGGCGAAAAGCAGCTGATTCGTCTGGATGTATCCGAATACGACGCATCCTTCCAGATTGCGGTCTGTGACTATGGCTGCAACGAAAGCTTCTATGAGATCAACTTTGCCGGGGCGCAGAACATCAATCCCGATGCCTTCTATGGCTACCGCCGTTACAGCACCCGGGAAATCAACGGCTATCTCTTTACTACCGACCAGCTCAATGGCTGGTACTCCTTTGAAACCGCAGACGAAATGCGCCGCCATACCGATCGGTATGAGAGCATGGAATCGGTGGTGTCCGCAGCGGAGTATCTGGACGGCTACATCATCGGCATCGATTCCAACAGTGAGATTTTCACCATGAAGGCCGGAAGCTGGGACCGGACCAAACTGGGAACGCTGAAAGCAGGGACCAATGCGTGGAATCAGAAGACCTATTCCGCTTTGGATATGGCCTTTGATTACACCACAGACACGCTGTATGTTTTGACGGATGAGCTCCAGGAGAAAGAGGGCGGCCACCTGATGCGCGTTGACTATCTCACAGGTGCGGTCACGGATCTGGGCATCATCCAGGGCATTGACCACAATAAGACCCAGCTTCTGACGCTGGCTTGCGACAACGACGGCATTCTCTATGCCATTGATATTGCAGGCGGCACCCTCCACACCATCGATGTGGAGACCATGACCGCCACGGCCTATGCCGGTGCAACGGGCTACTATCCTGCCTATGCACAGTCCATGACCGTGGACCATGAGACCAACAAGCTCTATTGGGCCGGTTATCAGGGCAAGGCAGGCCGCTCCTATTTCATGGAGCTGGACAAGGAAAGCGGCAATGCCCTGTCCATGGTATCTACCATGGACAACGGCGAAATGTGTGGGCTCTTCAAGCCCTGGGATTGCGGCAGAGATCTGTTTCCCATGGACACCGAGCCAACCGGTCTGACCATGTCCAAGGATCAGGCATTCCTGACCGAAGGCGAGACGGTGGCACTGAGCTGCCTGCCTCAGCCCTACTATGCACGGCTGGACGAAGCGGTATGGTCTTCGGACAACGAGGCAGTGGCAACCGTCCATGGAGGTGTGGTAGAGGCCAAGGGGGTTGGCGTTGCCAACATTACCGCCAAGATCGGGGAGATGGAGACCTCCTGCAAGGTTTCCGTCAACAATGTGAAAGGCTCCGTGATGCTGTATAACAACAGGGCGGAGCAGTGGGTCACTCTGGGAGCGGGAATGCCCCAAAAGGCTTATGGGATGGCAGACACCGTGAAGAGTGCCCCCATGAGCGCTGCGGCCTACTACAACGGCTCTGTTTATGCCTTTGACTGTGCAGAGGAAGAAAACCCCGAGACCGGAGAAATCCTGTGCAAATCCACCTTCTATCAGCTGGATCCCAAGACCATGAACGGTCATGAGATTGGCACCACCGACCAGAAGGTGACAGCGATGGCCTTCAACTATGCCGATGGATTTCTGTACGCCCTCACCACTGCGTTTAACCCGGCAACCTGGGAGGAAGAATATACGCTGAACCGGGTGAATCCGCTCACGGCGGAGTTGGCCAAGGTTCAGACCCTGGACAGCACCATGGGCAGTGCCTTTGGCGGTATGGCCATTGATGAAGCAGGGAACTTCTACTTCCTGGTGACGGATCCCAACCAATGGGTCCCTGCTCTGGTGCGTGCCCGGCTTTCCGGGGAGGTTCTTGTGGAAACCGCAAGAGCGTTCGTCCCCGAGGAACTGGCACCCAATGGCAGCCCCACTTCCATGCTGTACTCCCTGGAAAACGAGGGAATCCTGTGGGCCGATGAACACAACCAGATTCACTGGATTGATGTGTCCGACATGGAGCACATTGAGATTATCACCACCGGTTTTGTGGCTGGGCAGAAGAGAAGTGCCCACAACACCGCTCTGGTACAGCCGGTCCGCAAAGAGCCTCCGGTTCCTGTGGTGGATCCCACCGCAGTATCCATCCCGGAGCGCTTTGAGATGATTGAATTTGACGAAGTTCAAATTCCGCTGTCTCTGGAGCCGTGGAACGCCACCTGCAAGCCCTCCTATGCAACACAGGACGAGTCCATTGCAACCGTATCCCAAGACGGTCTGATTACGGCGCACAAGGCCGGTGAAACCACCCTTACCGTGACCGTTCCCGGTCTGGCACCTGTTACGGCGCAGATTGTGGTTACTCCTGATCTTGGAAGTCTCTTTGGATTCTATGGTTGGGACTATGGCGATGGTATGGTGGGCAATGAGATCAATGCCTGGGGCAGACTGCCCATCCTGCGGCCTGGGGACAGTGAGCTTCTGGCAGGATTTGGGGATCTTGTCATTTTCGCCGGTGCCTACTATGACGGCTACATTTACGCCTTTGGGCAGAGTAATGTGGACTTTATGTTCTATACCTTGCGGGTAGACCCTGCCACCTTCTCCTACGAAGTGCTGCACCAGACTTCCATGTATGTGAGGGACATGGCCTTTGACTACACCACCGGAGCCATGTTTGCCATTATCATGGATGAAAACTACCAGGGGGCACTGGCGCAGATGAACCTGACCGACGGCACCTTTACAGTGGTGGGAGACACGGGTACCGATGTAATTACCCTGGCCTGCGATGAAGAAGGCGTTCTCTACGGGGCAGATACCCGTGGAATGTTGTACACCCTGAACAAATCCACCGGAGAACGGACAGAGGTTGGTCCCACCGGTTTGAGGGGCACCACCTATCAGTCTATGCACTACGACTGGAACAATGACACCATCTACTGGTCACAGTCCAACGACTTCAGCTCCAACCTGGTGGAGGTTGACCCCACCACCGGCACTGCCAAAAAGCTGGGCACCATCGATGGAGACCGAGGCCCCATGGTAGGCAAGGGAATCACAGTGACCTCTCTCTACTCCATCCCCGAAACTGAGCCTCAGGTTCCCGAAACGGTGCAGACAATGGGCGTGCGCCTGCCGGAGAAGACCGCCGCCGTGGTTGGAACGGATATGAGCCTCACCGCCACCGTCCTTCCCATCAGCGTCGGCAGCGTGGACCAAACCCTCACCTGGAGCTCTGACAATGAAGAAGTTGCAACCGTATCCGCCGACGGCACCATCACCCCCGTGGCGGTTGGTACCGCAACCATCACCGCAACCACGCCCCAGGGACAGAGTGACACCTGCATCGTTACCGTTCTGGATCATGAGCGGAAATTCTATGGCTATGACGAAAGCAATACCCAGTGGATTACCTTTGACGATAAGGGCAAGGTAACCGTTCTCCGGGACGATGCTCCGGAGGAGGCACCCATTGCCGCATCCGTGCTGGCCGGCGATGTGCTCTACTCCTACGACAAGGAAGGATACTTCTATCGCATTGATCCGGAAACCTTTGAGCGTACCAAGCTGGGAAATGGCATTCATGGTCTCACCGAGATGTTAAAGGCACAGGATACCTGGGTCAAGGGAGAAGATACCAGCTATACGGTAGAAAAGCCCTATCAGGCAATCGATATGGCTTGGGACGGGGAAACCGGAAAGCTCTATGTAACGATGGAGGCCTACAATGTTTCCAAGTATCTGGACTCCTTTATGGGAATGATAGCAGAAGTAGATCCTGCTACCGGGGAGATCACAAACCGGGTGCTCCGAAGTCCTGAATACCGCCCTGCCGGGTTGCTCTGTCACAGGGGAGAACTCTTCTTCGTGGACGGCTTTACCGCCGGTATGCTGACCCGTGTGGACCCCAGCGGTGAAACGCTGCCCGTACAGTATGCAATCTTTGCCCAGTATTGGGGAGACTTTGACGGCGGCCGCAGTCTCATGAAGGATGAACTGACCGGAAGCTTCTATGGCATCCGAGACCTGCGCAGCGCATATTATGACCCCGCAGCCGGTCACGAATCCGTTCTGTGTCAGGTTGGTCTGGGCAACGCCTGGGCAAATCCCATGTATGAGATCGGTTCCGGTATTATTGTAAACAGCCTCTTCCTTTACTGATTTTAGTGTTCCTGGGCTTGGGTGAAAACAGCCCCATCCCAAGTCTGTGCACCAGAAAAGCAGGGACTTGGGATGCTTCCCAATGGAACGAAAGAACAAAAAAGAGATCCGGAGAACCCAGGCTGAGTCCTGGGTTCTCCGGATATTTTTCAATGCTTGGAATACAGAGTTTAACCGCATGCTGCGGCAGGCTTCCTATTTTATTTGGTGTGCAGCTCTGCTTTGATTTTAGTGGTGGAGATTTCCGGGGTGCGGGGGAGATAGACCACTTCGCACTGGTCCTTGAGAAAGTCAAATTTGCCTTCCCAGTCATCGCCCATAACAAAGACATCGATGTTGTATTTTTCCACATCGGTTTTCTTCTGGTCCCAGTTTTCTTCGGGAATGACCAGATCCACATAGCGGATGGCCTCCAGCATGGCCTTGCGCTCTTCATAGGAGAAATAGCTTTTCTTCTGTTTCTGGTTCCAGTTGAATTCATCGGTGGACAGAGCCACCACCAGATAGTCCCCCTGGGCCTTGGCCCGGCGCAGGAGGTTGATGTGACCATAGTGCAGCAGGTCAAAGGTGCCATAGGTAATTACTCGTCTCAAAATATTCAATCCTTTCCGTTGATGCGATCTTCAATCCATCGGGCGCAGCGCTTGGAGGCGTTTCCGTCTTCATAGAAGGACTGGGTGGAGCGGAAATGGTCCCAACGGGTGAGATAGGCCTCTTCGTCAAAATGCAGGATCTTTTCTTCCAGCTCCCCGTTGGTGGTGGCCAGAGGGAAGGGCAGCTGATCCAGAGGGAAATAGAAGTTGCGGTCCTTGCGGTAGCAGTCCAGATCCAGGGCAAACTGGATGCAGGGCCGGCGGCTCAGGGCATAGTCAAACATGGAAGAGGAATAGTCTGTAATCAGAAGATCGGCACAGCTCAGAAGCTCCTGCATATCCGGGTAAGAGGTGGCATCCAGGATGCGCCCCTCATCGTACTGGAACAGCCCGTCAGACTGGGAAGCCACATTGGGGTGTAAACGCACCAGCCCGGTCCAAGTGCCGCCAAATCGCCGCTCACAGGCGTTTAGCGCCTGCTCCATCCCGATGCGGTAAGCTTCGATGGAATGATCCGCCCGAAAGGTGGGAGCGTAGAGCAGAATCTTCCGCTGTGCATCCAGACCAAAGTGGTTCAGAACCGTTTCCCGCACATTGGGCTGGGGATGGAAGAACACATCGTTTCTGGGAGAACCATACTGTCCAATGGCGCCGTCATACCAGTAGGCCCGGCGCAGAACCGTGGTGGAGTGGGCGCTGTTGGAGAGCAGAAGGTCCGTGTGCCGGGAGTCTTTGACGGCGCCCTTTTCAAAGTCCGGAGCCAGAGAATCCAGAGCGTCCTTTTCGATCCGCTTCAGGGGAAATCCGTGCCAGGTCTGCAAATAGTACTGATTTTTCTTTTTGAACCGGTCGTACTTTCGGCAGTTGTCCACCCAGACCTTGGCAGTCGCCAAAGCCCAAATCCGCTTGGCAGAGTCATAAGGGCAGGGCGTAATGCCTGCGGGCAGGGACTTGGCATCCTCCGGATTTTTCAGCAGCCAAATCAGCTCTGCATCGGTGCCCATGTCCAGCATGGCCTGGGCGATGGCCTTGGGGTTATCGGAATATCCCCGGCCATAGTAGCTGCAAAAGATCACCCGGTTCTTTTTCACCGGCAGCGCCAGACTGAGGCACCAGCAGGCGGCGGTGGTTAGCTTTTTCATAAGATCCATGGTTCAGGCCTCCTGATGTCTCATAATATGACGGTTTTTCACAATGATGACAATACGATAAATGAGGATCACAGTCTCGGTGAGAGAGACGGTAAGGCCCAGACTGACCATGTTGAGGTTCTGGGTCACAAAAAGCAGGGACAGCATGCACACATGGAAGACAGAGCCCACGATCACAGACAGGTTTGCGTGCTTGGAAAGGCCCATGGCGGTCATGGTGGGGAATCCCAGCACATAGCTGGGCAGGATCACCACGCCGATGGGAAGCATGGCCCGCAGCACCTGTCCTGTGGGGCCGAAGTCGGGACCAAAGAACATGAGGCACAGATCTTCCGCCCAGATAAAGGCCACCGTGCACACCGCAATGCAGATGGGCTCAAAGACCAGCAGGATCTTTTTCACCAGCTTAAAGTCCCGGTGCAGGGCCATGTAGGGATAGAGACTGTCGGAAATGGGGGACAGGCCGTTCTTTCCGGCGGTTATCAGGGTGTTAGCGGAAGTATAGTAGCTGGTCTGCACGCCGCTGCCGGAGATAATGTCCAGAATCACGGTGTTGAGGGCAGTGTAGGCAGTGGTGGCCATTCGGGAGTAGAAGAAGGTGGAGGAGCGGCGCAGGGTGTTGGCAATGTCACGTGTTCGGACCCGGCAGAACCGAATATTCAGCCGCTTGGACAGGTGGAGATAGGCAAAGAACAGAGCCACGCCGTTGCCGATGATATTGAGGATGGGGATGATGCAGATATCCTCCGGCTTTTTGAGGAAGAAGAAAATGGAGCAGGTGAAAAATACCCGGATGGCCACGGTGCGCAGGGTAATGGCGCTCATTTTCTCCAGACCCCGATAGAGATAATCGGGCATCATGGAGGTGAGGAAGGTGGCCACGAAGGTGAGATACAGCAGGGTTTTCTTCTGCTCCCAGGCGGGGATCATGTTGCACAGACACACCAGCACCACCGCGGAAATACCGGCCAGCATCAGCTTTGCCAGAGTCACAGAGGTAAAGATCGTACACAGGGCCTCCTGGTCCGAGCGGGACCGGGAGACCTCCTCCGTGGCAGACAGAAGAAAGCCGAAATCAATAATCAGCTGGAAATAGACCATAATGGCGGTGGAGGCCCCAAGATAGCCGAAAATCTCGTCTCCCAGCACACGGGTCTCGTAGGGGGTCACCATAAGACCCAGGAAATAGGTGGAGAACTGAAGAATATAGAGCATGGCGGTGTTTTTCAGCAAAGCGCCTTTGCTCTGTGTCAAATTGGGTTTACGCAGTTTCAATCTGTTGCCTCTTTTCTATGGAATCAGTTGCCCTTGATGCGGAACAAAAGACGCAGTGTTTTGTAGCGTTTCTTTTCCAGGAGCCGAAAGGCCAGCTTCCGCAAGGTGGGGATCTGGTTCAGGTAGGGGTTGCTTCGGTAGTCGGGGAAATGGGTCTGGAGGTAGGAGGCAAACTCCCCGAGAAGGGGATGGTGGGGGTCTGCCAGTGCCACCCGCACGGAAGCGGCCACATACAGATGGTCGATGCACAGCCGGCACAGAATGTCCCGATAGGACTCCAGCAGGCCATTTTCTTCGTACCAGCTTAAAAGATCATCAAGTGCCTCTATGATTTCCCGGTTTCTCCCCACGTTAGACGAGTGCATAATGGAGCCGGGCCGCTGGAGATAGCGGTACAGATGATTGGGAATGGTCACAATGGACTTTGCCAGACAGAAAAGCTTCATGGAAGTTCGGATATCTTCGTACCAGACCCGGCTGGGGTAGCGAATCTCAGAATCCAGGAACAGCCTTCTGCGCCACACACGGCTCCAGGCACTGGGCATAGACAGCAAAAATTCCGGCCGGTCCAGGAGACGGAAGGGAACCTCACTGTGGAAGTAGTTGGCCTCCATGGGGGTGAGATGGCCTTCTCCGTCATCGGAAGAGAAGTTAAAGGAGATGATGTCGGCGTTGGTTTCCCGAATGGTGTTTTTGAGAACGGTCAGGGTTTCCGGCTCTACGGTATCGTCGCTGTCGGGGAAGAAGACATACTCGCCGCAGGCAGCTTCCAGGCCAGTGTTGCGGGCACCGCCCAGACCTTTGTTTTCCTGGTGAATGACCCGAACCAGAGGGCTGTGCTCTGCGGCCAGACGGTCACACAGAGCAGGGCAGACCCCGTCGGTGGAGCCGTCGTCAATGAGCAAAATCTCACAGTCGGCGCAGTCGCAGGCAAGAATGGAATTCAGACAGGATTCCAAATATTCTTTGGTGTTATAAACGGGGATGACAATGCTTAACAACATGGTGAGACCTCCTGTACGGTTAGGATTTTTCATAGTCCTTGATTTTCACCAGATAGTAAATGCCGGCGAAAATAGCGGACAGGAATACAGACGCATTGGGCCGGCGCAGGACACCGGCGGTGTTATACACATGGGCCAGACATACCAATAGCGCAATGCCATAGGAGGCGGCCTCCATGGTGTAATATTTTTTTGGATTTTTTACAAGGGCCCAAATGACCAGATAGATGAAATAGCCCATGAACAGGAGCATGGCGCCAAGGCCCACACCGCCAAAGAGGAAATAGATCCCATGGAAGTCATTTTCCACATCATAGATGTTTTCTCCCACGGTAAACCGGGCCAGGTTCACGCCGAAGAAGTTGGCGCTGACAGGGGAATTGTTCATGAGCATCCGGGCAAACATGATTTTCTTCGGTCGAACATCGCAGAAATCATAGATGTTGATGGAATAGTCGTACATTTCCAGGGTTTTTTCAATGCCGAAGATATCCACAAAGTCCGACACATAGTGTTCATATACGGGGGTCAGCTGCTGAATCAGCTTTTGACGCTCCTCTTCGGTGAGTTCATCGTCATCATCCGAATCGTTGTCGTCCTTATTATGCTCCTTTTCCAGACGCTGCTTGATCTCTTCCAGGTCTCCGTCCAGACGGGTGTTCACATCGTTTTGGCGGTTGCTCTGGATGTTGCTGTTCACCTGCATATGGACATACATGGGAGACAGGGGGAGAATGGCGGTGAAGCCAATGGCCAGAGCGAACAGAAAGACGCTGATTTTCCAATCCTTCCGCCGAACCATGAGAATGGACACCGCCAGACCGATGCACAGGGCATAGATGCCCAGGTAGGCCAGACGGGTGCCGAAGAAGTACAGAGCGCCGCAGCCTGCAATGGTGGTCAGGCAGAACACGGAAAGGCTCCGCTCCTTTCTGGTCAGCATCCAGGCCAGAGTAATGGGAACCAGGACGCAGAGATTGGAGCTCTGGGAGTTGGTATTGTTGAACCAGCCCAGAACGCCCAGACCGTCGCTGTAGGTGTGAGGATCGGTGCCGGTGACCACGCTGATGGCCTCCACCGCAAGGGTGAGGATCAGGGCAAACACCAGACCGAACTGCATTCCCTCAAAACCTTTGGGGTTGGCCCGCAGGAAAGAAATGAGACACAGGACGGTAATAGGCATCTGCACCACACGGATATAGTTGGTGAGATCGGCAAAGGGCTGCTGATATCCCCCGGGCACCTGGGTGCAGGCCCAGATGTGCCCCATGGCAATCAGGGCCACAACACCGGCGGTGGTGTAATAGATCCATTTTCGATCAGAAAGGAAAAAGCCCAGCAAAATGGTGAGACCCAGGATCCCAAAGCGCATCACCAGGGTGGGCAGAGAGGAAACGCCCCACTCCTGAAACCAGAAGGAAATGATATCCATAAGGGGCTGACAGATAAACAACGCGGCGATCAATGCGGGGATATGGTTTTTTAAGGTGGTTTTTAATTTCATATATCTCTTACAATCCTTTCTGATTCTATCACATGAAGGGTGCGTAACGGCAGTATCCAAAACAGGAAAAGCCCCTAGATTTCGGCCTGGTCAGGCCGGGACAGCCAGAAAATGGCGGCCAAAATGACGGACAGATAAATGGAGGCATTGGGCCGCCGGAGCATGCCGGCAGTTGCCCACACATGGGTCATGGAGGTCAGGAACCCAATGCCGAAGGATGCTGCCTGCAATGTAAAATAGCGTCTCCAATCCCGGATCAGGACCCACAGGATCCGGATGGGGAACCAGGCTAAAAACAGCACCATGAGCAGCAGGCCAACGGCACCGCACTGGAAGAAAATGCCGTGCAGGTCATTTTCCACATCATAGATATAGCCTTCCCAGGTCAGGTCCCCAAGCTCCAGACCGAATAAAAGACTGCTCACCGGGCGGTCCTGCATTAAAAGCCTGCAATAGTTGATGCGCAGCTTTCGGATATTGGAAAGGTCAGAGACCTTGGTGGAATACCCATAAAGCTCCGCCACCCGTTCCAGACCGAATCGGTGCACCAGCCCGCCCAGATAGGATTCATAGGCCAGTTCCAGAGGCCCAAGCCGGGAATCCTCCCGGAAGGGGGTGCCCATGGGCCGCAGCTGCCCCGGCTCCGGGTCTGCGGCGGCCATGAGATCCTGCCTGTGCCGCAGAAAGTTCTGGGTGCTCACCAGACTGTTGATATGATTCTGCTTTTTTACCGCATTTTCTGAAACGGTTTTCTGGTTGCGATACATAGGAGAGAGGGGAAACGCCCCCAGAAACAGCACCGTGACCAGCAGCAGGGACACCATGGTTCTTTTCTGCTTTCGGTCAATGAGCAGCAGGGAGATCACAAGCCCCATGCCCGCGGCGAAAAGGCCCAGATAAGCCAGTCTTGTGCCCAGACCGTACAATAGACCCAGATTGACTACCATGACGAGAGTCAGGATCACAGGCCGCTTTTTAAGCGTTTCTATGGCCCAGGCTATGGCAACGGGGGCGGCGGCGGACAAAATGGCGCTCTGGCTGTTGGCAAAATAGAACCAGCCCAACAGACCTTCCCGGCTGTTGCGGTAAGTATAGGGGTTGGTATTTGTCAAAAGGCTCAAAATCTCCACCAGAGCAATGATGAGAATGTTCCAGAAGAAGCCCTTGCGCAGGGCCGGCAGAACATCCGGGTCCGCACGCAGAAAGCTGATAAAACAGACCGTGCATATGGGCATCTGATAGATGCGCAGCAGATTGGCAAGGTCTCCCGTCACAGCCCCGTAGCCCGGCCCCAGCTGGGCCCAGACATGCCCCGCAGTCAGGACAGCCAGAATCCCGGCGCCCATCCAGTAAACCCTGCGGCGGCGGCTCACACGGTAGCCGGCCAATGCGATGACGGCCAGCATGGCAAAGCGCAGAACCAGGGTAATGGCATTGCTGATTTGCAGCTCCTCCACCCAGTAGGACAGCACATCCATGAGGGGCTGGGAAATGCACAGGATAAACACAAATGTGGGAAGCTTGCCGAAGCGAGACCAAGGCGAGACCCGCTGAGAAGTCATAGAAAAACCTCCAAGAATTGCTCCCGTATATGGCAGGAACGATCTAAAACAGTATTCATAAAATTTTATCACATCTGCCGGGAAGTGTCAATAAATCCCGGAAATTCTGTGATTTGTTTCAATTTCATTTCCGATTTGCGGAAAGAATTTTACGGACGTTTCTTTGCGGGGCAGCGAGAGGGAAGGAAGGAGCGCAACGTCGGGGCGCAAAAGAAGAGACCTTTCCGGGCTTTGTAAACAGTAGGAAAAAAGCACGCAAAAAGGGCTGTCCTTTTGCAAAGACAGCCCTGATGATTCTATTGACGAAGCAAGGCCATGGCCTGTGCCTCTCTGGTCTGAAGCTGGACAAGGGTGATCCCCAGCTCCACGGCGGCTTCTGCCTGAGACTTGGGCTTCCGGCCGTCCAGACCAAAGCGCAGCTGCAACAGCTTCTGATCCATAGGCTCCAGCCGGGACAGAAGCTCCTCCACCTGTGCCCGCAGCTGGAAATAGGCGGAGTCCTCCACGGATTCCGGTTCCTTCTCCGGTTCCTGGGGGGCCTGAGTCCGGGCCGCATTGGCGGCGTCGGAGACCATTTTGGCAATCTGCTGCACATCCTCCACGGATTTGCCCAGCTCCAACGCCAGCTCCTCCGGGCCGGGATTCCGTCCCAGGCGCTCCAAAAGCCGCCGGTCTGCCTTCTGATAGGCCCGCACGGAGGCCAAAAGCCGCTGGGCTTCTCCGGAAATTAGATAATGCAGGGCCACCGCTCTGGCCATGGCCTGCCGGATGTGCCAGACCGCACTGGGGAGCAGGGGTGTTTCCAAATTCCCGGCGGCGCTCATGAGCCCCATGGCACCTTCCTGCATAAGGTCCAGCAGAAGCACGCCCTGACCTGCATAGTTGGGGGCCTCCTGGGCCACCAGCCAGAGAAGTCCCTCCGTAAGGCCGTTGAGATCTCTCCGGAGAAACAGCTGCCGTGCCTCCTCCTCGGAGAGGCGGCACAGGCGGTTTAGGTCGTTGCAGTATATCTTGAGGGGATCATCGGATTTGAGACCCTCGGGGATGGCACCTGCCCGCACCAGGGCTGCCTCCTGCATCAGCCGCTGACCCAGCTGGCCGATGGTATACTGGGGCAGATGGGAGACATCCAGCCCCACGCCCCGCAGTTCCAGGGCCAGGGCGGCCTGCATGGCCTCCTCTTCATCGGCACTGCCCAGAATGGCAAAAAATCGCTCCACGGGAATTTCCGTTCCGGGGGCCATCAGGTCGATGGCCTTGCGCCAGCCCGGCTCTTCCAGTTCTAATTCTAACTCCAATGTCATGGCGGTTCCTCCCTAAATTATTCTTCTCGAAAATCTTCCAGTCCCAGCTCGGCACCCATGTGCTTGAGCTTGTCAAAGGCCTGCCGCTCCACCTGCCGGACCCGCTCTTTGGAGATGCCCAGCTGCCCGGAGATCTCTTCCAGAGAGTGACAGATGCCGTCATCCATGCCGAAGTGCAGGCGCAGAATGGTCTGCTGCCGCTGGGTCAGCCGGGAAAGCAGCTGATCCATGGTTTCCAGAAGCTGGGCCTGAACCAGAGCTTCCTGGGGGTCTTTCACCCGATCATCGGCAAGCAGCTGGCCCATGGTGCTGTCTCCGTCCTCCCCGGCCGGGGCATCCAGAGAGCAGGTCTCCGGGATGAGCTGCAAAAGCTTTTCCACCTTGTCTGCGGGGATGCCGGTGGCGGCGGACAGTGCCTGCAAATCCGGCTCCTGACCGGAGCGCTGCATCAGAGCGGCCTTGGCACCCATCAGCTTTCGCATCCGCTCGGCGGTGTGGATGGGCACCCGGATGAGCCCTGCATGGTTCATCAGGCACCGGGTAATGCCCTGCCGGATCCATTTGGTGGCATAGGTAGAAAAGCGGTATTCCAGACGATAGTCAAATTTCCTTGCGGCCACGATCAGGCCGATATTGCCCTCCTGAATCAGGTCCATGAGGGGAACACCTCGGCCCGTATATTCTTTTGCAATGGAAATCACCAGACGCAGGTTGCTGTTGACCAGGGTCCGCTGCGCCTCCGGATCACCCTGGGCGCATCGGACGGCAAGCAGCCGTTCCTCCTCCGGTGTGAGCATGGGAATGAGGCGGACCTGACGGAGATATTCTCCCAGCCCGTCTTCTAAAACTGCGGTCGAATTGGTCAATGCTGCCATAGAGTCCCTCGTTTCCTTCTCTGTATAAGATAGTATGGATCTCAGCCGTTATACCCCTTTTTGTCCCGCATGGCGTCCCGCAGAGCCATAAGGTCATTGGGCTGGGTGGTCTGAGACAGGCTGTACTGCCGGTGAATCACTGCCATATAGTCCCGCAGGGCCTCTTCCTTTACGGGGCCTTCCTGCTTCTGGGCCACTCCCGCCAGATGGGAGCTTTCCTCCGGGGTGAAGCCCTCCAGAGAGGCAAGGCTCACCTGATAGCCTGCTTTGTGCTGCTCCATGAGCATCCGGAAGCATCTGCCCAGAAGCTCACAGGAAAATTCTTTGGGCTCCACATCCACCAGATCCAGAAACGCAGGCTCCCGAAGCACCAGCCCCAGAAGGCCCTCTTCTGCCATGGCAGAGCGAAGATTGTCATAGCGGATGGTGCGGCTCTTTGGACGCAGCTGCTGGGCGGGGGCCAGATCGATTTTCTCCTGCTTTTTCTGCTCCCGGCGCATGCGGCGCTTGAAGGCCTTGGAGATCTCCAGCTTCAGGGCTTCATAGGTGACACCGGCGGCCTCCGCGGCCCGGGCCCCGTAGACCTCACGCTCCACGGCGTTTCCCACGGTTGCCAGAAGCTCGGCCGCCGCCTTGAGAAACTCCACCTTCTGATCGGGCAGGGACAGGTCAAACTTCCGGGCCAGGGCCTGAAGCTGATATTCCAGCTGATTTTCCGCATCCTCCAAAAGGATTTTGAAGCGGTCCGGGCCGAATTTTTTCAGAAATTCGTCGGGGTCCTTGGCGTTGGGAATCCGCAGCACCCGCATCTGAAGCCCTGCTTTTTCCAGCATGGGCATGGCCCGGCGGGTGGCGTTCTGGCCCGCCTCGTCCCCATCATAGATGAGGACCACCTGAGAGGTATATTTGGAGAGCAGGGTTACCTGCTCCTCGGTGAGGGCGGTGCCCAGAGAGGCCACGGCGCAGTCGAATCCGTATTGATGCAGGGCGATGGCATCCATGTAGCCCTCCACCAGAATCAGCTGGGGGGCCTTGGTTTTCTTCGCCAGATTCATGGCGAAGAGATTTTTCCGCTTGTTGAAAATCAAGGTTTCCGGGGAGTTCAGGTATTTGGGGGTGGAGTCGTCCATGACACGGCCGCCAAAGCCGATGACATGACCCCGGACATCGATAATGGGAAACATGAGGCGGTTGCGGAATCGGTCGTAAACCGTTCCTTTGGTCTGATGCCGCAGGGCCAGACCGGCATCTAACAGCTCCTGCTCTGTGTAGCCCTTTTTCTTCATGGCATCCAGAAGCCCCGTCCAGCTGTTGGGGGCGAAGCCCATGCCGAAATTGGTGAGAGTGGTCCTGCTGATGCCCCGTTTTTGGGCGTACTGAAGCCCTTCTGCGCCCGCAGGGGAATATAGCTGGCTATGGAAAAACCGGGCGGCCTCCTTGCATAAGGCCCAGAGCCGTTCCTGCTGACGGTAGCGGCTTTGATACTGGGCATCCTCCGGCACCTCCAGCCCCGCCCGCTTTGCCAGAAACCGGACGGCATCGGGATAGCTGAGGCTTTCGATCTCCATAATAAAATTGACAACGCCGCCGCCCTTGTGGCAGCCGAAGCAGTAAAAAATACCCTTGTCCGGCGCCACGGAAAACGAGGCGGTCTTTTCTCCGTGGAAGGGACAAAGACCGAAGAGGTTGCTGCCTCGGCGTGTCATGGCAACATATTGGCCCACTACATCCTCAATGGGGCTGCGGGCAATGAGCTCTTCCAAAAAAGCCTGGGGAAACGCCATGGTCCTCCCTCCTTCTTCTTTTTCCTCATTATACTCCAAAGAATCCCCATGGTCAAGACAGACGAAAGGGCCAAAGACCCATCTGAAAAAAGGATGCCCATTTTCCGTTCAAAAAGCGACGAATTGCGCAAAAACAACAAAAATCTACAATCCCCGGAAAATCCCTCCCGGGAATCGGTGGCGGCACTGCGTCCCGGTGTTATGAAAAAGGGCGGGGAGATGGAGCCTGTTTCTTCCTTTTTTGTGAATAGATCACCTGAAATTCAAAAATACAGGAAAAAACAGAAAAAACCTATTGCAATTTTGAAGAAAGTGTGTTAGAATGAATCGGTCTGAAAACAGGTGTGTCCTCTGCCGTGCGTCACACGGTCACGAACGCCTAAATTGAAGGAGGACGTAAACATGGATTTGATGAAGGCACTGACAAGCCAATACATGAAGCCCGAGCTGCCCGAGATGAAGGTGGGCGATACCGTTCGTGTGCATCAGAAGATCACCGAAGGTACCCGTGAGAGAATTCAGATTTTCGAGGGCACCATCATTGCCCGTAAGCATGGCGGCATCGGCGAGACCATCACCGTTCGTCGTGTGTCCTACGGCGTAGGCTGCGAGAAGGTGTTCCCCGTTCATGGCCCCCGTGTCGTGAAGGTGGAGACCGTCCGTCACGGTAAGGTTCGCAGAGCAAAGCTGTACTACCTGCGTGAGCGCTTCGGCAAGGCTGCTAAGGTCAAGGAAAAGGTTTGATTTTTCAAACAAGTGGACGCACCTTTTTGGTGCGTCCATTTTTCTTTTGGAAAGAAAATGAGAACACCCCTTTTTTTCTATGAGAATTTGTGTATAATGATATGTGGAAAATTCTTGGCAAAAGGAATGATAAAAATGAATCACAACTTCAATGAATCAGAAGATCAGTGCCGGGATTCCGGGGAGGAGCCCCAGGCGCCGGATCAGGAGGCCCCAAAGAAAAAAGCGGAGAATCTGTGGCAGAATCTATATCTGTATCTCCATGATGCGGTGTATATCCTGGCCGGGGTCATGCTGGTGTTTGTGTTTTTCCTTCGTGTGGTGACGGTTTCCGGCTCTTCCATGTATCCCACGCTGGTTCATGGGGATTATGTGGCGCTGCTGAGCAATGTATTTTACCACGGTGATCAGATTGAAAACGGAGATGTGGTGGTGGCTCTGGTGCCCGCCTTCGATCAGGAACCCATCGTAAAGCGGGTGATTGCCACAGAAGGCCAGACCGTGGACATCGATTACCTCACCGGTGCGGTCTATGTGGACGGGGTTGCCCTGGACGAGCCTTATATCAACGAGCCCATTCGGGTCAGCTGGGGAGATCAGGGTGTGACCTTTCCCTATACGGTGGACAAGGGCCATGTATTTTTGATGGGTGACAACCGGAATCACTCTTCCGACAGCCGTCTGATCGAAATTGGACAGGTGGACACCCGCTATATTTTGGGAAAGGTGACCTGCGTCATGGTTCCCGGCCCCGATGAAGTAAAGAACGATAAAAGAGACTTTGGGCGCATCGGCGCCGTATCCTAAGGAGGAACCATGGACGAATTAAACATTCAGTGGTATCCCGGACATATGACAAAAACCCGCCGCCAGATGGAGCAGGACCTCAAGCTGGTGGATGCGGTGTGTGAAATTCTGGATGCCCGAATCCCCATTTCCAGCCGAAACCCGGACATTGCCTCCATCTGCGGCAATAAGCCCCGGATGGTCATTCTGAACCGGATGGACATGGCAGACCCCAATGCGGTGAAGGTTTGGAGCGAGCATTTTAAGAAGGCGGGTCTGGCGGTGGTAGCCATGGACTGCAAGAGCAGAAAGGGCATCAACCAGTTTGTCCCGGCCCTGCGGGAGCTTCTCCGGGAGAAGATTGAGCGTTACGCCGCAAAGGGACAGAATCGGCCTCTGAAAATCATGGTGGTGGGCATCCCCAATGTGGGAAAATCCACCTTTATCAATCAAATTTCCGGCAGAAAGGGTGCCAAGGCGGAGAACCGCCCCGGTGTCACCCGAGGCAAGCAGTGGGTCACGGTGAATGACAGCCTGCTTTTGCTGGACACCCCCGGTATCCTGTGGCCCAAGTTTGAGGACAAGGAAGTGGGAATGCGTCTGGCCTATACGGGAGCCGTAAAAGACGATATTCTGGATGTGGAGACCCTGGCAATGCATCTGATGGAAATGCTGTGGACCCGGTATCCGGAGGCCATTCAGGAGCGGTATAAGATCGGGGACATGCCCTCTGATACCCCCGGCTATGCGCTTCTGGAGGCTGCGGGGAAGAAACGAGGCTTTCTCCTTTCCAGAGGAGAGATTGACACGGAGCGCATGGCCCGGGTCCTTCTGGAGGAATACCGAAACAACAAGCTGGGCCGCTTTACACTGGAAATGCCGGAGGGAGAGGAATGAGTCAGGTGGATTTGTTTGCTTATGAAAGACCCTATTGGGAGGCAGGAAAGACCCTCCTGTGCGGCGTGGACGAGGCGGGCCGAGGCCCCCTGGCCGGGCCGGTGTGCGCTGCCGCTGTGATTCTGCCCCGGGATTTGGATGTGGATGCCGTCCTTCCCGGCCTCAATGACTCCAAAAAGCTCACGGAAAAAAAGCGGCTTGAGCTGTTTGATAAAATTAAGGAATGTGCCGTTTCCTATTGCGTGGCCTATGCCACGGAACAGGAAATCGACGAAATCAATATTTTGCAGGCCACCTATCGGGCCATGCATCGGGCGGTGGAGGGCCTTTCCCAAACGCCGGAGCAGGCTCTGGTGGACGGAAACCGGGACCCCGGGCTGGATGTACCCACAGAACTGATCGTGAAGGGGGACAGCCGCAGTGCCAGCGTTGCTGCGGCGTCTATTCTGGCAAAGGTGAGCCGTGACGCCGTTATGGTGCGTTTGGCAGAGGAATATCCCCAGTATGGGTTTGAAGTGCACAAGGGCTATGGCACCAAGCGGCACTATGGGGCTCTGGAAGAGTTTGGCCCATGTCCTGCCCACCGGAACAGCTTCCTGAAAAAGTTCTATGCCCGGAAGTAATCTCACCGGGGCCTGGGGAGAGCAGCTGGCGGCTCAGTACCTGCGGAAAAAGGGCTATCATCTGATTGCCTGTAACTATCGGTGCCGATACGGGGAGATTGACCTCATTGTGGAAAATCGAAAGTTTGTTGCGTTTGTGGAGGTGAAGCTGCGCAAATCAGACCGATTTGCCGCTGCCATGGAGTTTGTTGACCGAAAAAAGCAGGACAGGCTCCGCACCACGGCCCAGTTGTGGCTGAGCCTGAACCCTGTGGAAAAACAGCCTAGATTTGATGTGATCGAAATTTACGCCCCCCAGGGGCTGGAAACCAGGAAACCGGAAATTCACCATTTGGAGGATGCGTTTCAATGAATGTACCAGTATTTGATTTACATTGTGATACAGCGCTTGCCATGCTGAGCGAAGAGACCTGCCGGCCTGTGGGGCGTCTGGCAAAGAGAACGGGCCATGTGGATCTGGAGCGGGGGAAGACCTTCCGGAAATACTGCCAGCTCTTTGCCCTCTTTACCACCCTCAACATGGGCCCTCACAGCCCGGAGACTTATTTTGATGCCATGCTTTCCAACCTTCTGAAGGAACTGGAAGAAAACAGAGGGCAGATCGCCCAGGCCAGAACCATGGAGGATGTGGAAACCATCACGGCTGACGGAAAAATTGCGGCCGTCCTGTCTCTGGAAGGCCCTGCGGGCATCGGCTTTGACCCCGGCCGCCTGGAGGAACTGGCGGACCTGGGCTTTCGCATGACCACCCTGACCTGGAACGAAGAGAACCCTCTGGCAGGCTCTCACAAAACAGGCGGGGGACTTACGGCCCGGGGGAAAGAGTACATCCGCCGGGCGGAGCACTATGGCATGGCTCTGGATGTGAGCCACCTCAGCGACAAGGCATTCTGGCAGATGCTGGACCTTGCCCAGGGCCCCGTCTCTGCCAGCCATTCCAACAGCCGAAAGGTGTGCCCCGTGAGCAGAAACCTCACCGATGAAATGTTCAAGGCCATCTGCGAGACCGGGGGCGTGGCGGGAATCAACCTGTGCCCGGCATTTCTGGGAGAGGGGACCGTGGATGTGGAGACCATCTGCCGCCACATCCTCCATTTCCTGGAGCTGGGAGGAGAAAAGCACATTGCGCTGGGCGGCGACTTTGACGGTGTGGACAGCCTGCCTCAGGGCATCACCGGCATCGACTGCTGGCCTAAGATTGCCCAGGCTCTGCTGGGCCACGGTGTGGATGAAAGTACCATAGAAGATTTGTTCTGGAACAACGCCATAAGGATGTTTGGCTTATGCTCTATGTAACCACGGCGTCGGAGACGGGAAGCTACACGGCCCAGTCCACCTTGCAGCAGGCGGTGGCAGAGGACGGGGGATTATTTATCCCCATGGTGCTGCCCCGGTATGCAGACCGGGAGCTGGAAGAGCTCGTAAAGCTTCCTTATTGGGACCGGGTGAGCAGGGTCCTGAGCCGGTTTTTCCCTGTGTCTCTGGACGGATGGTTTCTGGGCAGGATTTTGCCGGAGCCTCAGCTTCAGGAGGCAGGGCATAAAAGCTGCATCGCCTCTTTGTGGGAGCCCGTCAGCGGAAGCTATGAGGAGGTTGTGCAGGTTCTGTGCAAGCAGATGGGCTGCCAGCTGACACAGCCCTGGGCCTGGCCCCGGGTGGCGGTGGGAACGGCGGTGGTGTTCGGTCTCTATGGGGCCCTTTGCCAGAAGGAATGGCTCCATCCCGGGCAGAATCTGAGCCTTGCCATGGGGGCGGGGGAGTTTACCCTTCCTCTGGCCTGCTGGTATGCCGGGAAAATGGGTCTTCCTCTGGGCAGTATGGTGTGCGTGTGCAATGAAAATTCCAAACTATGGGATCTGTTCCACCGGGGAGAGGTCCGGCTGGATGATACGCTGATCCATACGCAGCTGCCTCTGTTTGATGTGGCCATTCCGGAAAATCTTCGGCGGCTGATGGTCCACACCCTGGGAAGAGAGACCTTGCAGCAGTATGATCTGGCAAAGAGCCGCAGAAGAAGCTTCTTCCTGTCAGAGGAGGAAACGGCCCGTCTGCGCCAGGGATTTTATATCAGTGTGGCAGGCGCCTCACGGGCACAGACCCTGGCGGCGGGCCTGTACGAAACGGAACGCTGCCTTCTGAGCCCTTACACGGCCCTGGTCTATGGGGGCCTTATGGATTATCGCTCTCTGGGAGGAGAAAGCGCTCCCACCCTGATTTTAGGAGAACAAAGCCCTGGGGCTTATAACGGAAGCGGCGTGGGACCTTCGGGGCTCTAAAGATAGAATGGAGAATACATGGCATTATACGCAATCGGAGATCTGCACCTCAGCTTAGGTGCGCAGAAGCCCATGGACATTTTCGGCGGAAAGTGGGTGGGCTATATGGAAAAATTGGAGCGGGGAATGGAGCAGATCCGGCCTGAGGACACCACGGTTCTGGTGGGAGATCTGAGCTGGGCCATGGATCTGAAGGGGGCAAAGGAGGATTTTGCCTGGATTTCCCGGATCCCCGGCCGGAAGATCATCCTCAAGGGAAACCACGATTACTGGTGGACCACCGCTTCCAAGTTCTATCGTTTTTGTGAAGAGAACGGCTTTGAGAATCTCTATGTTCTCAATAATAACTGCTATTTTTATGAGGATTATGCCATCTGCGGAACCCGTGGATGGTTCTTTGAAGAGGAACGCAGCGGCCAGCACGATGAAAAGGTGTTTCGCCGGGAGCTTCTGCGGCTGGAGACCTCTCTGCAGGCGGCAGGGGATAAGCGCAAGCTCTGCTTTCTGCACTATCCCCCCAGATACCGGGGCTATACTTGTCAGGAAATTCTGGATCTGCTGGCAAAATATGAGGTCCGGGCCTGCTACTACGGGCACCTTCACGCAGACAGCCACAAGCTGGCCATGGAGGGACTTTGGGACAATGTAGACTTCCATCTGGTGGCGGCAGACTATGTAGATTTCCGCCCTGTGAAGATTTTTGGGAAAGAAATGTAAGAAAATGGTGGACAATCGGGCTGATATTTGCTAGAATAAAGCGGATACCTATGGCGCAGACCTATGGCCTGCCAAATTTGTAAACTGGAGGGCCGCAAAGCGGCCGACCATATAGGAGGATAACACAACATGAACGTTAAGAACATTGAAAAGATGGGCGCCAAGGCCAAGATCACTGTTGAGATCGAGAGCGAGCTCATGGACAAGGGTGCCAATCAGGCTTACCTGAAGGCTCGTAAAGATATCCAGCTGCCCGGTTTCCGTAAGGGCAAGGCTCCCCGTAAGCTGATCGAGTCCATCTACGGCGCCCATGTGTTTTTTGAAGATGGCCTGGAAGAGATCTTCCCCGAGATCTACAAGGCTGCTGTTGTGGAGAAGGAGCTGAAGGCTGTGGGTCAGCCCAGCCTCACCAAGCTGGACATCCATGATGACGGCTCCGCTGAGATCGTTCTGGAAACCGAGCTGTACCCCGAGGTCACTCTGGGCCAGTACAAGGGCCTGGAAGTGGAGAAGGTGGAAGTTTCCGTCACCGACGAGATGGTGGAAGCTGAGCTGGACCGCATGGCTCAGAATGTTGCCAGCACCGAGACTGTGGAGCGTGCTGCCGAGAACGGCGACACCGCCAACATCGACTTTGAGGGCTTCGACAATGGCGTTGCATTTGACGGCGGCAAGGGCGAGAACTTTGATCTGGTTCTGGGCTCCGGTTCCTTCATCCCCGGCTTTGAAGAGCAGGTTGTGGGCATGAGTGCCGGCGAGGAGAAGGACATCGATGTTTCCTTCCCCGAGGACTACCACGCAAAGGAGCTGGCAGGCAAGCCTGTTGTGTTCCATGTAAAGGTCAACAAGGTCACCGTGCAGATTGTTCCCGCCAAGGATGACGAGTTTGCCAAGGATGTCTCCGAGTTCGAGACCCTGGAAGAGCTGAGAGCCGATCTGCGCGCCAAGATGACCGAGGAGCGGACCAAGTCCGTTGAGAACGCCTTCGCCAACGCCGCTGTGGAGAAGGCTGCCGAGAACACCACCGTGGATATGCCCGAGGCCATGATTTCTGAGGAACTGGACCGCCAGATGAACAACTTCGCCTTCCAGCTGCAGAACAGCGGCATTTCCATGGAGCAGTACGCCAAGATGATGGGCGGCGACATCAACACCATGAGAAACGCTCTGCGTCCCGCCGCTGAGAAGCAGGCAAAGATCAATGTGACACTGGACCAGATCGTCAAGGACGAGAAGCTCACCGTGACTGCTGAGGAAGTGGAAGCCGAGCTGCAGGCTCTGGCCGATGCTTACAAGATGGAGCTGGAGAAGGTCAAGTCCTTTGTGACCAACGAGTCCATGGAGCAGGATCTGCTGAGCCGCAAGGCAGTGAAGGTGATTACCGAATCTGCTGTGGCCGTTGCTCCTGCCGCCAAGACGGAGGAATAATCTGCCTCTTTCCTGGTTACAATGTCTCAAACCCCGGAAAGGAGATTTACGCCATGAGTTTTATTCCCTATGTAGTAGAGCAGACCAGCCGCGGAGAGCGTAGCTATGATATTTTTTCCCGTCTGCTCAATGACCGCATTATTTTCCTGTCGGAGGAGGTCAACGACGCCACCGCAAGCCTGGTGGTGGCCCAGCTGCTGTATCTGGAATCCCAGGACCCCGACAAGGACATTCAGTTTTATATCAACAGCCCCGGCGGCAGCGTCACAGCCGGCATGGCCATTTATGACACCATGCAGTATGTGAAGTGCGATGTGGCCACCATCTGCGTGGGTATGGCCGCCTCTATGGGCGCCTTCCTTCTGGCTGCCGGCACCAAGGGCAAGCGTATGGCCCTGCCCAATGCAGAAATCATGATCCATCAGCCCTCCGCAGGCACTCAGGGGCAGATCACAGACATGGCACTGCACCTGAAGCGGCTGGAGACCATCAAGAAGCGTATGAACGGCATTCTGGCAGAGCGTACCGGAAAGGATGTGGAGACGGTCACCGCCGATTGTGAGCGTGACAACTTCATGTCTGCCCAGGAGGCCATGGATTACGGCATCGTTGATAAGGTCATCACCAATCGCTAGAGATTCGGAGGATTCGACTAGATGGCAAAACGTGATGAACAGGGAATTCGCTGTTCCTTCTGTGGGAAGCGGGAGACACAGGTGGAGCGCATGATTTCCGGCCCCGGCGTGTATATCTGCAGCGAGTGCGTGCAGGTATGCAGCAGCCTTCTGCTGGATGAAACGCCCCAATCCCCCACGGGCAATATCCGGGTACCTGAGACATTGCCCACCCCCGTGGAAATCAAGAACTTTATGGACGGATACATTGTCGGTCAGGATCAGGCGAAAATGGCCATGGCCGTGGCAGTGTATAACCACTATAAGCGGGTCTATTTCGGAGCGGATTCCGATGTAGAGCTGCAAAAGAGTAATATTTTGCTCATTGGCCCCACGGGCAGCGGCAAGACCCTCTTTGCCCAGACCCTGGCGAAGATCCTCAATGTACCCTTCGCCATTGCCGATGCCACCACCCTCACCGAAGCCGGTTATGTGGGTGACGATGTGGAAAACATCCTCCTGCGGCTGATGCAGGCGGCAGATTTCGACATGGATTTGGCAGAACGGGGCATTATCTACATTGACGAGATGGACAAGATCGCCCGAAAGAGCGAGAATACCTCCATCACCCGGGATGTTTCCGGCGAAGGTGTCCAGCAGGCCCTCCTGAAGATCGTGGAAGGCACTGTGGCTTCCGTTCCCCCTCAGGGCGGACGCAAGCATCCCCAGCAGGAAATGATTCAGATCAACACCTCCAACATTCTGTTTATCTGCGGCGGCGCCTTTGACGGTCTGGACAAGATCATCGAGAACCGCACCGCCCGCTCTGCCATCGGCTTCGATGCCCCTGTGCAGGGAAAGACCGAACGGGATGTGGGCAAGCTCTTTGCCCAGGTGCAGCCCCATGACCTGCTGAAATTCGGCATTATCCCCGAGCTGGTGGGCCGTCTGCCGGTAATCACCACCCTCAACAGCCTCACCAAGGATGACCTGGTCCGGATTCTGACAGAGCCCAGAAATGCTCTGACCCGGCAGTATAAAAAGCTTCTGGAGCTGGACCATGTGGAACTGGACATCACGGAAGATGCCCTGCAGGTCATTGCCCAGAAGGCTGTGGATCGCCGGATTGGCGCCCGTGGTCTGCGGGCTGTCATGGAAGAGATTATGATTCAGATTATGTTTGAGATCCCCTCAGACCTCACGATCCAGAAGGTCGTTATTACGGCTGACTGCGCCAATGGCGGGGCCCCCGAGATCGTGCGCGACGAGGCACATCCCAGACCCAAGGCCCGTGTGAAAACCGGGGCATAAGAGGGAAAATATTGTAGTAAGCGGGGGCACTGCGGCACTGGGCCGTGGTGCCTCCGTATTTCCAATTTACAGCGGCTTTTTGGTAGAATATCACTGTGATTTTGCCAAAATACTGCAAAGGAGCGTTCCTATGGATGAAATCATTGTTTCGGAGCGTATGCCGATTATGGCGCTGCGGGGCCTTGTGGTATTCCCCAAGCAGATGCTCCATTTTGATGTGGGCCGGGAGAAATCCATTAAGGCCCTGGAGCTTGCCATGAAGACGGATCAGCGGATCTTTCTTGTGGCGCAAAAGAATATTGAAGACGACGACCCCACGGAAAAGCAGCTCTACAGCGTGGGCGTGGTGACCAAAATCAAGCAGATCCTCCGGGTAAAGGAGAATCTTTCCCGAATTCTGGTGGAGGGAGAGTACCGGGCCAAGCTGATTCACCTGAACCAGACGGAGCCCTGCCTTGTGGGCCGGGTGGAGATGCTGCCGGAGCGCCAGGTGGAGACCATCTCCGCCAGATGCGAGGCCCTCATGCGGGAGGCCGTGGTCCGGTTTGACGAGTATCTGGAGCTGATTCAGAAGCCGGCGCAGGAATTGCAGCTCCGCCTCATTGCCTCCCACGAGCCGGGATTCATTGCGGACACGATTTTGCAGCATGTCGGCTTTGAATACGGGAAAAAGGCGGCGCTTCTGGGCCTCCTGGCTCCTGTGAGCCGCCTGGAGCAGGCGGTGATCCTGCTTCGGCGGGAGCTGGAGGTTTTGCGGCTGGAACTGGAGATTCAGGAAAAAACCAAGGAGCGGATCGACCAGAACCAGAGAGAATACTTCCTCCATGAGCAGCTGCGGGCCATCCGCAGCGAACTGGGGGAGGAGGACGAGCAGGACGATCAGAACACCTACCGCCAGAAGGTGGAGGCGCTGCATCTGGAGGAGAAATCCGAGAAGAAGCTGCTCAAGGACATCGCCCGGCTGGGAAAGCAGCCCTTTGGCTCTTCTGAGGGCGCCGTGCTGCAAAACTACCTGGATACTGTTCTGGAACTGCCCTGGAATCAGACCACCAAGGAGCGTGTGGACATTCAGGCCGCCCGAAAGATTCTGGACCATGACCATTTTGGTCTGGAAAAGGTGAAAGAGCGGATTCTGGAGATTCTGGCCATCAAGCAGATGGCGCCGGAGCTTCCCGGTCAGATCATCTGTCTGGTGGGCCCTCCCGGCGTGGGCAAGACCTCCATTGCCTATTCCATTGCCCGGTGCCTGAACCGGAAAATGGCACGGATCTCTCTGGGCGGCGTCCATGACGAAGCGGAGATCCGGGGCCACCGAAAGACCTATGTGGGGGCCATGCCCGGCCGCATCATGACCGCCATGACGCAGGCCGGCACCAAAAACCCTCTGCTTTTGCTGGATGAGGTGGACAAGATGGGCACCGACCACCGGGGAGATCCCGCCTCTGCTCTCTTGGAGGTCTTGGACGCAGAGCAGAACAGCACCTATCGGGATCACTATGTGGAGATTCCCTTTGACTTGAGCCAATGCATGTTCATCACCACCGCCAATACCCTGGACACCATCCCCCGGCCTCTGCTGGACCGGATGGAGGTCATTGAGCTGGGTTCCTATACCGACGAAGAGAAGCTGATGATTGCCAAGGATCACCTGCTGCCCAAGCAGATGAAGAAGCACGGACTCAAAAAGTCTCAGCTGAAGGTCACAGATGAAGCCATTCGGGAGATCATCACCTGCTATACCAGAGAATCCGGCGTCCGGAATCTGGAGCGTCATCTGGGCAGCGTGTGCCGTAAGGCAGATAAAAAGCTGGTGGAAATGGAGACCCCCAAGAAGCTCACGGTAACTGGCGGCAATCTGGAGGACTATCTAGGAGTGCGCCGGTACCTGCCCGATGCGCTGCCAGCCGTGGACCCTGTGGGCCTGGTGACAGGTCTGGCCTGGACCAGTGTGGGCGGCGAGACTCTGGAGGTGGAGGTCAATGTGATGGAGGGCAGCGGAAAGCTGGAGCTCACCGGAAATCTGGGGGATGTGATGAAGGAATCCGTCCACGCGGCCCTCACCTACATCCGTTCTCAGACGCAAGATCTGGGGATTGCCCCGGACTTCTATAAGACCAAGGACATCCATGTCCATTTCCCCGAGGGAGCCATACCCAAGGACGGCCCCTCTGCGGGCATTACGGTGTGCACCGCCATGGTCTCTGCCCTGACGGAGCGGCGGGTGCGCCGGGATGTGGCCATGACCGGAGAAATCTCCATCCGGGGCAGAGTCCTGCCCATCGGAGGCCTGAAGGAAAAAACCATGGCGGCTCTGCGCCATGGCATTAAGACGGTCCTCATTCCGGAGGCCAACCGCCGGGATCTGGAGGAGATCGATCAGACCGTTCGCAAGGCGCTGAACTTTATTTCTGTAGATCATGTGTCCAAGGTGCTGGAGGTGGCCCTTCTGCCAAAGTCTGAAGAGGTGAAGCCGGTCAGCCTGGATCCTGCCATGGTGCAGGAAGCCAATGCCCCGGTCCGTCAGCCTGCCATTCAACAGTAGGAGGCATTATGAACCTGCAAAAAGTAGAATTTATTCGCTCGGCTGCCAATCCCAAGGACTTTTTCCGGGACGGACTTCCGCAGATCGCCTTTGCGGGAAAGTCCAATGTGGGAAAGTCCTCGGTCATCAACTGCCTGCTGCAGCGAAAGAACTTCGCCCGGGTGGGCGAGTCCCCGGGAAAGACCATCCATGTCAACTATTTTAAGGTAGATGACAAGGCCTATTTCGTGGATCTGCCGGGCTATGGCTATGCCAAGGTGTCCCGGTCTGAAAAAGAGCGCTGGGGGAAACTCATGGAGAGCTATTTTGCCGAGGCGGAAATCTCTCTGGGAATCCTCATTGTGGACGCCCGGCACAACCCCACCATGAATGACTGCACCATGGCCGACTGGTTTAAAAACAGCGGCTGTCCCTTTGTGGTGGTGGCCAACAAGCTGGACAAGGTGAAAAAAAGCGAGATCCAGGCCAATCTGGACCAGATCCGTCTGGATTTGGAGCTCACCGAAGAATATCCGGTGCTTCCCTTCTCCGCGGAAAAGCGGACGGGAAGAGAAGACCTGCTTTCCTGGATCCTTCGTGCCTGCGAAAAGAGATAATCACAAGCGACCTGCTGGAACCATATGGGTTTCAGCAGGTTTTTGCTTGGAATTTTTCCGAATGAACCGGCTCTATTTGGTCATACTAGGTGCATAAGGAGGGAATTGGATGAAGATGAATGAAGCGCAATACGGCGCTTATGTAAAGGCCATGAGTCCCAAGTCGCCAATCTTTAAGGACTGCCTCAATGCCTTCTGGATCGGGGGGCTGATCTGTGTTCTGGGGCAGGCCCTGTGCAACCTGTATCTCTATGTGGGACTGGACAAAGAGGCCGCGGGCTGTGCCACATCCATGAGTCTGGTGACCATCTCCGCCATTTTGACGGGATTCAGTCTCTATGACAACATCGCCAAATACGCCGGAGCAGGAACCCTGGTGCCCATTACGGGCTTTGCCAACGCCGTGGCGGCCCCCGCCGTGGAGTTCCGAAGCGAAGGCATGATCCTGGGCGTGGGGGCAAAGATGTTTACCATCGCCGGCCCCGTGATCGTATACGGCACAGTGGCAAGCATTGTCTATGGTTTCATCTATTGGATTGTGAGGATGTTGTGAACCGGAAGATCCCCCAAAATGCTCTCTACAGGCATCACAATGGACACACTGCAAAACAGGCCAAAGGCTTTCTTCCTGAGAAGAGGGCCTTTGGCCTGCTTTTGTCCGAGAGAGTCAGGATAGGAGGCTCAAAGAGAGAAAAACACAGAAAAAATTTCTTCTTCACAGAAATTAACCCGGGAGTTTTTACAAATTGTTCACTCCAAGAAGGGAAAAATAGATATAATAGTAAGTACAAAATGAGAAGATGATAGGAGGCAATGCAATGGCAATTACAGTTTTGGTCGTGGAAGACGATAAGAATATTGCAGAGCTTTTGCAGATGTATTTGGAAAAAGAAGGCTATGCTGTGGTCTGGGCCGCAGACGGCGGGCAGGGTGTCACAAAATTCCGGGCCATCAAGCCGGATCTGGTGCTGCTGGATCTCATGCTTCCTGTGATGGATGGCTGGGCGGTCTGCCGTGCCATTCGTGCCGAGAGCCAGGTCCCCATTATTATGCTCACGGCAAAGGGAGAGACGGGGGATAAGGTGTCCGGTCTCAAGTCCGGCGCCGATGACTATATCACCAAGCCTTTTGAAATGAAAGAGGTCCTGGCCCGAATCGAGGCAGTGCTTCGCCGCACCGGCAGTGTGGTGGAGAAGAAATCCAACCGCCTGGTGCTGGATAAGCTGATTATCGACATGGATGCCTTTGAGCTGATTGTAGACGGGAAAAAGGTGGATGCCCCTCCCAAGGAAATGGAGCTTTTGTTCCATCTGGCTTCCTCTCCCAACCGGGTCTATACCAGAAACCAGCTTCTGGACGAGGTCTGGGGCTTTGATTACTTCGGAGACTCCCGAACGGTGGATGTCCATATCAAGCGGCTGAGAGAAAAGCTGGAGGGTGTCTCTGACCAGTGGAGCCTCAAAACCGTCTGGGGCGTGGGGTACAAGTTCGAGGTGGTGAACGGGTGAAGTCAACCTTTAGCCGTATTTTCTCCGTGATGGCTCTCATTATTCTGGTGAGTGTTTTGGGCATTGGCCTGTCCTTTCGGGCCATGGCCCAGGGATTCTTTAACGATGAACGGGAGCAGGAGCTGAAGGCCAACGCGCAGGCGGTTTCCGAGCTGGCAATCAACTACGCCTTGGCCGCCGGTGCGGGCTATACGGAGACAGGGCTGGCATTTCACATGAATCTGACCTTTGCCTCCATGGTGTCCGGTACGGATACCCTTCTTTGCAATACGCAGGGCCAGGTGCTGACCTGCTCCTGTCAGAAGCTGGGCTGTGTCCATATGGGCATGAAGCTGCCGGAGGAATATGTGCGCTATGGATTACAGGGCGTTACAGGGGTGGGCAAGCTGGATGGCATCTATGACGAAGAGGAGGAGCGCTACTATGCGGCCATTCCCTGCACCATGTCCGACGGCACGGTTCTGGGCCTTGTGGTGGTGTCCCAGCCCGTCCGCAGTGTGGATGTGCTGCTGAACCAGATTACGGAAATGTTTGTGGTTGTGGCCTTTGTCATGCTCATTTTTGCGGTGATCGCAGTGTCCTTTATGACCCGGAACCAGTGCAAGCCCCTGCGGGCCATGGCAGATGCCGCCAAAGAATTCGGCCACGGCAATCTGAAAGCACGGGTGGAAACCGGCGGCGATAACACCATGGAGATCGACGAACTGGCGCTGGCCTTTAATAACATGGCAAATTCTCTGGAAAAGAGCGAATACCAGCGGCAGGAGTTTGTGGCCAATGTGAGCCACGAGCTGAAAACTCCCATGACCACCATTGGGGGCTATATCGACGGGATTCTGGACGGTACCATCCCACCGGAAAAAGAGACTCAGTATTTAAATCTGGTCTCTGAGGAGGTCAAGCGGCTGAGCCGATTGGTGCGCAGCATGCTGGATGTGTCCCGGCTCCATGACCAGGGAATCCCGGTGGAGCAAATGACCAACTTTGACGTTTCGGAATGTGTGGGTCAGGTGCTGATCACCTTTGAACATAAGATCAACCAGAAGAAGCTGGATGTGCAGGTGGAATTTCCTGAATATCCGATCTATGCCAGAGGTCAGTTGGATTCCATCACTCAGGTGGTGTATAACCTCATTGACAATGCCGTGAAGTTCTGCCCGGAAGAGGGAACCCTGGGGCTGAAAATTCGGGAATCCGGCAGCAAGGTCTATGTCTCCGTGTCCAACACCGGAGAGCCGATTCCCGCGGAGGAGCTGCCTCTGGTCTTTGACCGGTTCCATAAAATCGATAAGAGCAGAAGCCTGAATCGGGACAGCTGGGGACTGGGCCTGTATATTGTAAAAACCATTATTTGCAGCCATGGGGAGGATATTTCCGTATCCAGCAGCAGCGATGCCACTGAGTTTACGTTTACGCTCACCAAGGTGAATAGTTTGTAACCCCCACGATACGAGGTGATCCTGATGTACCATGACAATCGAACACCCCTGGAGCCGGAATTCACCCAGCTGAAAAAAACGGAGGAAGGGGGATTCTATGAAACCGGCAGCACCCGGCCCCCGAAAAGCCACGGCGGTCTGCTGACCATGATTCTGCTGACCATCATTTTGGGGATCGGCGTTGTAGGAATCAGCCTTTCCCGTCTTGAGACAGACACCCCGCCGGTGGAAAATGTGAACGAGAATCAAGTAGGGAGTCTGGGGGGAGCGCTGAACCGGCAATCCCGCCCGGCGCCGGCCAAAGATAGGGCGAAAGAAAAGTGGGAACAGATGATGATTTCCAACACACCGGAGTCGGTTCCCAATGTAAAAAAAGATGGGGCGCTTTCCTTACAGGAGATTTACGAGAAGGTGAATCCCTCCGTGGTGTCCGTGACCGCAGAGGTGCCGGAGGGAAAAAGCAACGGTTCCGGCGTGATTATGAGCGCCAACGGATATATTATCACCTGCGCCCATGTGGTGAACCAGGCCACCTCCATTCAGGTGACGCTGGCGGACCAGCGGACCTTTGAAGCCGCTCTGGTGGGGCAGGACCTGCTGACGGATCTGGCGGTGCTGTCCGTGGATGCGTCCGATCTGGCTGCCGCAGAGTTTGGAAATTCCGAATCCTGCAAGGTGGGAGATCCGGTGTCTGCCATTGGAGACCCTCTGGGGCCGGAGCTGCGAGGCACTATGACCGATGGCATTATCTCTGCCATCAACCGGAATCTGGTGATTAATGACATTGAACTGAACCTGATCCAGACCACCGCAGCTCTCAACAAAGGAAATTCCGGCGGCCCTCTCATCAACTGCTACGGGCAGGTGGTGGGAATCAATACCGCAAAGATCGGCGACAACTACAGCAGTGCCGGAGTAGAGGGGTTGGGCTTCGCCATTCCGGCCAATACGGTGAAGACCGTGGTGGATCAGCTGGTGAAGACGGGCTATGTGCCCGGACGGCCCAGCCTGGGAGTGGAGCTGATGGATCTGGAATATCAATACCAGATGTTCTACCGCCTGCCCTCGGGATTGTATGTGACCCGGGTGTCCAGAAGCTCCAACGCATGGGCCGCGGGGATCCGGGAGGGGGATGTGGTCACTTCCGTGGCGGGAAAAAAGATTGTCACGAAAAAGGATCTGCTGGCAGCCCTGCAGAGCCATATTCCCGGGGATGTGGTAGAGATTGAAATTTATCGCAGCAGCCGCGGCCAGCATATGGCAGGGACACTGGTTCTGGAAGAAGCCGGACGGGATACAAATTCATAGAACAGCAAAAGACTGCTTTGTCACAGGAGGATGAAGCAGTCTTTTTTGCAATTTTCCCCAAGATTTCAGAGGAAAAATAGGGGGCATAAGGAGATTCCCCGTAAAAGATAATTGCAATGCGTGGGCCTGTGGGGTATAATGGGAACACAAATGATAGGCTTTGGAAGGAGTATTTGCGTATGCAGTGGAAGGTTTTGGCGGTGGGAGATGTGGTGGCAGATTGCGGCGTTTCTATGATCGAGCGACATCTGCCCCGGCTTCGCAGACAGTGCGGGGCGGATTTTACCGTGGTCAATGGGGAGAATGCGGCTGTTCTGGGCATCACCAGAGATATGGCGGAGACTATTTTTGACGCCGGTGCCGATGTCATTACCATGGGAAACCATACCTTTGGACGGCGGGAAATCTGCGACTATATGGATGACTGTTCCCGGATCCTCCGGCCTGCCAATCTGGCGCCTCAGCTGCCCGGACGGGGGTGGGGGGTGTTTGACAGTCCTGCGGGAGAGGTGGCGGTTATCGACCTGATCGGAAGATGCAACATGGACTACAGCCCGGACAATCCGTTTTTGCAGGTGGATAAAATCCTGAAGCAGATCAACACCCCCCGTATTTTGGTGGAGCTTCACGCCGAGGCCACCTCCGAGAAGCTGGCCATGGGCTATATGCTGGACGGCCGTGTCAGTGCGGTCTGGGGCACCCATACCCATGTACCCACGGCGGACAATCAGATTTTGCCGAAAGGCACGGGATATGTGACGGATTTGGGAATGACCGGCCCCAAGAACTCCATTTTGGGCATCCGTCCCGATCTGTCCATAGCCCGGTTCCGGGGCGATCTCACGGGGCGCTACCAGCCGGCCCCCGGCCCCGGCAAGCTGGAGGGCGTGGTCTTTACTCTGGATGAAAAAGGTCGGTGTCTGGATACGCAGCGGGTGTGTGTCTATGCTTAAAGTGCTGCACACCGCCGACCTCCATCTGGGGGCCAGATTCCGGGGCCTGCCGCCGGAGCAAGGGGCCATCAAGAAAAAGAAGACGGAGCTGCTTCTGGACGCTCTGGCAGACCATGGCAGAGCCTGTGATCTGGTGCTTCTTGCGGGAGATCTGTTTGACCGGCCTGAGGCAGAGGGGGAGATGGTTCGGCTCCTGGGCCGGGCTCTGGAGCGTATGCAGGTTCCCGTGCTGATTGCGCCGGGAAATCATGACTATCTCTGTTCCGGCTCTCCCTATATGCAGGAGCTGTGGCCGGAAAATGTCCATATTTTTAAGCGGGGCACCCTGGAATCCGTGGCGTTGCCGCAGCTGAACTGCCGGGTCTGGGGAGCGGGCTATCAGTCTATGGACTGCCCCGGCCTTCTGGAGGGCTTTCGTGCCAGGGGAGAGGAAGCATACCAGCTCATGGTGCTCCACGGGGACCCTCTTACCTTGGATTCCCCTTACTGCCCCGTGACCCGCCGACAGGTGGAGGGGTCCGGTCTTTCCTATCTGGCGCTGGGACATATCCACAAGGCAGGAAAGATGCAGCTGGGCTCCACCCTGGCCCTGTGGCCCGGATGTCCCATGGGCCATGGCTTTGATGAAACCGGGCCCAAGGGATTCTGGATCACGGAGATCACGGAAGAAAAAGCGGTGCCTGTCTTTTATCCCCTGAATCTGGGCAGCTATGAGGAGCTGACCGTAGAGGTGGGGCAGGACCCGGTGGGGGCGGTGCTGGCGGCTCTGCCTGCCCAGGCGGAGGACAATCTCTATCGCATCCGTCTTCGGGGTCAGTGTGACAATGTAAGCCTTCCCGCCCTGTCCCGGTCGCTTGAGGGGCGGGCGTTCTACTTTGAGCTTCTGGATGAAACGGAGCTTCCCCGGGATCTGTGGAACACCGCGGGAGAGGACAGCTTAGAGGGCATCTTCTTTCGGCTGCTTCAGGAAGGGGCCCAGGAGGCGGGAGAAGAGGACCGGGAGATCTTTACCCTGGCGGCAAAGCTGAGCCGGCGGATTCTGGAAGGGCAGGAGGTGGAGCTGCCATGAGAATTCTGTCCATGACTGCCACCTTCGGCAAGCTGGATGGAGAGACCCTTCGGTTTCACCGGGGGCTGAATGTGATCACTGCCCCCAATGAATGGGGAAAAAGTACCTGGTGTGCCTTTATGATGGCAATGCTCTATGGAATCAACACCCGGCAGAGAAGCAAACAAGGCACCATTGCGGACAAGGAGCGGTATAAGCCCTGGTCCGGAAAGCCCATGGAAGGCTCTATGGAGCTGGAATGGAAGGGCAGAAGCATCACCATAGAGCGCAGAACAAAGGGCCGTATCCCCATGGGGGAGTTTCGTGCCTTTGAGACGGACAGCGGTCTGGAAGTTTCGGAGCTTACCGGGGAGAACTGCGGGCAGATGCTGCTGGGGGTGGAGCGCAGCGTCTATTTGAGAAGCGGCTTCCTTTCCGGAGGGGATTTGCCCGTGGATCAGGATGAAGCCCTGTCCCGGCGGCTCAATCAGCTGGTGACCACGGGAGACGACAGCCCCGCAGTCATGGGACTGGAAACCAGACTGCGGGAGCTGCGCAATCAATGCCAGTACCGCAACAAGGGCCTTTTGCCTCAGACCAGAGAGGAACTTGCCCGGGTGCAGGAGGAGCTGGAGCTGCATGGGTCGCTGCAAGGCCAGTGCCAGGCCCTGGAACGGGACCTGGAGCGTCTGGAAGAAGCCCAGAAGGCCCTGAAATCCCATGAAACTTTCCTGCGTGCCAGCCAAAACAAGGAAAAGCTGGAAAGGCTGGCATTGTCCCGTCTGGAAGAGCAGGAGGCAAAAAAGAACCTGAAGCAGATGGAGGCCCGGTGCAGCGGCCTGCCCTCCCCGGAGAAAACCCGGGAGGACTTGCAGGCCTTTGACCGACTGGAAGAGCAGATCCACCGGCTGGATCTGGACACGGCTTTAGAGAACTCCGCCATAGAGCGGGAGCCGGTCCCGGCGGCTTTCCGGGGCCTCACCGGGCAGGAGGCCCTTGCCATGGCCCGACAGGATATTTTGGAGACTGAGAGGCCCGGAGAGCCCTGGTGGGTCTGGGCCATACTGGGCCTGGCCCTGGCAGGAACGCTGTTTCTGCCCAAACTGGCCAAGCTCCTGGCCCTGGTGCCTGTTCTGGGGGTCTGCGTCCTTCTGTGGAGGAGGAATAACCGTGAAAAGGCCCAAAAGCAGGCAGAAAGCCGCCTGGAAGCGCGATATGGAACCAGGGATGTCCAGGAGATTCTCCGGCAGGCGCAGGCCTATGAGGATCAGCAGGAGGCACGAAGGGTGCAGGAGGAACAGCAGCAGGCCCGGGCCCGTGTGTTTTCCGCCCGGCGGGAATCCCTCTTGCAAAAGCAAAAGGCCATTTCCCAGGGGAGAGAACCCCTGCTTGAGAGTTTGAAGCAGTGGGAGGCACTGAGTCAGGCCCAAATAGCGGCGGCAGCCGCCCAGCACCATCGAAAGGCCATGGAGGCCATGGCCCAGGGCATGGAGGAAGCGCCGTCGGTAAAAAGCGACCTGCACCTGAATCAGGAGGAGACCCGTCAGGCTCTTGCCAGAGCGGCACAGAAGCTGGAGGCCACCCGTTCCCGGCTGGACAGACTGCGGGGCCAGCAGGCCGGACTTTCCCCGCAGGAGACCCTGGAGGCCCGGCAGGAGTCTTTGCAGCAGCGGGTGCAGAAGCTGGAGCAGTGGTACAGGGCCTTGGGCTGTGCCCAGGAGTACCTCGCCATGGCCCAGGGAAAGCTGGAAAGCCGGTTTGCCCCCAGAATCACCGCCGCCGCCGGGGAGTATCTCAAAACCCTGACCGAAGGCCGGTATCAGCGGCTGCTTATGGACCGGGATATGAACCTGTCTGCCGCGGCGCAGAAAGAGGGAACCGCCCTGCCTGCGGCCTGGCGCAGTGAGGGGACGGTGGATCAGATGTATCTGGCCCTGCGTCTGGCAGTGGCCCAGGTGCTGATTCCCCATGCCCCGCTGATTTTGGATGATGTATTCGTCCGGTTTGATGAAGGGCGGCTGTCCGCTGCACTGGAGCTTTTAAGCAGGGAGCAGCGGCAGGTGATTGTTTTTTCCTGCCAGGAGCGGGAGAAACGATGGATTTCAGAAAAGGAAACATAGAAAATATGAAGTATATCTTTCAGTTTGCACGGATTCTGGGCTTTTGTCTGGCAGGAGAGGCCCTGCACGCTTTGGTGCCTCTTCCCATTCCCGGTGGAGTCTGGGGCCTTGTGCTGCTGCTTCTGGCCCTGAAAACCGGGCTGGTCAAGCTGGAGCAGGTAAAGCAGACCGGCCATTTTCTGGTGGGGATCATGCCTTTGCTGTTTGTGCCCGCAGCAGTGGGAGTCATGGAGCTGGGGCCGGAGCTGATGGAAATGCTCCTGCCCGTGGCCATGGCACTGATTCCCATTACCATTCTGGTCATGGGGGTCAGCGGTAAGGTCACGGAATTTCTGGCCAAACGAACAGGAGGGAAGCACAGTGACTGAGTTTGCCGCCCAAAGCGCAACCTGGGGCGTTGTGCTGACCCTGCTGGCCTTCGGCCTGGGGACGTGGATCAAAAACCGCACAGGAAAGGCGATCCTGAACCCTCTCCTTCTTGGCTCGATCTTTGTTATGGTATTTTTGCAGGTGGCAAAGATCCCCTATGAAGCCTACAAAGCCAGCGCCCTTCCGGTGTCCTACCTTTTGCTCCCTGCCACGGTGAGCCTTGCCATCCCTTTGTATGAGCAGTGGGAGCTTTTGAAGAAGAATACCCTGGCGATTCTGGGGGGAATCCTGGCCGGAGTTGTCACCAGTCTGGGCAGCATCTGGGTGGTGTCGGTGATTTTGAGCCTGACCTATACTCAGTATGTGACCCTGCTTCCCAAATCAGTCACCACCGCCATTGGCATGGATGTGGCGGCGGAGCTGGGAGGCATGGGAGCCCTCACCGGGGCGGTGATCGTTCTCACAGGCATTGTGGGAAATCTGGCCGCCCAGGGGATATGCAGTCTGTTTCATATCACCCAGCCCATGGCCAAGGGGGTGGCCATCGGTACCGCCGCCCATGCGGTGGGCACCGCCAAGGCTCTGGAAATGGGGGAAGTGGAGGGGGCCATGAGCGGTCTGGCCATTGCCGTAGCCGGACTTCTGACGGCGATTCTGGCCCCGGTTTTTGCGGGACTTCCTCTTTGAACCGTATCAACGGCAAACTGCCGCAGAGCGAAAAAAGCTCTGCGGCAGTTTGCCGTTATTGTGTGATGTTGTGATTTTTTATATACTGTAGGATCCAGGCATAGGTCTGTGTCTGCTCCGGATGGATGGAGAAGATCCGGGAGTAGCGGTTGTAGCGGTTGTAGCGGTCCACGGGGTGCTCCAATTCGATTTCATAGGTAGCGGAATACATGTCGCCATAATCCCCGTTAAAGGACAGGGGCGCCTCTTTACAGTCTGCAAAGAGGGCACGCAGCAGCTGCTCCTGCTCCTGGGGATTCAGGGGGTATGGGTTCATATTGATATACAGCGTGGATTTGTCGAACTGGGTCAGAACCTGCTCCACGCTGGAGGCGTTCAGCTGATATTCCGGCTGACTGAAATACCAGAAGATCCGGGGATGCAGAGGCTCCGAAGCTTCATAGACCCGCTTCATGGTGGAACCGTCCTTCATGTGATACAGCAGCTCCACATGCATGGAATTTTCCGTGGGCTCCTGATGGATGAGGTCCTGATGCAGCTTTGTCAGTTTGGAAATCTCTTCCGGATCCTCCGTGAAATAGCGGGAATTGTCGAGCTCATATCGGAACATCTCCACCCGGGCCACCTGCTCCACTTCGGGGACACGGGAGACCAGCCCAAAGAAGTCCAGTTTGGTGAGGAACAGGGAGCCTGCCATCACTGCGACAATCAAAGCAAACCCACACAGGGATTTGGGATCGAACACCTTGGGACTGTGACGCAGGAGCATCATAGAGGCAAAGTAGCCGGTGACGCCGCCCAGAATCAGCAGGAACCAGTAGCTGCCTGCGCCGGGGATGTAGGAGAAGATGGTGAGAAAACATCCGCTGAAAACGGTGCAGGCCGGTACAAACAGAAAACTAAGCCCGGGAAAGGCCATGAAATTCTCTGCACATTCCAGCTTGCGCAAGCGATACAGCACCAAAGAAAGGGCAATCAGGCCCAGGCCGATGGCGGCAAACACAGCAAGATGCTGCATGTAAGCGTCAAGATCTTTTGCAAAGGACCACATATGGGATTGGAAAAAATCCCGGAAGACCATGGACATGAGGGGGCAGAACTTCATGAAGGAATTGACATGCAGCTCAATTCCGGGCAGCAGGTGGATGTATAGGGTCTGGACCGCAAACAGCAGCAAAGGAGCGGCAGCATTGATCAGGCCATAGACAAGCACGGCGGCAAATCTGCGGCCGGTGAGCATGACGCAGAAGATGCCCAGTCCGTAGAAGAACACAAACTGCATTACCAATACTCCGAACAGAGCCAAAACGCTTCCGCTGCAGGAGGGGATCATACACAGGCAGAACAGGGCGGTGGGCACCAGATGCATCACAAGTCCGGCCAGCAGATGCACGGTGAATAAATTCTCTCTGCGAATGGGCAGGCTGTGCAGCATCACACATTCCCTTGGGTCGGAGAGATACCCAAACAGCACCACAGCGCAGCTGATGCCATAGATTATGCTTGCAATGGTAAAGAGACTGGAAAAGTAATTCAGGGTAATGTCCGTATTTGTGTCGATGATGAGGTATCCCATGAGCAGAAACATGCCGCTCCAAAGAAGCCAGATGGGAGAAAATCGGGTAATATCCTTCTTGAAAATGGTGAAACTAGAGGATAATGTCTTTGATTTCATAATTCACACCTCCTAATTCATAGATAAAGATTTCTTCCAGGGACAAAGGAAGGATGTCATAATAAACGGGGGCTGCGGCGGACAGGATCTCGCTGGCTTTTTCCATGGTGGAGCGAACCACCATGGTGGTGAGGCGGCCGGATTCACTGCGGTGCAGCACCTCCAGCGCTTCGGGGATCTTGCCCACCATCTGCACCTTGATGGTGTTGCCCTGCATATCCGCCAGGCTCCGTTCCAGAAGCATCCGGCCCTGGTTCATGATCCCCACATGGTCGCAAATGTCCTCCAGCTCCCGCAGGTTGTGGCTGGAAACCAAGACGGTGGTTCCCTGCTGGGCCACATCGGACATAATGAGGCTCCACACTTGACGGCGCATGACCGGGTCCAGGCCGTCCACAGGTTCATCCAGAATCATCACATCGGGGCGGCTGGAAATGGTGAGCCAGAAGGCAGCCTGCTTCTGCATTCCCTTGGAAAACCGGCGCACCGGGGTTTTTGCAGGCAGATTAAAGGCCTCCCCCACCTGCCGAAACAAGGTGTTGTCAAATTTTGGATAGATGTTGGCGTAGAATTTTCGCATATCCTCGATGGTAGCGCCGCTAAAAAAGAACAGGTCATCGGTAATGGCTGCCATTCTGGATTTTACGGAAGTGTTTTCGTACACCGGCACACCGTCCAGGGTGACGCTGCCCGCATCGGGGCGGTATACCCCGGTCATGTGGCGGATGGCGGTGGATTTTCCGGCACCGTTGGGGCCCACCAGACCGTACACAGCCCCTGTGGGGATGCACAGATCGAGATTATCCAGGGCTTTGAACTGGTCAAAGGTTTTGGTCAGATGTTTGAGTTCAAGCATGATTGCCACCTCCTAAATGGGTTAAACGAGAGATCAGCTCCATGGGGGGAACGCCCATGTCCACAAGGCTTGCTGCGGTTTTGTCAAAGGTATCCAGAAGCTCGGCCTTTTTATTTCCGTCCACAGGCTCCTTTTTGCATACAAAGCTGCCCTTACCAGGCAGGGAAACGATTCGCCCGGAGGATTCCAGCTCCCGATAGGCTCGCTGGATGGTATTGGGATTGATGCTGAGGGAGCTGGCCATCTCCCGGACACTGGGGAGCCGGTCGCCTTCCTGCAGGATTCCGCTGTTGATTTGCTGCAGGATCTGAGAGATGATCTGCTCATACAGGGGACGGGAATCCCGGAAGTCAAAGGTTCTCATAGAAGCACTCCTTTCTCTTAACTGTGTCAACTGTATTAACACAGTTATAATACACTAGATACACTTGCTTGTCAACAGGCGAAAGAAAAAATCCGGCACAAGATTGCACCGGGGAAAACATAGCGATCCTTTTCGCTTTGGATATGGTAGTATAGTTTCATAAATGATTTCGGCTTGAAAATCAGCGATGTGGTGTTTGCAAAGGCCCGATTCTCAGGAACAAAGAATGGTTGATTCCGGGCTTATATATGGAAAATGGAGCGCATCAAACCGATACGCTCCATTTTTGTGCCCCTTTGCAAGGGCCGTTTTCTTGTTTAATACCGCACCACATCTGCGTAAATGGTCACATCCTCGTCGGGAGCAACCTGCCGCAGTGCCTTGAGCTCTGCGATCCGCTTCCCCGATTCCCGGATGCGCCGCATCTGCTCCTGATAGAAGGGTCCCTCAGGTTCCATGCCGGATTGCACATCCTGAAAATACCGCTGGCCGATGGCCGTATAGGCCGTTTTGATTTTGTCCTCTTCGGCGGCAATGGAGATGGAGAGTTTTGCGTTGGACAGGCCCCGCTTGGTGGCGGCGGCGGCAGTCTGTGCTGCAGAGGCAGCACGGTTCATGAATTCATCAAAATTTTGCATATCCGTTCCTCCTTGTGCAATAGTATATGTTTTTATGACGATCAGCGATAGAGCCAATCCATAAACTTTGTTTTGATGCCTTTTGGCTCCGACTTGCTTTCTCCCAGTGCCGGAGGTTCAGAGACACACCCGGTTCCTTCCTGGGAAGCATCCGGGGAGCCTTCTTCCAGCACCGGTTCTTCCGCTGCCTGGGGCGCCTCTGCGGGATGGTTTCTGGCGGCAACCACATTGACGAACAGCTTGGCAGGGTCATGGTAGCGGTTGGACAGGAAATAAAGGGCCAGAACGCCGATGATGCAGATGAAAATGGAAAGAAGCTGGCTGACCCGGAGCGGGGAATCGCCGATATACAGGCTGTCCGTGCGCATGCCTTCAATGAAGGCACGGCCCAGGCCGTACCATGCCATGTACTGCAGCGCGGTTTGACCGTCGTATTTGCGCCGCTTGGACAGGAAGTGCATACCGATAAAGCCCACCAGATTCCACAAAGACTCATACAGGAAGGTGGGGTGAACGTACTCTACCTGACCTGTGACGGTGTTCAGAAGGCCCATGCGCAGAAATCCAGCGGAGGGACCGCCGAAGGCTTCCCGGTTGAAGAAGTTGCCCCAGCGGCCGATGATCTGGCCAATGAGGAAGCCCAGACAGACGATGTCCAGCACGGCCCCGATTTTCAGCTTCTTGATTTTGCAGTAAACAATGACGCCGATGACCGCGCCGATAACACCGCCATAGATGGCCAGGCCGCCTTCCCAGATGTAAAGACAGCGGATGGGATTGGAAGCGTATTGCTCCCAGGAAAAAATACAGTAGTAGGCTCGGGCGCAGATGATGGCAAAGGGGGTCACCCACAGAACGCCGTCAATGAGGTCGTCCTCAGTGAGGCCGAACTGCTCTTTGCGCCGCAGGGCGTAGACCACCGCCAGACACAGCCCCAGGGCAATGATGACGCCGTACCAGTGGATGCTGAGACTGCCGATTTCAATTCCTCTGGAGGGATTGAGGGTGATTCCCAGTCCGGGAAAGGAAATTTCTGAATACATAATGCTTAGTCCTCCTCCTGCCGGGGTTCCACCAGCGCCATTGCGCAATGTTCCGGATCCACGGCATGTTTGATGAATGTTTCCACTTCTTCTTTTGCGATGCCGGCGTAGACCTCCGGAAATTCCAGATAGCGGTCTCCGTCGAAGTGGGCGCTGCACAGGCGGAAGCAGGTGCTGTCCATGCTGTCCAGCCCACGGTAGCGTCTGCCCAGACTGGAGCGCTTCAGGCGGCTGAACAGCTCCAGGTCAAGACCCTCTGTGCCAATGCGCCGGGCCTCCTGCAAAATGGCCTCATAGACCTGCTCCGGCCGGTCGCTGTCACCGCCGCAGCTCAGAAGGGCAACTCCGGGAAGATCCTCATAGCCGCAGGCGAAAGAAGAATCGATGAGGCCCTGCTGATAAAGCCGCAGATACAGAGGGGAGGACTCTCCCATCAGGGCTTCCGCCGCCAGATCCCCCACCATCTGCTGGCGCACGGCCTGAGGCCCAAAGCCGGGCCAGGGCATTTTGAAGCCCATCTGGAAGGTGGTCATGGCCACATCCATCACCCGTCTGGTTCTGACCTGTTTGCAGGTCATGGGCTCCTCCGGCCCATAGTCCCGCCGGGGAAGGGGAAGGGACTCTTTGGGCAGGATTTTTTCTGCCAGGGCCGCAACCTCCTGGGGGTCCACATCGCCCACCACGCACAGCATCATATTGGCGGGGTGATAGAACGCCCCATAGCAGTCATACAGGGTCTGGGCGGTGATTTCCCCGATGCTTTCCACCGTTCCGGCAATGGGGACCCGGACAGGATGGTGATGATACAGGGCCTCAAAGAGATCCTCATAGACCTGGCTGTCGGCACTGTCTTCATACATCCGAATTTCCTGGGCGATGATGCCCCGTTCTTTTTCCACAGACTCCTGTGTAAAGTAAGGGGTAGAGACAAAGGTCAGCAGAAGCTCCAGACAGTCCTGAAAGTGCTCCGTACAGGTAAAATAGTAGGCGGTCATGGAATAGCTGGTGAAGGCATTGGGATTTGCGCCCATGGCGGAAAACTCCGCCATGACATCCCGGCCCTCCAGATCGAACATCTTGTGTTCCAGATAGTGGGCCACCCCTGCGGGGGTGTGGTACTGCTTTCCCTGCCAGGTGAAGTCTGTATCGATGGAGCCGTAATTGGTGACAAAATAGGCGCATTTCTTTGTGAAGCCCTTTTTAGGCAGGACGCAGACGGGAAGGCCGTTGGGAAGGACGGTTTCATATAAGGTTTCTTCCAGCGCCGGGTATTTGGTGATGGTCATTGGGCAGCCCCCTTCAAGAAGAATATGGTATCCAGAGACACCTGCTTTGCGGCGGTCACCACATCCTGAATGGTGACCTGCTGCACGGCCTGCAGATACTGCCCGGGGTCCAGAGAGAAGCCGGACAAAAGACAGAACATATGGTAATCCTCCATGCGGCCTGTGGAATCGGGAATGGCCACCAGACTGGAACGCATGGCCTCCTTGGCGGCTTCCAGCTCGTGGCCGGAAATCTCGCCTCTCTGACAGGCCTCCAGCTGGGAAAGGATCTCCTGTTTTGCTTTTTCATAGTTGGCGGTTTCAATGCCGCAGGACACGGTGATAATGCCCTTGGCGCCGTACATGCCGGAGCTGGCATAGTAGCACAGAGACAGCTTCTCTCTGACATTCAAAAACAGCTTGCTGGTCATATCTCCCCCGAACAGGGCGTTGAACACCATCATGGGCACAAAGAGGGGATCTTTGGTGGTGACCCCGGTGGTAAAGCCCATGGAGAGCTTGCCCTGGGTCAGATCCATGGTCTCTTCCAGATACTGCACCTGCTGTCTGCGAGGCATGGCACAGAAGGGCAGCGGTTCCAAAGTTCCCCGGGGCAGATCCCTGAGCACCTTTCGCAGACAGGCGCCCACCTGCTCCAGAGGGGTGCTGCCGGCATAAAAGAGTTCAATGGGGGAGGTTTCCAGAACCTTTTTGTAGTGGGCATAAAGAGTTTCCGGGGTGATGGCCTTCACATCTTCGATTTCGCCCAGACGGGAGATGCCGAAACCGTCGTCTTTGCACATGGCTTTGAGCATCTGCTTTGACGCATAGCTTCTTTTGTCGTTGATGGAGGAGGCAATGATGCTGATGAGATTTTCCTTTTCCAGCTCCACAATGTCAGACCGGAAGGCTCCGTGCTGCACACAGGGCTTTAGGAGAATCTCTCCCAGCAGCTCCAGCATAGGCTCCAGAATCCGGTCGCCCTCCATGGCAAAGCGTTCCTCCAGAAAGCTGAGGTAAAACCCGCAGGTCTGGATTTCACCGTTTTTCCGAACCAGCGGCCCCATACCCGCTCCATAGAGCTGATCCAAAGCCAGAGAAATGCTCTGCATATCGGGATATGTTTCACAGCCCTGCATGAGCACATTGGCAAGCAGTGCGTTTTTGGATGCCTCCTGCTGCCGCAGGGGCCGCAGCAGACTGAAGCTGAGACAGGCGCCCTTAAACTGCCGGGTCTCAACGCCGCAGAGCCAGACGCCGGGCAGCAGTTCCATTCGTTGTTCCATACACAATCGTCCTTTCAACCGGAACTCCAATCGCAATTCCTTTTGGGTGCATTATATAACAATTTACCCAAAAGGGAAAGATAATTTTCCTGAAATATCACAATTCAATACACATCCCTGTGGAAAGATAAGTAAGGCGCTGCCCCAGCAGGGACGACAGGGCCTCATACTGGGCCTGCCCCGTACAATGGCAGGTATAGAATCTGGTGCCGCTTTCCTTGAGAATCTGCCCGATTTCATATAATTCCTGCCCCTTTGGATCCAATTTGTTGAGATGAAAGCCTCCAATCAGCACATCGGGGGAAAACCAGTGGAGGAGATTGCAGATCCCCTTGTGGGAGCATCCGCTGAATAAAATTCGTTTTCCCTCTTCCTCTACCAAAAGATACTGCTCATGAAGAAATAGGTCCGGGACATGGTTCCCGCCTGAAAAGACACTGAGCTCCCCGCCTTGGCTTTGATAAGGCCGCTGCCTGTCGTTGCAGGTCCGAAGTTCCAGTCCCTCCCCCAGAGAAAAGACATCGTCCACAAAATGCAGACGGGGCTGGGATTTCAAATCCTGATCCAGACCGATATATCGGTCCGGGCCGTGATAGCAGGGGAGAAAGGTGTGGCGGTTCAGATACACGGGGGCATGAGAATTTCCTTCCAGGAATCGGCGCAGTCCGCCGCCGTGGTCATAGTGGCCATGAGACAACACGGCGAACTCCGCCTGGGCCAGATCGATGCCCAGCTTCTCGGCATTTTCCCAGAAGGCCCCGCTCTGCCCGGTGTCAAACAGGATCCTTTTGGTTCCGGTTTCCAGATACAGGCTCAGTCCGTGCTCGGCCTTCAGGGCGGCAGAGCCTGAGGTATTTTCCATCAAAGTCCAGATCCGCATTGCGCATTCCTTTCCGATCCGTTCCGTGAAGCGGGGCTTCACAGCGGGTCAAGCGGGTATAAGGATGGGGCCGCCTCACCGGATAGGGAGACGGCCCCGAATTTTCTATACACTGTGGGATTCCACATGGGCCTTCAAAGCTTCAAAGGATGTGTTGCTGATCACATGCTCCATGCGGCATGCGTCCTCCACTGCGGTTTCCGGGTCCACCCCCAGATCCATGAGCCATTGGGATAAAAAGGTATGCCGCTCGTACATACGCTCTGCAATCTCTCTTCCTTTGTCGCACAGAAGAATGTGGCCAAGTTCGTCCACCTCTACATAGCCGCCCTTGCGCAGGTTCTTGATCGCCACACTGATGCTGGGCTTGGAGAAGGATAACTCAGTGGCGACATCAATGGAGCGTACCTGTCCGTTTCGCTTTTGGAGCATGTAGATGGTTTCCAAATAGTTTTCTGCTGACTCTTGTATTTTCAAACAGTATGCCTCCTTTCGCCTTTTGAAAAAGTATACCAAAAATTATAAATAAATGCAATCCTTATTTATGGGATCCAATCTGCTTCCAATTCTTTCCGCATGGGAAGCTCTTCAAAAATCCGCCGGGTGATCTCCAGATATCGGTCAAAGCTTGTGGTTTTCCGAAGTTCCTTTCCCAGCTTCTGCCCGTCCTCAAAGAGACACAGCAGATACCGCCAGGCCTCTTTCAGTCGGAACATGGCGTTGCGGTCGCTGCCAAAGGCAGAGCGGTAGCCCTCCAGAAGCTCCCGGTGAAACTGAGAAAGGGTCTGCCGATCGGGAACACCCCGGTCAAAGAGGGCGGGATTTCCAATGAGTCCCCGGCCTGCCATGAGGCCTTGCAGATGAGGAAAGGTGGTTTCGATGTTCTCAATCTGCGCCTGCGTGCACAGGTCGCCGTTGTAGATCACGGGGCATGTGCAGTGCTCTGCCGCCCAGCGAAAGGACTCCATGGAAACTCTGCCTTTGTAGAACTGCTTTTGGACCCTTGGATGGATGGTAAGGGATTCCAGAGGGAACTGGTTCAGAACCTCCAAAATATCAGGGAATTCCTCCGGACGTTCCAGACCCAGTCTGGTCTTTACGGAGATTTTCACAGGCGATGCAGAAAAGATCTCTTCCAGAAACCCGTGCAGGGCCTCAGGGTCCCGAAGCATGCCGGCACCTTTGCTTTTGGACACCACGGTTCCGGAGGGACAGCCCAGATTCAGATTGACCTCCTCATAGCCCAGGTCTCTGCACACCTGACCTGCCCACAGGAAGTCTTCCGGGGATTTGGTCAGGATCTGCGGGATGGCCCGAAAGGGCACGGAATCGGCAGGAGGGAGGTCCCGGGTTTCTCTGGCAGTCAGACTGTGATGCATGGTGGGGGAGAGAAAGGCCATATAGTAGCAGTCCACGCCGCCGAAATACTTGTGGTGCGTTTTCCTGTAGATGCTGTCTGTAAGCCCCTCCAGGGGGGCGCAATGGTGCTGCATAGGATCCTCCTTCTTTTGTCAGGGAAAAGTACGCAGAAAAAGTCTCCTTTGCAGCAATCACAAAGGAGACTTTCAAATGGAGCGGGTAATGGGAATCGAACCCACCTCTCAACCTTGGGAAGGTCGCATTCTACCGATGAACTATACCCGCGGGAACGATATATAGTATAGCAGATTCTAAAAAGAATTTCAACTGTTTTTATAAAAAACTTTTCAGCTTCGTAAATTCAGTCCGTCGATCACCTGAATCAGCACCTGACAGAAGGCATCGGCGGCGGTCAAAGCTTTTTCCATGGTGTCTCCCGTGGTGCCCACCTCCAGCACAATGGAGCCGGGGGCGGCGTGCTGGTTATATCGCTGGGGATAGAAGAGCAGGGGACGGGCAAGCCCCGGAAACTGCCGGTCCATCTGGGCCTGCAGCTTCAAAGCCCAGCTGAGATTTTTCTCCCAGGTGGGATGATACAGACCGCCTTCGTCGCTGCCGATGACCAGCATGACCTGGGCGCTTTGGGTGCCGTTTACAATGGCACTTGTGGCGTACTGTTCGTGGTTTTCAAGCTCCACCGCATCCCTGTGGACATCGATCACCATTTGGATGGAGGGATACTGTTCCATCCAGTAGGAAATGGTCTCCATGGCTCTGGAATAGGAATGATTATAAGAGGGCTGGTCATGGAAGGTCTTGTCGTGGATCACGGGGATTCCCGCCTCCTCCAACCGCTGGGCAACCAGGTTCCCCACGTTTACCACACTGCGCTCCTCATCCAGACAGCGATAGGGGGAGCTGGATGTATATTCCCAGCCGGGGGACTGGGTGTAGCTTTCGGAGGCGTGGGTGTGCAGAATCAAAATTCTGGGCTCCGTGCCGGAAAAGTCCAGCTCCACCGGCTTTTCCATAAGGGCCGGCAGATCCGGCTGATACTCTCCGCACAGCTTCACCTCGATGGACTGGGCCAGCTCCGAAGGGAAGGACAGAAGCGCATGCTCCTCCGGGGTCCAGGTGGGAAAATCAAAGACCTTTGTAGGCACCTGGGGCGTTGTGGTTTTTGAAAGAGCCGCCAGGACTTCCTCCCCTTGGGGCGTGGTCTCCGGATGTTCCTGCGCCTCATCCGGAGATGCAATCAGCCCCGTTTGCAGATACAGAAAAAAGGATGCCAGCTGACTTCTATGGTCCTGAGAGGCTGTCACCAGACTGCTCCCGCCCATCCGCAGCAGAAGAGCCAGCAGCACAACGCCCACGCAGGTCCTGTTTACCCGTTTTCCCCATTTTTCCATAGCCCCTCCTTAGTGCGTCCTATTCCGGCCGCTTCCACCGCTTTCTGGTGGGCAGGGTGGCCCGAAGCTGCCGGAAAAAGTCTTTCAGAACCTGGGTACATTCCTCCTCCAGAACCCCAGGCACAGATTCCGGATGGTGATTGAATTGTTCTTCAAAGAGATTGCACACAGAGCCGCAGGCCCCGGCCTTCTGATCGGATGCCCCATACACCACCCGGGGAATCCGGGCGTTGATGATGGCCCCGGCACACATGGGGCAGGGCTCCAGGGTCACATACAGGGTGCACTGCCAAAGCCTCCAGCCGTTTAAGGTTTTGCAGGCCTCCTCAATGGCTTCCAGCTCCGCATGAGACAGAGCGTTTTTTGATTTCTCCCGGCGGTTTCGGCCTCGGCCCACCACCCGGTCGCCCAAGGTGACCACACAGCCCACGGGAACCTCTCCTTCTTCCGCCGCCTGCCGTGCCAGCTCCAGAGCCAGCTCCATAAATTGGGTATCTTCCAAAGACAACACCTCCACGGCATCATCATACCCGATTTTTCTCCCCGGGTCAACGGGGAGCCTTCCGGCGGCGTGTACTCAGCATAGCACAGCCGCCCTGAAAATTTGGGAGAAATGGAGCGCAGTGGAAAATTTCCTTTGTAGTTCCTTACAGCAGGGAAGTCACCAGCCACACCAGCCCCATGGCCGCGGCCCCCAGGGTGATGCAAAGAGGCTCTTTCATACGCCCCTTGGCCCTGGGGGGAGGGGGATAGCCTGCGGCCTCCTTGGCCTGCCGCAGAAGCTGCCGCTGTGAGATCCCGTTTTTCCCCACTGCATCCTCCCGCAGGATGAAGATGGCCTGCTCAAACAGGGGCTCGTCCGGGGCTTTTACCACAATGACCTGTCTGGAGATTCCTTTTACCATATTCTACCGCCTCCTTTTTGCTCCATTGTCTCCAAGAATCAGGGCTTTCATACACGGCCGGGACAGCATCTGCAAGCCGGAAGGGAGCGGGCCATGACGGCGTGGGAAAACCGGCAGAAAAACGGTACAGCATGCAATAATTCGGCGAATAACTGCATATTATTTTGTGCCAACGGAGCCAGGGAGTTGATGTTTTTGTCAAATGATTATGTAAACCCAAACAAATGTTCAAAAATTAGGGAAACAGAAGCATAATCGACAAAATACCACAAAAAATAATGTACAGTTATTCGAAAAAGAGATTGATTTTTTCTCTGCGGGAGGTTATACTACATGTAGTGGAGTAAAAGGGTTAATTTGTGGTGCAATGTGGAGTGAGGTGAGGACAAGTGATCGGCAAGTATACAGCCAAGGTAGATGAAAAGGGCAGATTGTTTGTCCCCGCAAAGCTCCGTGGAGAGCTGGGGGAGACGTTCTATGTTACGGTGGGCTTTCATGGCAACCGCCGCTGCCTCACAGCCTATACCCAGGAAAGCTGGGATCAGCTCAACGAGCGGTACAACGCAATGACTCTGGCACAGAAATCCGGTCCCATTGGCTTCATCTTTAACAATGCTGTGGAGTGCGTGCCGGACCGCCAGTTCCGGTTTCTTTTGTCTGCAAACCTGTTCCAGTATGCCGGAATCAGCCGGGATGTGGTCATTGTGGGTCAGGCCGGTCAGGCCGAAATCTGGGATGCGGCAGCCTATGCAGACTACGAGCAGGAAATGCTGACCCCGGAAAACCTCATGGCGTCCCTGGAGGCGATTGGACTGTGATAACCTTTAACCATAAATCTGTCCTTCTGGAGGAATGTCTCCAGGGGCTTAATATCAAGCCGGACGGCATCTATGTGGACGGCACCCTGGGGGGTGCGGGCCACTCCAGCCGCATTGCGGCCCGGCTTACCACCGGCAGACTCATCGGAGTTGACCGGGATCAGGTGGCCCTGCAGGCGGCAGGGCAGCGGCTGGCCCCTTTTGGGGACCGTGTGACGCTGGTTCATTCTAATTTTCAGGAAATTGCCCGGATCCTCCGGGATCTGGAGATCCCCGGGGTGGATGGAATTTTGCTGGATCTGGGCGTGTCCTCCCCGCAGCTGGACGACGGACAGCGGGGCTTTTCCTATATGGCCGATGCGCCCTTGGACATGCGGATGGATAGATCCACGGGAATCACCGCCTATGATGTGGTGAACGGCTGGTCCAGAGAGGAGCTTCGCCGGATCCTTTATGATTACGGGGAAGAGCGCTATGCCCCCCAGATTGCTTCCGCCATTGAGCGGCGCAGGAGCCAGAAGCCTGTGGAAACCACTCTGGAGCTTGTGGATATTATAAGGGGCGCCATGCCTCCTCAGGCCCTCAGGGAAAAGCAGCACCCGGCAAAGCGGAGCTTTCAGGCCATCCGCATTGCGGTCAATGACGAGCTGGGCGCTGTGGAGAAGGTTATGAAGGACGCCACGGCCTGCCTGAATCCGGGAGGACGGCTGGCGGTCATCACTTTCCATTCTCTGGAAGACCGGATCGTAAAGAGCGCCATGCAGGCCAAGGCCAAGGGCTGCACCTGCCCGCCGGAATTTCCGGTGTGCGTCTGCGGCAAAAAGCCCGAAGTAAAGATCATTTCCAGAAAACCCATTACCTCGACCCAGGAGGAATTGGAAGAAAATCCCAGAGCCAGAAGCGCAAAGCTTCGGGTATGCGAAAAATTGTAAAGATGCTGACTGAAAGGAGGCCGGAACATGGCAATATATGACAATCTGGCACGAGTAGATTATACCGTCAACGGCTCCGCCGCTGTGGAACCGGCCTATATTCCGGAACCAAAGCGGAGAACAACCGGAAAACCTGCCAATAAAAGGAAGCCTGCCCCAAAGAAAAAACCCGGCACCGATGTTGCCGAGCGGCAGAAAATGGTGGTGGCACCCTTTGGCGTTGCAGGCGTGATCGTGGCAATGACCATGCTGGTGCTGGTGATCTTCGGCTATGCCCAGGTGTACCAGTCCGCCAGCGAGGTGGGGAATCTGGAAGACGAGCTGTCCACCCTCACGGAGGAAAACAGTAAGCTGAGCAATGAATACAACAGCAGCATTGATCTGAAGAGCATCGAGGAAAGGGCCAGGGAGCTGGGAATGCAGCAGCCTTCCGAGAAACAGATCATTTCCCTTCAGGTTTCCGCAGAAGACACTGTGGTTGTGGCCCAAAAGAGCTCCTCCAATCCCTTTGTGGCGGCTTGGGAGGCCATTGTGGAGACGGCACAGGGCTTGTTGGAATATCTGAGCTAAGAGAACATAGAATTTGACATGGGTAAGTTGGTGGGCAGTGAGGGATTCTTCTTACTGCCCACTTCCTGCACTGACCCAAATTCAGAAAGCACCGGGTGGCACTATGAAATCCAAACGTAATCAAAAACGATCTTCTCAAAAGGCAGGGCGGCAGGGCAGAGTCCGGGCTGACCTGCAGATGCTTCGCCGCACCGGGGTTGTCATGATCCTGTGCGGCATTGTCGCGTTTATTCCGGTAGCGGGGATGCTGACCAATCTGATGATTTTCCATCATGACGAGTATGCCCAGCGGGCGCTCAATAATCAGACCCGCACAACGACCGTGACGGCATCCCGGGGCTCCATCTATGACCGGAATATGAATGTTCTGGCGGAGTCTGCCAGTGTAGAAAACGTGTTTTTAGATCCCAAGGAGCTGCACGACAATAAAGAGGACCTCAATCTCATTGCCAACACCCTAGCCGGTATTCTGGAGCTGGAGCCTGCGTGGATCAAGGAGCAGGCCGAAGATACTACCATGCGCTATAAGGTCCTGGCCAGGAAGCAGCCTCCCAATGTCACAGACCAGATCCGGGCTTTTATCAAAGAGAATAAGATCATCGGCATCCACATGGAGCCGGACTCCAAGCGTGTCTATCCCAACGGACCTTTGGCCTCCCATGTCCTGGGCTTTACGAATTCCAGCAACCAGGGCGCGGAGGGACTGGAAGCCTACTACAACCGGATTCTGGAAGGAACGGAAGGAAAGGTCATTACCACCAAGGGCAACTATGAGACGGAAATGCCCTATTCCTATGAAAAGTATTATGAAGCTTCCGACGGCAACAGTCTGGTTTTGACCGTGGACAACACCGTTCAGTATTACCTGGACAAGAACCTCACTGCGGCTGTGGAGAAATATGATGTGCAGAACGGCGCCTTTGGCATTGTGATGGATGTAAACACCGGCGCGGTTCTGGCAATGACCACCCTGGGCAACTATGATCCCAACAACTATTTGGAAATCAGCGACCCCCGTATGACCCAGGAACTGGAGAAGCTGCGCAGGTCCTATATGGTCTTTCCTCAAAGCAGTGAAAATTACATTACGGGAGAGGCTGTGTATGAAGAGGCCCTCATTGAGGCACGGCTGGCCCAGTGGCGAAACCGGGTGGTTTCCGATGGCTACGAGCCCGGCTCCACCTTTAAGATCGTCACCATGGCGGCCGCCATTGAGGAAGGCACAACCACGCTCAATGATAACTTCTACTGCGCCGGACAGGAAATCTTCTATGGCCGGTCTGACCCCCTTCACTGCTGGAAGCATGAGGGCCACGGTGCGCAAAATACCTCTCAGGCCCTGCAAAATTCCTGCAATCTGGCATTGGCTCACATTGGTCTGAAGCTGGGAGGCGACCGATTCTATGAATACTACAAGGCATTTGGCCTTTTGGAGCCGACGGGGGTAGGTCTGCCCGGCGAGGCCAGCGGCTACTTCTTCCCGGAAAGTCTGATTACAGACCCCAACGCCGACGGCTATGATGCCGCCGTCATTGCCACCTCCTTCGGCCAGACCTTCACCATTACCCCGCTTCAGCTGGTGCGTGCCATTTCCTGTGTGGTAAACGGCGGCAAGCTGATGCAGCCTTACATTGTGGGAGAAGTATTGGATGCCAACGGAGAAGTGGTGGAAAAGAGAGAACCCAAAATGACACGGCAGGTCATCAGCAAGGAGACCAGCGACATCATGCGGGAGATGATCCTCTCCGTTGTGGAGGAAGGAACTGCCAAAAATGCCAAAATCGCGGGCTATTCCATCGGCGGAAAGACGGGAACCGCAGAAAAAACCGGCAAAGTCGATGAGAACGGCCAGTATGTCGATGATAAAATTGTGTCATTTGTGGGGATTGCGCCCATGGACAATCCGCAGTATATTGTATTAGTTGCCCTGGATACCCCCTCCAATGCCACGGGAATCTATATTTCCGGCGGCGTGATGGCGGCGCCCACGGTCCGCGGCGTGTTTGAAGATATCCTGCCCTATCTGGGGGTCCCCCGTGATCTCACCGGCGTGGATATGAGCGGCGTGGAAGTGGAGATGCCCAACCTCATTGGCCTGACCAAGGACGAGGCAGAGCAAGCCCTGAAGGAAGTGAGCCTGACCGCCGAGATTGTAGGCGAAGGCAGCCAGATCACAGGTCAGATCCCGATTGCAGGAGGAAAACTGCCGGGCAACTCCGAAATCATTATCTACATGGGAGAGGACATTCCCTCCGACATGGTGGAGGTGCCCGATTTCAGCGGAATGACCATTGCGGAGGCCAACAACGCTGCCGCAAATGCAGGACTTTATATTCTGGTCCGGGGTGCCGACTATGACAGCGGCTATGTTACGGCAACGGAACAGAACATAACGCCGGGCAAGCAGGTGGTGCGGGGCACCACCGTCCGAGTGGGCTTTACGGACCACAGTGCCCGGGACTAAGACCGCAGGGTTAAAAATTGATTGACAAAGGAGCGGACAAGATGAAACTGTCTGATCTGCTTTCGGGCCTGGAGGTTCTTTCCTCCAGCGCCCCTGCCACCTTAGACATTACGGCGGTGGCTTATGATTCCAGAAAGGTAAAGCCCGGCAACCTCTTTGTTGCCATCTCCGGCTTTGCCACGGACGGAAACCAATATATCCCCAAGGCCATGGAGCTGGGGGCGGCGGCGGTCCTTACGGATCGGGTGCCGCAGCAGGAGGTCCCCTATATTCTGGTGAAGTCTGCCCGGCTGGCCCTGGCGCTTTTGGGTGCCAACTGGTACCATCACCCGGCAGAGCGGGTGAAGATGGTGGGTGTGACCGGAACCAACGGAAAGACCTCTGCAACGCTTCTGCTTAAATCGGTGCTGGAGCAGGTGACCGGGGAGAAGGTGGGCCTCATTGGCACCATTCAGAATATGATCGGCCAGCAGGCGATCCCCACCGAGCGCACCACGCCGGAGAGCTTCGAGCTTCAGGGTCTGCTGCACCGGATGGTGCAGGCAGGGTGTAAGTATGTGGTGATGGAGGTCTCCTCCCATGCCCTGGCTCTGGAGCGGGTGGGCGGCATTCATTTTGATGCGGCGGCCTTTACCAACCTCACGGAAGATCATCTGGATTTCCACGGCACCATGGAGGACTATGCACGGACAAAGGCAATGCTCTTTTCCCGGTGCGATATCGGTGTCTTCAATGTGGATGACAACTATTGCGGCACGATGCGGAAGAATGCATCCTGCAAGGCCGTTACCACCTCCTTAAAGACCCACGCAGATCTCACCGGCAGGGATCTTGAGATGGAAGCGGATCATGTGCAGTTTACCCTCAGGGAAGGAGAAAAAGAATATCCCGTCCGGGTGAACATTCCCGGACTCTTCACGGCATATAATTCCATGACGGTACTGGGGCTCAGCAAAGCCCTGGGCCTTCCCATGGACAAGGCGGTGGAGGCTCTGGCGAAGGCTCAGGGGGTCAAGGGCCGCATTGAGGTGGTTCCCACACCGGGTCATGATTTTACCGTGCTCATTGACTATGCACATACCCCTGACGGGCTGGAAAATGTGCTGTCCTCCGTCCGTGGGTTCTGTAAGGGGCGGCTCATTGCCCTGTTTGGCTGCGGCGGAGACCGGGACCGGCAGAAGCGGCCCATTATGGGAAACATTGGCCTCAATCAGGCTGATTTTGTGATTTTTACCTCGGACAATCCCAGAACGGAAGCGCCCATGGCCATTTTGAATGACATTCTGGCAGGAGCGGAAGGAACGCAGACCCCCTATACGGTGATCGAAAACCGCCGGCAGGCCATTCGATTTGCGTTGGAACAGGCAAAGAAGGATGACATTATCGTTCTGGCCGGCAAAGGCCATGAGACCTATCAGGAAATTAACGGCGTGAAGCACCACCTGGATGAGCGGGAGGAAGTGGCCTCTTGGCTGCGGGAACAAAAGAAAGAAGGAACTTCGTTATGAGCAGGATTACACTGGCCCAGGCTGCCCGGTGGTGCGGCGGTACCGTAGCACCGGAATTTGAGAATGTGAGCTTTTTGGGTGCCAACAACGACTCCCGCAAGATTCAGCCCGGACAGCTGTTTCTGGCCCTGGAGGGGGCACGGGATGGTCATGACTTCATCCCTCAGGCCATGTCTGCCGGTGCGGCCGCAGTGCTGTGCACAAAGCCTCAGCCGGGCATCCCGGCCATTGTGGTGGGAGATACAAGAAAGGCCCTGGGGGACATTGCCCGGGGAGAGCGGGAGCGGTTGGGAATTACCGTGGTGGGGATTACCGGGTCCGTAGGCAAAAGCACCACCAAGGAAATGGTGGCAGCCATTCTGAGCAGAAAGTACCGCACGGGGAAAACCCCTGTAAATCATAATAATGACATCGGCATGCCCATGGCAATTCTGGCTCTGCCCGGGGATACCCAGGTGGCAGTGCTGGAAATGGGCATGAACCATCTGCGGGAAATGGGGTATCTGGCATCCATCGCAAAGCCTGATATTGCGGTGATTACCAATATCGGTACTATGCATATTGAGCATCTGGGCTCCCGGGAGGGGATTTTGCAGGCGAAGATGGAAATTCTGGAGGGCCTGCAGCCCGGTGGAAAGCTGGTATTCAATGGAGACGAACCTCTTTTGTGGTCTCGCCGGGATACCTGCCCCACAGATCCCTGGTATTTTGGCATGGAAAATCCCCAGTGTCAGGTGTTCGCCGACGATATCCAGACAGAAAACGGACATACCCTGTTTCATGTACACACGGCCAACCTCAATTTCGGCATGGATCTTCCCGTGGAAGGCAACCACTTTGTCAGCGATGCGCTGGCGGCCGTTGCGGTGGGGAAGCTCCTGGATGTGCCTGCTGAGGAAATGTGGTCTTCTTTGCGGGAATTTCAGAATATGGAGGGCCGTCAGGAGATTCTGGAGGTCAGGGGCTTTACCATTATCAAGGACTGTTATAATGCAGGCCCCGAGTCCATGTCGGCCTCTTTGAAGGTGCTGGGCCGCCGGGAGGGCCGGAAGATTGCGGTTTTGGGCGATATGCTGGAACTGGGCGTCTGTGCCCAGGCGGAGCATTATCGCATGGGCCGGATTGCGGCCTCCAACTGCGACTTGCTCTTTGCCGTGGGAACCAACGCCGACCGGGTGGTAAGCGGTGCCTTTACGGGGGGCATGGGCCCCAATGATGCCAAGGCATTCAAAACCAGAGAGGATCTGGTCAAGAGCTTAAAAAACCGGGCAAGACCCGGGGATACTCTGTTGTTTAAGGGCAGCAGAGGGATGAAAATGGAGCAGGCATTGGAGCTGTTCCTGGAAGAGAGATAGGATAGTAGGAGGATGAACCATGTTTCAGTCTGATTTATTTCATGTGGGATTGACAATTTTGTGTGCCTTTGCCCTGGGCCTGTTTCTGGGCTACATACTGATTCCCGCCCTGCGCCGCCTGAAAGCCGGTCAGCAGATCCGTGAGGAAGGCCCCAACTGGCACGCCACCAAGGCAGGCACCCCCACCATGGGCGGCCTGGCCTTCATCGGCGCCAGCCTGCTTTGCCTGGTGTTTGGCATCCGGTATATGGGAAGAGGGGATTTTTCCGCTCTGTATGTGTTGGTGCTGTCTTTGAGCTTTGGCCTCATCGGGTTCCTGGATGACTTCTTCAAGGTGAAATACCATCGGAATCTGGGCCTCAATGCGCTGCAAAAGGCCATGCTCCAGATGGCGGTGTCCGGTATTTTCCTGTATGTTCTATATAAGGCCGGTCTGCTCAGCTGCAAGCTGTATGTGCCCTTCTTCCAGGTGACCTGGGAGATTCACCCCATTGTGTATATTCTCTTTGCCATGTTTGTTATGGTGGGCTGCGTCAATGCCGTCAACCTGACAGACGGCATCGACGGTCTGGCCACCGGTGTGACCATGCCTGTTATGGCCTTCTTCACCGTTGCCGCCGTGGCAACCAGACAGTGGAATCTGGCGCTGTTCCCTGCGGCGCTTCTGGGGGGCCTGGGGGCATTTCTGGTATTCAATTTCCACCCTGCAAAGGCGTTTATGGGCGATACCGGCTCTTTGTTCCTGGGTGGTGCCGTCTGCGGTCTGGCCTTTGCTCTGGACATCCCTCTGGTTCTGATCCTGGTGGGCTTTATCTACATCATCGAAACCCTGTCTGATATCATTCAGGTGACCTATTTCAAGCTGACCCACGGCAAGCGGGTCTTCAAAATGGCTCCCATTCACCACCACTTTGAAATGTGCGGCTGGTCAGAGGAGAAAATCTTCACTGTATTTGTTGGCGTAACCTGCATTATGTGTGTTCTGGCCTGGTTTGGTATTCAGGGCCACATCTAATCTTACCATGCATCACCGGAAAGGGAGGGATCTGTTGTGTCCACGGAAGAACTGAAACAGGAAGCCCAAAAACGCAAGCCCCCTGTGGATGACAGAGGCATGATAGACGTCCCTTTTTTGACGTTGGTTTTGCTTCTGATCGGCATTGGACTTCTAATGATGTTTTCTGCCAGCTATGTCCGGGCGGAGTATGAGCAGGGCGATGCGACCTACTTTTTCCTGCGGCAGGGCGGTGTTGCGCTCTTCGGCATCCTCGTGATGTATGCGGCCAGCCGCATCAGCTGCGATATCTGGAAAAAATGTGCGAAATTAGTCTATGCCGTATCCATTGTCCTGCTTCTTTTGGTTCTGATCATTGGTGAGGAAGTCAATGGTGCAAAGCGCTGGGTTACCATTGCGGGCCAGCAGTTCCAGCCCTCTGAGGTTGCAAAGTTTGGCGTCATCACTATGATGGCCATGCTCATGGACAAGTACGGCGAAAAAATGCAGGATTGGCGCTATAGCATTTTGCGGGTGGGCGGCAGCGTCTTTCTGATTATTGTGTTGGTGGCTTTGGAAAAGCACCTGTCCGCCATTATGATTATCGGTCTGGTGGCTGTGGCCATGCTCTTCGTGGGCGGCATTCAGAAGCGATGGATTTTCGTTGGTGCCGGAGCGGCGGCCATCTTTCTGGTGCTGTACATCAGCATCATGGGCTATGCGGGCAATCGAATCACCGCCTGGCTGAATCCGGACTCAGACCCACAGAACACGGGCTATCAGATTTTGCAGTCCCAGTATGCCATTGGCTCCGGCGGCCTCTTCGGTCTGGGCTTCGGCATGGGGCGGCAGAAGCACCTGTATCTGCCGGAGGAGCACAACGACTATATTTTTGCGGTGGTCTGTGAAGAGCTGGGCCTTGTGGGCGCCCTGGGCATTATGCTTCTGTTTATGCTCCTGATTCTCAGAGGCTATTGGATCGCCCTTCACGCAAAGGATCGCTTTTCCACCATGATGGGAGTGGGCCTGTCCACCCTGCTGGCGGTGCAGGTCTTTTTGAACATTGGCGTTGTGTCCAATCTATTGCCCTCTACAGGCGTAGGCCTGCCCTTCTTCTCCTATGGCGGTACCAACCTTCTGATGGCCCTGGGTGAAATGGGGATTATTTTGAGTATTTCCCGCTGGAGTTCCAGCACCAGATAGGGAGGGAGACCATTGAATGTGATATTTACCTGCGGTGGCACCGGGGGCCATATCAACCCTGCCATCGCCGTTGCAAAGCTGCTGAAAGAGCGCCGTCCCCAGTGCAATATTCTGTTCGTGGGAGGCGACGGCGGCATGGAGTGCACCCTGGTGCCTCAGGCAGGCTTTCCTCTGGAGACATTGGACCCCAGAAGTCTGCGCCGGGGCTTTGGCCCCAAGGCCATCTGGCACAATGTGGCGGGTGCCTGCCACACGGCCGGGGCCCTTTGGAAGGCCAGAAGGATCATCAGGGACTTTCACCCGGATGTGATAGTGGGAACCGGCGGCTTTGCCAGCTTTCCTATGTTGCGCATGGGCTCTAAAATGGGGGTTCCAACCTGCGTTCATGAGAGCAACGCCGTTCCCGGCCTCACTACCCGCATGGTGGCAGATCGGGCGGCTAAGATCATGGTGAGCTTTGCCGAGAGCCGAACCTATTACCACAGCCCGGAGCGGGTGGAGGTGGTGGGAATGCCTGTGCGGCAGGAATTCCTGTACACCAAAAAGGAAGAGGCCCGGGAAAAGCTGGGTCTGGATGATCGGCCCCTCATTGTCTCTGCCTGGGGAAGTCTGGGAGCAAGGGATATGAATAAGATCATTGCGGAGTTTATGCGTCTGGAGCATGAGGCCGGCTGCCCCTGGCAGCACCTCCACGCCACAGGCTCCTACGGCTGGAAGTGGATGGGAGACTATGTAAAGCAGAAGGTGGATCTGTCCCAATGCCCCGGCATCCGGATGGAGGAATATATTTATGATATGCCCACCTGGATGGCGGCGGCAGATGTGGTGATCGGCAGGGCCGGTGCTTCCACCCTGAATGAAATCGCCGCTTCCGGCACGCCATGCATTATTGTGCCCTCTCCCAATGTGACGGACAACCATCAGGAAAAGAATGCCAGAGTCCTGGGCGACCGTGGAGCGGCCCAGGTCTTGCGGGAAGAGGAGTGCACGCCGGAGCGGCTGTTCTCCGAGGTAAAGGCCCTTCTGGAAGATGAGGCCAGATGCCGGGTCATGCGCAGGGCTTTGCTGGATCTGGCGGTGGTGGACTCCGCCCAGCGGATTTGTCAGGTGATTTTGGACCTGGCAAAGGAAAAATAAGAACAGACACCGAACCTTCCCCCAGTGCATAGACTGGGAAAAACCCATGAGAAACGGGGGAAGGCTCATTGATGGAAGAACTGATTATCCGAGGCGGCAGGCCTCTGGCCGGGGAGCTTCGGCCCCAGGGGGCTAAGAACAGTGTTTTGCCCCTGCTGGCTGCCTCGTTGCTGTTTACAAAAGGATGCACCCTTCACAACTGCCCCCATCTTTCCGATGTGGAGTCGGCGGTGGAGATTCTGAAGGCCCTGGGGTGCAAGGTCGCCTGGGAGGGCCGCAGCATCAGTGTGGACGCCGGGGATCTTCGGGAAGACGAAATCCCGGAAGCCCTCATGAGAACCATGCGTTCCTCGATATTGTTTCTGGGGCCTCTTATGGCCCGTCTGGGCCGATGCCGGTTGTCTCAACCGGGAGGCTGTGTTTTGGGCAAGCGGCCCATTGATCTGCACCTGAGCGGATTGAAAACGCTGGGTGCAGAAGTGACGCAGAAAGATGGCAGTGTTACCTGTGGGGGAACCCTCACAGGCGGAACGATTGCCTTATCCTATCCCAGTGTGGGCGCCACAGAGAATCTGATTCTGGCGGCCTTGGGAGCGGTGGGGACCACCACCATTTACAATGCGGCAAAGGAGCCGGAGGTCGGGGACCTCATTGGCTTTCTCACTGCCGGCGGAGCGAAGATCTATGGCAGAGGCACCTCTATGCTGCAAGTAGAGGGCGGGCTGCCGGAGGGAGCTTCCTATGAGGTCATGCCGGACCGAATGGAAACGGCAACCTATCTCTCTGCGGTGGCGGGCTGCGGAGGGGAGGTTTTAGTGAGGGGCGCTGTAGCGGGGTATTTGGAGCCTGTGATCCATTGCTTCGCATTGGCAGGATGCCGATTCCGGGAGGAAGAACAGCTCCTTGCGTTGCAGGCACCTAAGAGACTGAACTCCACATATCCCGTCCGAACAGGCCCGTATCCCGCTTTTCCCACGGATGCACAGGCGCCCTTTATGGCGGCAATGCTCCGGGCGGACGGGGTCACGGTAATCGAAGAGAATATTTTCGCAGATCGCTATCGCCATGTCCCGGCCCTGCGGGCGCTGGGAGGAGACATCCGAACCCAGGGCACTGTGGCGGTGATCCATGGGGTGGAGCATCTGCGCGGTACATATTTGGAGGCCACGGATTTGAGAGGCGGAGCTGCCATGGCGGTGGGCGCCCTCCAGGCCCAGGGGGAAAGTCACCTTTGCAGGATTGAACATATTCTGCGTGGCTACGAGGATTTTCCCGGAAAGCTGTCCGCTCTGGGAGCGGAGATCGAGATACACAAATGACACTGTGCGGCATTGCCGCCATGGAGGGTAGATACAATGGATCGGGAAGAACAAAGAAGAAGACAGAGACCACCGGCTTCCGGGACTCGTTCCAGACCGGAGCGCCAAAGACCGGATCGTTCCGGATCAAGAGGCTCCAGACCCGGCAGCCCAAGCTCGGACCGAAGTGCGCCCGCAGGCCGCACCAGACGGTCGGAGCCCCCTGAAAGCCCAGCCAGAAGAACGGCCCCTCCGGCAGCCAGAAGAAGAAAACAGGAGCCTCCCCGGCGCCGAAAGCAGCCGGAAAGACGGGCGCAAAACAAGCGTACCCCTCCTGCGGCCCTACCTCGCCGGCAGCTGATTTTGAAACTGATTACCATGACGGCGGTGGTGCTGGCCCTGGTGCTTGGCATGACCATTTTCTTCCGGGTCCAGAATCTCCGGGTTACGGGCAACAGCAAGTATGATGCAAACCAGGTGATTGCGTCCTCCGGTCTGGAAATGGGGGAAAGCCTGCTGACTTTGAATAAATCCAAGGCTGCGGGGCAGATATTAAATGATCTTCCCTATGTGTCGGAGGTACAGGTGGGTATAAAGCTGCCAAATACGGTTACCATTGACATTGTGGAGCTGGACATCACCTATGCCGTAGAGGGCCCTGAGGGCTCCTGGTGGCTGATGGATGCCAGAGGAAAGCTTCTGGAGCAGGTCAGCGGGGAAGAAGCCATGAAGCATACCCACATTGTGGGAATTCAGGCGGTGAACCCCACGGCAGGCGGCACTTTGCAGGTGACCCAAGAGGATCAGAAGGATACGGAAGAGCAGAAAAGCGCCGATATTGCCAACACCGTCGGTTTTGCCCAGGAGCGCATGGAGGCGGCGATTTCCATTTTGAAGGCACTGGAAGAATCGGATCGCACGGGAAAAGCCACAAAAGTGGATGCCAGCTCTCTGTATGATCTGCAGGTCTGGTATGGGGAAAAGTACCAGGTCCTTCTGAGCGGCCCTACAGAATTGGGATATAAGGTGCGCTATATGGTGCAGGCTGTGGATCGTCTGGAGGCCGACGGGTACCGGGGCGGAACCCTGGATTTGAGCATTAAGGAGGCAGGGAAAGCCACCTTTACCCCCTGGTAAGGAAAAACTTTGCCGAAATGTGAGAAATTTCTATTGACCAATCGACGATTTCACGATAGAATAAAAAGGTATAAAATTAACTGCTTCTGCCCTTTGCGGTGTGAATACAAAGAATACATAGGAGGAAAGCGATATGTCTAATTTTGTTGAGGCTTATCCGGAAAGAGTTGTAAATATTAAGGTCATTGGTGTCGGCGGTGCCGGCAATAATGTTGTAAACCGTATGATCGATTCCTGCGTGGACGGCGTGGAGTTTGTTGTTGTCAATACCGATAAGCAGGATCTCAATAAGTCCAAATGCCCCAACAAGGTGCAGATCGGTGAGAAGCTCACCGGCGGCATGGGTGCCGGCTCCAAGCCCGAGATCGGCAAGAAGTCCGCTGAGGAGAGCCGTGCGGCCATCTCCAAGATTCTGGAAGGAACCGATATGGTCTTCATCACCGCCGGTATGGGCGGCGGTACCGGCACCGGCGCAGCTCCTGTGGTGGCTGACCTGGCCCACGAGGCCGGTATTCTCACCGTTGGCGTTGTGACTAAGCCCTTTAAGTTTGAAGGCGCCAACCGGATGCGTCAGGCCGAGTCCGGCATTGCCGCTCTGTCTGAAAAGGTGGACTCTCTGATTATCATTCCCAATGATCGTCTCAAGTATGTCACCGAGCAGAAGATCACCTTTGCCAACGCATTCGGCATTGCGGACGATGTGCTGAAGCAGGCTGTGACTTCCATCTCTGAGCTGGTTGGCTACTCTGAGCGTGTCATCATCAACCTGGACTTTGCCGACGTCTCTGCCGTCATGAAGGACGCTGGCCGTGCACATATGGGCGTGGGCATTGCTTCCGGCCGTGAAAAGGCCGAGCAGGCCGCTATGACCGCCGTGGCCAGCCCTCTGCTGGAAACCTCCATCAACGGTGCAACCGGCGTTCTGGTGAACGTTACCGGCTCTCCTGAGCTGACGCTGGACGATGTGGAGACCGCTGCCAGCATCGTGCAGGAGGCCGCCAACCCCGAGGCAAACATCATCTTCGGCGCAACCTACTCCGACGAGTTTGAAGATGAGATGCGGGTCACGGTCATTGCCACCGGCTTCGGTGAGAAGATCGAGGAGCCTGCGCCTGCGGCCAAGACTGCCGCAAGCAAGCAGTCTTCCTCTGCTGTTCCCGGCCGTAAGCCTGTTGCTCCTGCGGAGGATGTAGATGACATCGATGAGATCTTCAAGATCTTCAACCGTTAAGAGCGGCCAATGACTGTCAATAGGAGATTCTGATTCCGAGCGGCGCACCACATATCTGTGTGGTGCGCCGCCGTTGGTTTAAAAAAAGACTGTTTTAAGATGCAGAATTAGCATGGTATGAGTATACAATAGGCACAACTGTACCTTCGTACAGAGATATTCATAGAATGTTCAAAAGATTTTTCATGAAAATACGGAAAAAGCTCTTTACTTTTCCGGTTTCATGCACTACAATAAAACTGTCATTCATACAGTAACACAGTTAAAATTTAGACTATAAATTGATATGGAGGATTTTATTATGAATAGCAGAAATAGAAAAGCAAATCCCGATAGCCCCCTGTACCGTGCAATCCTGGCCCTCAAGACCCCTGAGGAGTGCTACAACTTCTTTATGGACCTGTGCACCGTGCCTGAGCTCAACGCCATGGAGCAGCGCTTTGAGGTTGCCCAGCTGCTGAATCAGGGCATGATCTACAACAAGATCCTGGAGATCACCGGGGCCAGCAGTGCCACCATCAGCCGTGTAAACCGTTCTCTCAACTATGGTACCGACGGCTATCGTCTGGTCATCGACCGTATGGGGGATGAGGACGAGGAATGAGCGCATATGAGTCTCTGGCCGTATCCTACGACCGGCTGACCAATGATGTTCCTTATGAGAAAATTCTGGCATTTGCCCAGTCTCTTCTGGCAGAACGGGGTCTCAGGCCCCGTTCTGTTCTGGATCTGGCCTGTGGCACCGGTGCCATGTCTGTGCTCCTGGCACAGGCGGGATATGATGTGATCGGGGTGGATATGTCCGAGGAAATGCTGACCGTGGCCACGGAAAAGGCCTGGGAGCTGTCGGGCAACCGCCCTTTCTTTGTGCGCCAACGGATGGAACACCTTCGTCTGCCGGAACCTGTGGATCTGGTCATGTGCTGTCTGGACAGCATCAATTATCTTACAAATCCCAAAGACTGTCAGGAAACCTTCTGCCGTGTATACGACGCTCTGACCCCCGGAGGGGTGTTCCTCTTTGATGTGAACACACCGGAAAAGCTCCGCAATATGGACGGACAGGTGTTTCTGGACGAGGATCAGGACGTCTATTGTGTCTGGCGGGGAATGTTTGAGCAGGAAGAAAACATCTGCTACTATGGCATGGATATTTTCCAGCGCCACGGAAAGCTGTGGGAGCGAAGCCAGGAGGAGCATCAGGAATACGCCTATGCCATGGAGGAACTGAAGGGATATCTGGAACAGGCCGGATTTCAAGACATTACACTCTATGGAGACCTGCGGCACGAAGCCCCCGGAGAAGGGGAGCAGCGGGTCTATTTCCTGGCAGTAAAGGAGGAAACAAGCAATGTCTGATTATCTTGTAAGGGCCATGAGCAAAGATGGCTTTGTAAAAATGGCGGCAGTGGTATCCACGGAGATCGTCCGCCGGGGAGCTCAAATTCAGGGCAGCACCCCAAACGCCACAGCGGCACTGGGGCGGCTTCTGACCGCCGCAAGCCTGATGGGCAACACCCAGAAGGTAGAGAACGGTTCTCTGACCTTGCAGGTCAACGGAGGCGGCCCCGTGGGGACGATCCTGTGTGTCTCGGATGCGGTAGGCAATGTCCGGGGCTATATCCAGAATCCTCAGGTGCCTCTCATGGAGCAGCGGCCGGGGAAGCTGGATGTGGGCGCCGCCGTGGGAACCAACGGTATGCTGACGGTGATTCGGGATCTGCAAATGAAAGAACCCTATGTGGGCAGCGTGGAGCTGGTCACGGGAGAGATTGCCGACGATATCACCAGCTATTTTGCCCAGAGTGAGCAGACCCCCACAGCCTGTGCACTGGGGGTTCTGGTGGATCGGGATCAGAGTGTGAAGGTGGCCGGTGGTTATCTCATTCAGCTGCTGCCCGGTGCGCCGGATGCGGTTGTGGACACCCTGGAAGCCGGGATCCAGTCTGCCGGTGCGGTGACAGTCATGCTGGAAAACGGCATGACGCCGGAGGAGATTTTGAAAGCCGCCTGCGCCGGCATGGAGCTGGAGTTTTTGGAGACCACCCCTGTGGAATATCGGTGCTATTGTTCCCGGGATCGTGTCCGTGGGGCTTTGGTGAGTCTGGGCAGGGAAGAGCTGGAACAGATTGTTCACGATGGAGAGACGGTTCATATCGGCTGCCAATTCTGCGATGCGGATTATCAGTTCGCACCGGAGGAAGTGGAAACGCTGCTGGAAACCCTGTAAGCAATGGAATTCATCCCTCTGCAAAAGGGAGAAGCCGGCCCTTTGCAGAGGGAGTTTCAATGGGAAAAAAAGTTGAAAAAATTTCAAAATTGTGCTTGACAAAATGGGGGTTCCTGTGTATAATTAAACCCGTCGCTGAGGTGTGAACGCCAAAGCGAAACGGATGGAAGCATAGCTCAGCTGGGAGAGCACATGCCTTACAAGCATGGGGTCACAGGTTCGA
>JAHHRZ010000005.1 GCA_020025515.1 Oscillospiraceae bacterium | reverse complement strand
GAGAGACATAGCCAAAGGTGACCTTGCCGTCTGCCAGAACCTTGGAGGTGTAATCACCATAAACCGCCGCATCCATCAGCTCCAGCTTGGAAGTGTCATAGCTTACACACATCAAGGCATTGGTAGAAGCAACATCGGCACCAGCCGCGTCCTTGGCTGTCACCGTAACGGTGACGGTCGTCTCATTCTCTTCCACCTGAGAAGTGGATTGAATCTCAGATTTGGCATTCTTGGCTTCCTGTGTCAGTTCAAAGATTTTATTTGCGGTATTGTTTTCCATGGCCTCAGCAGCAGCCTGCATATCAGCCTCAGTCACTACCACAGATTCCATCTTCTCATTCGCTACAGGACCCACATTGTTTCCGGATTCCGTATTATCGGTAACTTCTGTGAGGATCACAGGCCATACGCCATCGCCGAAGCTACCTACCAAATCAGCCGTGTATTCCTTCTTGACATCATCAAAGGTCAGGCGGTACAGCTCATTGGATTCACCGGTGAAATAAGACAGATACAGAGTTCCCTCATCGCCAGGTACCAGGGAGCAATACATCTTATCCAGGTTGTTATAGCCTGCAAATGGCAGGTTCAGATTGCTGGGATAGCTGCCCAGCCATGCACTCATGGAATCGCCATCTTCGTAAATCCAGAAGTGGAAAACCGTCCCATCCTTGGCCAGCAGTACCACATGCTCGGTATCCAACAGTGTACCGGTGTCTTGATCAGGATATTCCTCATATCCCAAAGAGGTAATAGCCGTCAGATATTCACAGCGGCCCTGAAGATCAAATGCTCTTCCATCCAGATTCATGGGATCCTTGGGGGATAGGAAATAATATCCGTAAATAGAGGAAACCATAGCAGTGTCCTCTGTAGAGAAGTGGGAGCTGTAGGCCATATCCCACAGGGGAACCCCGGCACCATTGGTTTCGGAGGTTGCCACGCTGACACCATCCTCGCCAACCTTGTGCATCAGAAGCCCGGAAGAGTCTTCCTGAACGTAATAGAACTTCTTGTCAGTATCAAATGTTGCAGAGACCATGTTGGTGTCCACAGCTGCACCGGGTGTCCAGGTATCTTCTTCCCCCATATTCCATGTGAAGAACATGGGATGGCCTTCCTTGTCCTGGAGCAGGCCCTTCGCTGTAACATCCAGGGTTTCAACGGTTACGCTGCACTGCGCAGTCACCGTAGGATCCAGTGTAGAGGCCGCAGTTATAGTGGTTGTACCGACCCCGATACCGGTCACAACGCCTCTGTCGTCTACAGTGGCAATGTTTTCATCCGCAGAGGTCCAAGTCACTGTGCGATCCTTCGCCGTCCAGGGCTGAACCACAGCAGACAGCTGCTTTGTGGTGCCTTTGAGAACATTGAGGGTATCCCGGGACAGCTGAATTCCAGAAATCTGATCCGTGGGATCAGCCCAACCGCCGCCGGAAGTACGCTCCGGAATAATCAAACTGCTGATTTCTTCCCAGAGGTCATTGTAGACCGTGGCTTCCCCTGTCTTGGTGTCCATCTCAATATAGAAGGAGAAACCAATCTCAAAGGTCATGCCAAAGAACTCCTCCATCTTGGTATAGTAAGAGTTCCAGCAGAGCATATTGGTGTTGGGATTGATTTCCATAGTCTGAATATACTCGGAAGCAATCTCACCATTAACCGTACCCAAAAGTTCAGGCGCTTCGATCGTATTCAGGGTAAACTTATAAACCTCAGAAGTACCATACTTGTTGCAATAGAAGGTACCATCTGCATCACATGCCAGTGTGTTGGTAAGAATACCGATGGTGCCTACCTCGGCAGTTTTACCGGTAAGCTTATCGATGGTATACAGCTTACCGTCGCTGACAGCATAAACATTGCCATCTGCCTTATTGTAAGCCATATCGCTGAGAAGCATCCCAATATTACCAATCAGGTTCTCTTCCGTCAGGTCATCTTCGGGCATCGCATACAGATCCCCATTTTCCGTTGCAGCAAGAACAATGTGGTCTGCAATGGTTGCTGCTGTAAACATCTCTTTGGTGGGGCTGTAGGACGGGAGGCCTTGAGGTGCATCTTCGTCATAGGCTGTATTCTTATCAAACGCAAACCAGTATTTGCCCTGCATGGTGAATGCAATCATCTCAGGAAGGGGCTGTTGCTCACCAAGCTCCACTTCAAGCATGTAGGTGGTGGTGTTCATGGCATAGTCCATAACCTGCAAGGCAAACTTCTTGCCGTTTACATTGGACAGATCCAGAACATATTCAGCCGACTCCCCAGGCTTGATATCCGCAATCGAACCAGCTGCCGTATGGGCCTTGGTGCCGCTCTTGTTGAACAGAGCCACAGCCGCAATGTACTGGTTATCCGAAGCAGTGACGTGCAGGGTGTTGTCGGTGAAGCTAAGGGATACATTTTCCAGAACAGGTGCGGTGTTATCCACAACCAGAGGCAGGCTGAAGTTGGCGCCCTTCCCCAGAGCATCCCAGCGGATGTTCCCTTCGGCATCTTCGTAATACTCAGGTGCCAGAGCCAAATTCACGAGAAGCTGATCCCCTTCTGCTGCACCCTTAGGAACAAAGTTGGCTTTCAAAGCGTAGCCATTGCTATTCCAGCGGCCGGATGCAGGCTGGAAATAGGCAGCGCCCACTGCGCCGGGAAGCGCTTCTACCAACTCTTCTCCTGTGGTTACATTCTTAGCGGTAAACCGGGAGGCCGCCGCATTGCGAATGGCGGCAAACTGCACCTTGCTCACGGCATCGCCGTTGACAGAGTTGATGGCGTTACGCTCGGGCATATATTTTTTATCCGGAATCAGGGGGTTTCCACCCAAAGCATAGACATTTTCAGGGTCATTGGCATAGGTTACCAGATAGGTATTGGCCTCGATGCTGCCCAGGTAAGGCATCCGGAAGTCTTCGCCGGTTCTGTACTTGGCCAGAATGCCTGCATCATACATGGAAGGGTCGCTCCAGTTGCCGTAGAAGCCCAAAACAGGAATGGAGTGGACTGTGCCTTCCACACCTTCTGCGCTTGCCATGCTCTCAGCAAAGACATAGCCTTCCACATACACGCCATTGGTGGCAGTTTTCAGATATTCCTGCCATGCATCGGTCAGTTCCACCTTCACATGGACCTTAACGGAACCATCCGCGGGAACCATAACGGTGCCGGTACCAAGATTTTTGAAGAACAGGTATGCATCTTGTGTATCTACATCGCCGTCCTTGTCCAAATCCGCCTTATCCTGATTTTGGATGGTCTTTGTGTTGTCCACCACATGGTCCAGAAGTGCCTGACCATCGGCGGCGTTGACTGCGCCATTGCCATCAAAGTCCAGACCGCGAACCAGATCACTGGGTTCCAAGACCTTGCCGTCTACCTCCCAAGTCACATTGACAGGTACAGAAACGGTGGTGGTGTCCATATAGAATGTCTTCTGATTTTCGTTCTGTTTATTGTTTGCGTAGTCCTCGAACAATTTCTGAGTAAAGAAATCGGCGGACAGAGCAAACGCCTTATCATCGTTTGTGAGATTGTTGATATGGAAGGAGAAGTTGTAAACGCCGGTACGCTGGGGATCATCGCCCAACTCCACCTTTACCTTACCGTCTGCAAACGATTTGGTTGCATTCTCGTCCATGGTAATGTAGCTGTCTGCATTGACCGCAGCTCCTACATTGCCAAGACCGGCGCCCTGCTGAATAACGGGGAAGTAGCTGCCGCTGGTTCCGTCAACCATGGGAACAGCCGTGGACATCAGCAAACTCTGCGCCAGCTGACGAGGTGTCATGCCGGTCTTTTCCGCAAGATTATTTTCTCGAATGTACTGGGCCACCAAAGCCGCCATACCGGAAACCTGAGGTGCGGACATGGAGGTACCGGACATGCTCTCATACTTGTCAAAGCCGCCGCCATCAGGAGTTTGGCCAAACACAGAGTAAATGGAGCCGCCGGGAGCGGTGATCTCAGGCTTCATCTCCAGGGAACTGGGAACGCCCCAGGAGGAGAACGGGCTCATGGTGTAAAATTCGCTGTCAAACTGAGAAGAACCAACCCCCTCAGAGATTGTCATAGTGCCGGTGTAATACAGAACCTTGCCGGACTCATCTTTGACGGCTTCCCCGTTGTCACGGAACGCCTTTCCGGCAGATTGTGTAATGGAAACAAAGGGAGCGGTCTTTTTATAGTCCGTCAGATCCATGTTAATGACGCCGGGCGCATTATTGTAAACAACGGTTGCAATGGCACCTGCGTCAACAGCATGATTCCCCTTCAGGGCAAATGCGATTTCACCACGGGAGCACATGGCAACCTTTCCCTTCAGGGCGTCTCCAACAGCTGCCCATTGCTCAGGCGTGCCATAGCCATCGATGAGGACATATTCCTGCTCTCCGGCCAGAGTTGCCATGGGTTGGTTGCTGTAATCACTTTCGCTGTAAACAGCCAACACATCCTTCACTCCAATGAACAGGCCGGTTGCACCGTCATTGTCCACAGAAGCGACAGTCAGGGAATTGGTATATGTACCAGGAGAACCGCCGGTATGCATGTTCACATCATCGGCGTAGAGCCGACCCATGTTCATTGCGTTGTCTACCCAGCCGCCGTTATTGCCCGCGGAGATGCAGACCACGATACCGGACTTGGTCAGGTTTTCCATAATGGCCTGATATTCTGCGGTTGCGTTGCGGGAGCTGCCTGCGCTGCCGGAGCCCAGAGACAGGTTCACGGAGTCACAGCCCAGAACAATGGCGTCTTCAATGGCCGCCATATAGTCGGCATCATAGGCGCCGCCGCTTTTACCAAAGACCTTCATGGTGATGATCTGAGCATCGGGAGCAACACCCTGGACCCTCACAGAATCCAACGCCTTGGCGAAGGTGCCATCCCCCTTGGGGATATAGGCATTGGCAGCAGCAATGCCGCTGACATGGGAGCCATGCTCCGACTGCTTATCTTCCTTATGGGTGACATAGTAACTTTTATCTACATAATTGTAAGCAAAAGGAAGCTTTTCACTCAGGAAAGACTTGGCGGGGTCAATTTCCACATTCAGCTGATCGGCCACAGAAGCAACTTTTTCCACATCCAGAAGATTCAGCTTTTCCACATACTCTTCCAATGTAAGTCCGCTTTCTCCTGCATGATAGGCCAGGGAGTATTGATAGCCTTCATTGGAAAAAGACTGATGATCCGTATCGATACCAGTATCGATCACTGCAATCCGAGTACCTGCGCCGGTGTAGCCAGAGGCCCAGGCCATACCGGAGCCGATCTGTTTGGAAGAGGTAGCCATGTTCGGATCATTTGTTTCTTCCCGATCCACAACGGCAGGCTGGTATCTGGTCTCAATCAGGACCTTCTCAACGCCGGGAACTTTTTCAATGGCTTCGATCTGACCATACTCCACATCAGCAGAAATCAGATTCGCTGCCAGCGTCAGGTTCCAAACCACATCCAGCTTCTGATCCAGCCGTTTCTCAATCGCGGCGGTGATCTTCTGCTGTTGCGTCTGCAACTCCTGACGGTAGGCCATAGCAGAGGCATTTTGTGCAACGTCAACCATTGCAAATCCTGCTGCCACGGTAGATTCTTTCTCTAACACAATCGACACACGGACCACATCTGTAGGGGCATATGTGTCTTGTTCTGGTGAACTCACAGGTTCGTGACCGGGGAGTGTTGCCGTCACTGCACTGTTATCCACCTGCTGGAAGCGTACGGCAGTCGATTCCTCAGCTGCACGCACTGGAATCGCAAATCCAAACAGGACTGCTGCAACCAGCATCAGGGAAAGCAAGCGGTTCAACAAATTCTTTTCCATCATGTTTTTCTCCTTTTCCTTTCTCTGCCTTAGGGGCAGGCGCCATTTTGCGGGGATCGAGACCTCCCTTTCTCGATCTGCCGACGGCTTTCTTCACACTATGTCTGTGTAAAGCTCCGTGCTATTATCATACAGTTTTATAACGTCGAAGTCAATCGTTTTTAGTCGAATGATTTATTTCGGTGAATTATAATCAAATTACCAAACTTTTATCAATTAGCACTTTTTGTACAAATCCAAGCAATAACCTGCATTTAATCCAATTTTCTCGGATATTCGCAAACTTTTTGTTGAAATAAAAAAAACCACCATCTCGCAAAATTGCGAGATGGTAGTGCTACGTTTAGAATCTATTATGGTACCTAATTCCCCAAGTAATACCTATATGCGAATATATTATCCAAAACACTGTGTAAAAATGGCTGACAGCAACAAAAAATATCATTATTTCCCCCGACTATCTTGCCATCCTGATTATAGATCAGAGCCTTTTCATCGAATGGAACGGGCATATTCTGTGGGGGTGATCCCAAACTTCTCTTTGAACTGACGTGAGAAATGATGTACCGTGGAATATTGCAAAACCTGAGCAATCTCAGTAAAATTCATTTTGCCCTCCCGAATCATATGCTTAGACTCCTGAAGCTTGGCACGGCGGATATACTCCCCCGGAGATATCTGGAGGTTCTTATGGAACAATGCCGTGAGATAAGAGGGGCTGACCCCCACCTCTCTGGCTACCATGGGCACACTGAGTTTCTGTCGGACATTCTCGCCAATGAAGCGCTGGGCGTGGCCCACCACTTCATTTTCGCTGTTAATGGCATTGGCTGTTCGCAGAGGTGACTCTGGTGTGGTTCCAGAGTCTCTCAGTACCGTGAGCAGCAGCTGACCCAGCAGGCTGATGAGCATGTCTCCCGTATAGGCATCCTCATGGTCCCGCTCCTGCAGCATCTGCTGCAGCAGCAACACAGCCTTCTGCGGTGTGCGGAACTTCCGGTTCAGAAGTCTTGCCAGGCTGTCGCCCTCCAGATCAAAGGTGATGGTAATATAGCTGGGGGCACACTCCGGGTCTGCGTACTGCATATGCCACTGGTTTGGACCATAGATTGCCATGTCTCCCTGCTCCAGAAGCAGATCCTGTCCGCCTGCCACGGAATGAATGGCACCCTTATCCACATAGGTAAGCTCCAGCATGGAATGCTCTTCGCCGCGGAAGAAGAATCCCCGTTCTTTTTCATGATAAAAGAAGGTATAGACCCGTTCCACCTGCAGCGACCGGGACAAGGCCAGCTCCCGCAGAGGAAGGGTCATAGCCTCCGCCTTGGGCCAATGGCCGCCGGAAACTGCCATGCGCACCGAGCAGCTGACCTGGTAGGGAGCCACAGCAAAGTGGACACCGGGGTTGATGCACACAGGCTTATCCAGATAAAAATAGACAAACTCTCCGCGGCCCTTGGCCACAGCCAGAATGGTCATTCCGGACTCATAGTCCAGATATACCGGCTCTGTGGGACTGTACTGGAAGATGGTCTCCTGAGTCACTTCCACCAATCGCTCTTCCGCCGGGCTGACACGGGGGCTATGCCTCCGCTCAGAACGCTCCGCCGTAATCTTTCCATAGGGAGCAAAGGACAACACATTTAAATTCTGTACCATATCTCTTTTGCCACTCCTGTTCAACGAAGGGTCCGTTTTATTTTTCGTAGGTAAATTCCCAGTCATAGATGCTTACGGTGTCGCCGTCTTCAATTCCCATTTCCTCAAGGCGCTGAAACAGGCCGCTTTTACGAAGCTGCCGATCAAAGTAGTTCCGGGACTCGTAGTCGTCAAAGAACACATCATTCATGAGGCGCTCCAGCCATACACCGGAAACCACCCAGGTGCTGCCATAGTGGTCGATCTCCAGCTCGGAAGGATCGCAGGGCTCCTCCACAGGCTTTACATACTCGGGCTCATACACCGTAATGGGGGGCAGGTCCCGCAGCTTCTGCGCAATGACCCGCATCAGGTTTTTTGTGCCTTGCGTGGTGGCAGCGGAAATCTCGTAGAATTCGCAGCCCAGCTCCTGGACATGCTCTCTGAGTCTTTGGAGATTGTCACTGTCCGGGGGCAGAAGATCACATTTGTTTGCAGCCACGATCATGGGCCGGTTGGACAGGTCCACAGAGTACTCGTGAAGCTCCGCACAGATCTTGTCAAAATCTTCCACAGGGTCCCGATCCTCACAGCCGGACACATCCACGATGTGCACCAGCAGCCGGCAGCGGTCAATGTGCCGCAGGAAGTCGTGGCCCAGCCCTGCACCGTCTGCGGCACCCTCAATAATGCCGGGGATGTCAGCCATGACAAAGGACACGCCCTCTTCCACATAGATGACTCCCAGATTGGGATACAAGGTAGTAAAATGATAATTTGCGATCTTGGGTCTGGCATTGGAGGTAACGGAAAGAAGGGTTGACTTGCCAACATTGGGGAAGCCCACCAATCCCACATCCGCCAGCAGCTTCAGCTCCAGGATCACATCCCGCACCTCGCCGGGAAGACCTGCCTTGGCAAATCGGGGAAGCTGACGGGTGGGTGTCGCAAAATGCTTGTTGCCCCAGCCGCCACGGCCGCCCTTGGCCAAGACGAACTCTTCGTCACCGGACATATCCACAATGATCTGGTTGCTCTCAGCATCCCGGACCACCGTGCCTCGGGGGACCTGAATGATCAGAGATTCGCCCCGTTTGCCGGACCGATGTCCACCTTCTCCATTTTCGCCGGAGCGTGCAGCATACTTCCGCTTGTACCGGAAATCCAGCAAAGTGGTGAGGTTATCGTTCACCCGCAGGATGACGCTGCCGCCGTGACCGCCGTCGCCGCCATCGGGGCCGCCGGCTGCCACATATTTCTCCCGGTGGAAGGCCACAGCACCGTCGCCGCCCTTACCGGCAGAAACCATAATTCTAACTTTGTCAATAAACATAGAACATTCCTCCCATAGGGGTTGAAATCCAGTGTCGGCTTTCCACAGCCCACGCCAATGGCATGGACTCTGCAAAGGCGGCAATTAGGAAAAAAGGGCCGTTGCAGGTAGTATGCAACGGCCCCTTGCCACTTATTACTGCTCTGCGTACACGCAGCACTGCTTGCGATCCTTGCCCAGTCGCTCGAAACGGACAGTGCCGTCGATCAGAGCGAACAGCGTGTCATCGCTGCCGATGCCCACGTTGGTGCCGGGATGGATGTGCGTGCCTCTCTGGCGAACCAGAATGTTGCCAGCCAGAACGAACTGACCGTCGGCCCGCTTCACGCCCAGGCGCTTAGACTCAGAGTCACGGCCGTTCTTGGTGGAACCGCCGCCTTTCTTATGGGCGAAGAACTGAAGACCAATTTTCAGCATAATTACACCTCCAAAACGTCGAGAAAATCAGGATATTCTTCCCGCAGTTCGACAAGATATGTCATAAGGCCGCTCAATGTAGCCTGTACAATCTCCTCATCGTCACAGGTTGCAGGAAGGGTCAGGGTAATGGTGGCAGTCGCCTCATTGACCCGAACCTTAGCCCGAGTGCCGCACACCTCATTGATGGTACACTCGGTCAAACGCACGGCGGAAGTAATGGCGGCACATAAGATGTCCGCCCCCTCTTCGCCGTAACCGCTATGCCCGGAGCAGCGAAACCCTGTGATCCGCTCCCCCTGGGTAAAAAATTCAACCTTTGTCATAGCTTACAGAGCGATCTTGGTGATCTCGACCTTGGTGTAAGGCTGACGGTGGCCACGCAGGGACTTGGAGTCCTTCTTGGGGCGGTACTTGAAGACAACAACCTTCTTACCCTTGCCGTTCTTGATGACCTTGCCCTCAACAGCGGCACCAGCCACCACGGGAGCGCCGAACTTGGAGTTCTCGCCATCCACAACAGCCAGGACCTGATCGAAGGTCACAGTCTCCTCGGCCTCAACACCCAGCTTCTCGACGTAGATCACGTCGCCTTCCGCCACGGTGTACTGCTTGCCGCCGGTAACAATAACTGCTTTCACGATTTGTTGCACCTACTTTCTTTGTAGTCTCGCTCTTGGGGCGCGGGCATGCCGACTTAAGCCCCTTTGATGCGGCCATACCATTCTACCATTGATGACACTGCTTGTCAAGGCGAAACACAACTTTTTCTCTTTCTTTTGCAAATTTCTATTGAGGTATTCCCGTTTCTTTCAGCATGCGTCTTGATACAAAACTTTTCTTTTGGGTAATTCTTTTTTCTGTGGAAGGATGCATTTTCCGTAAAAGTGTGATACAATAAAACAACAATGGAATTCGTAAATATAGGAGGGCCACGGCACTATGAAAAGGCCGGATCTGAACCGGATTATTTTAGACAATACCATCAGTCGCGCCTTGGCCGACATGGAAAATGATTCACACCGCACCGCCAGAAAGCTGGCAGATATGGGGCTCTTTTTCTCGAGGGGGCCATTTGAGCGGTATTTTTTTACCTTATGCACCGAACTTTTACAGGAAGATGACAGTCTGTATTATGACGCCATCAACCGGGCTCTGCGGGATTTTGACCGCAGAAGTCTGATTACCTTCGGCATCAACGTGGGCTTGGAGGGGTGCAGCCGTGGAGCACGGCTTATCCGCCAGACTGAGGAAACAGAAGGCTTTCAGGTTCCCTGGGCGCTGGAGCTCTATGCCGGAGAAAACGCCCTGCGTTTTTCCACTACAGAAAAAGCCATCAAAGAGGCGGTGGGCTTTGGGGTTCATGTGTTCTATCTCCACGACCATGCCATGAAGCAGGAGGATCTGGAGTGTCTCTTGCAGGAGTACCCTACCTGCGCCTTTGCGGTCTTCACCCATCCGGACCGGGTGCCGTCTTGGAATCTGGATTCTTTGAGCAATTATCAAAACCTTTTGGTCTGTGTCCGTGGAGAAGACCCCCAGTCCCAGTCTCTGTGCATGGCCTTAAAAGAACGAAAAATGCTCTTTGGGGTCTACCTTCCCTACCATGATACCCAAAATCTTTCTCAGAGAATCGAAAAGGCCGGAGATTTGGGTGGTCTCATGGTTTTGCTCTGCGCCCAGCACGATGGTGCGGAAGCGCGGGAGGCAGTTCATCGGCTTGTGCTCGACGCCAGACGAGGACATCAGTACCCCTTTATCATCATGGATCTTCCGGAAGATCTTCTGTCTATCGATCATATTATTTCCCACAATCACTGCTCCGTGTGCCTGTTGCCGGACGGGCGGGCCGTGACCCCCAAGGGGACCTCTGAGGCCAATATCAACACCTCCTCCCTTGCTGAGATTTTAAGGAAGGAACTTCCCAGATGAGAATTTGATACAGGTATAAAACCACCTCTTCTCGGTACAATATCCGAAAGAGGTGGTTTTTGTGAAATTTCGGGTTATATTGACATTGATTCTGATTCTGTTGCTTCTGCCCACCGCATCGGGGGCAGATTATATTAAATGGGTGGATTTTAACGTCTCCTATGAGGCCCTGGATAAAGCGCTTGCACTGGATATCCGTTCTCAGGAGCAGGATCATCCCGTCAGCTGGATCACGCTTTTGTCCACAGCTGCCTGCCGAACAGGAGGGAAAGTCACCGCTTCTTCCGTAGACCGAGCCTGGAACGAGCTGCAAAGCGGAAAAAGTCCCCAGGAATTGCTGGGAGACCTTTCCAAGTATTATGATTATTACTTTGAAAGCTACAGCGCCGCTTTAGGCGGCCTTGTGGGAAACTTTTCCATTGAGACCCAACAGGGATGGCAGCCGACTTATGGGCTCAAAGCCTTCTCTCCCATCGCCGCAGGATATGGCTACAGCCACTATGACGACTTCGGCGCCGGTCGTTCCTATGGCTTTGCCAGAAAGCATCTGGGAAACGACCTGCTGGGTTCCCCGGGCACCCCCATTGTGGCGGTGGAAGCCGGAACCGTGGAAGCCATAGGCTGGAACCAATATGGAGGCTGGCGGGTGGGCATCCGCTCTTTTGACCGCCACCGATACTATTACTACGCCCATCTGCAAAAGGACAATCCCTTTGCCCCCGGTCTCAAGGAAGGAGATCAGGTGGAGGCGGGACAGCTTTTGGGCTTCATGGGAAGAACCGGCTATTCCACCAAAGAAAACACCAATAACATTGAAATCGTCCACCTCCACTTCGGCCTTCAGCTCATTTTTGACGAAAGTCAGAAAGATTGCAACAGTGAAATCTGGATCGATGTCTACCCCCTGGTCCGTCTTCTCAATCGCCACAGAGTCAGCTACCAGAGGACACCCGACGGCACCTTCCAGCGAATATATCCCTATAAAGACCTGGACCGTGCTCCTTTTTAATGGGTAATCTGCCTTAATTTCGGCAAATGGCAGTATGCCAGTTGATTTTTGGAAGATTTTCCTTTATAATGACCTTCAGATTTGAGAATCATCTGCTCATTACAGGAGGTAACTAGCATGCTCAAAAATGAAGAGAAAACCATGGAAAAAATTGTTGCCCTGTGCAAAAACCGGGGCTTTGTATTTGCCGGTTCTGAGATTTACGGCGGTCTGGCCAACACCTGGGACTACGGTCCTCTGGGCGTGGAGCTGAAGAACAATGTCAAGAAAGCCTGGTGGAAGAAGTTCATCCAGGAAAATCCCTACAATGTGGGTCAGGACTCTGCGATTCTGATGAACCCCCAGGTATGGGTGGCCTCCGGCCATCTGGGCGGCTTCTCCGACCCCCTCATGGACTGCCGGGAATGTCATGAACGGTTCCGTGCGGACAAGGTCATTGAAGACTGGGCCAGTGACAATGCCTTCTCTCTGGAAAAGCCTCTGGATGCCATGACCCATCAGGAGATGAAGGACTTTGTGGAGGAGCACAACATCCCCTGTCCCACCTGCGGCAAGCATAACTTCACGGATATCCGTCAGTTCAACCTGATGTTCAAAACCTTCCAGGGCGTCACCGAGGACGCAAAGAACACGGTGTATCTCCGTCCTGAGACTGCACAGGGCATCTTCACCAACTTTGTGAATGTCCAGCGGACTACCCGCCGCAAGCTGCCCTTCGGCATCGGCCAGATCGGCAAGTCCTTCCGAAACGAGATCACTCCCGGCAACTTCATTTTCCGTGTCCGTGAGTTTGAGCAGATGGAGCTGGAGTTCTTCTGCCAGCCCGGCACCGATCTGGAGTGGTTCCAGTACTGGCGCAACTTCTGCCATCAGTGGCTGCTGAATCTGGGCCTGCGGGAAGAGAATCTCCGCCTGCGTGACCACGATCCCGAGGAGCTGTGCTTCTATTCCAAGGCCACCACAGACTTTGAATTCCTCTTCCCCTTCGGCTGGGGCGAGCTGTGGGGCGTTGCTGACCGGACGGACTATGACCTCAATCAGCACCAGACAACTTCCGGCAAGGACCTGACCTACTTCGACCAGGAGAAGAATGAGCGCTATATTCCCTATGTCATCGAGCCCTCTCTGGGTGTGGAGCGTTCCGTACTGGCCTTCCTGTGCGATGCATACGATGAAGAAGTGGTGGGTCAGGACAAGAAGGGCAACGACGATGTGCGGACCGTCCTGCGTCTGCATCCCGCGCTGGCTCCCTTCAAGGCCGCCATTCTGCCCCTGTCCAAGAAGCTCTCCGGAAAGGCTGAGGAAATCTACCACGAACTGCAAAAGGACTTCATGGTGGACTTTGATGATGCCGGCTCCATTGGCAAGCGTTACCGCCGGGCCGACGAAATCGGCACCCCTCTGTGCATCACCGTGGACTTCCAGACCGTGGGCGATGAGAACACCCCTGCCGATCACTGTGTCACCGTTCGTGACCGTGACACCATGGAGCAGGTTCGCCTGCCCATCTCCGAACTGAAGGACTATATCTCCAAAAAGATTCAGTTCTGATCCACACATCCAAATCATTGGCGGCAGGGCAACCCGCCGCCAATCTTTTTTTCAATACAGCGCAACCAGACTTCCCTTTTTCCGTCACAACTTGTACGGACCGTTTTCTGAACGTCCGAAATACCGGAAACCTATCCCCGTGTATAGGAGCATGGGAATGCGCACCGGACGGAGGCATATTATGTCAAATAAAGAAATCAATCCTGAAGTCCAAACACCATTGGAGCCACCTGCGGACATTCTCCCAGCCCAGTCCCAAGCTGAGCCTGTGAATGACCCCCCATCTGAATCAGAGCCCATGGACGGCGCTCAAATCCCCAGCCCAGCGGAGCAAAAACCCCCAAGGGTGTGGCACCGTGTGCTTCTCATTGGTCTGTCCTACTTTCTGGTAGAGGCCTTTGCGTCCCTGATTCTACATGCTGACAGCGTGATCAATCTGGGCTTTGGCTTTCTCTGGGCCTGTATCCTCACCGGAATCACCATCGCCCTTCCCACCCTTGCCGGTCGGATTTTTTATGGCATCACCTACTATTTCATCGCCCTATGGACCATTGGGCAGACCGGATATTACCAGTTCTTCCGAAAACTCATGTGGCTTTCCGATATGTTCTACGCCGGGGAAGGGGCCGACTATCTGGATTCTATCCTCATTGGCTTCACTCCCATGTGGTGGATTGGCACCGTAGTTCTGATTGCTATGGGTGTGCTGTGCATCTGGCAGATGCCAAAATGGAACAAAGATTGGCAGTCCTATCTGGCCTGCGGCATTACGCTGGCACTGTCTGTCACCGGTCTCGTATTTCTGCCTGAGCTGGTGTTTATCCGGGACCTTGCCGTATGGGGAACCCAGTCGGACTATATGCAGTCCACTTCTTACCGAGCCACCTACAACACCATGTATGATGCAAACCGGGTTTATAACATCTGCGGAATTTACCAGCTGACCATGCGGGACATCTGGAAACATGAACTTTACCCCCTGACTCCCGCCTATCGGACCAATCAGCGAAACGACGCGCAGGAGATACAGGCGTATTTCAGCAAGCAAAGTGCCCATGAGCCCAACGACATGACCGGGATTTTTGAAGGAAAAAATGTGGTAATGGTTCTCATGGAATCTATGGACGACTGGCTCATTACCCCGGAGGATACCCCCACCCTCCACAGGCTCATGCAGGAGGGTATTAACTTCACTAACTTCTATACCCCCGGCTATGGCACTGTCCGGACCTTTAACACGGAATTTTGCGTAAACACCGGCATCTATCTCCCCACCATGGGCAATTATGCCTTTGACTATGTCACCAACCATTACAACGAGTCCATGGCCAATCTCCTTACAAAAGCGGGATATCACGCCCTGACCTTCCACTATAACAGCCCGGAGTTTTACAGCCGTGGTGTCTTTGAGCCTTCTATGGGCTACGAAAAGTATATCAGCTTTGAGGACTACACCGACAAAGACGATGACCTGTTCAATGACTCCTATTTCCTGGAAAATGAGGAGCTGCGCCAGCAGTTTTTCCGGGATGGCAAGACCTTTAATTTCTATATCACCCGCTCTGCCCATCTGAGCTACGTCTACAATGAGGTCTTGAGTCACTATGCGCTGAAGCGGTACCCGGAGTATCAGGGCCGCTATGGCCACGAGGAAATAGACTGTATCCGTGTGAAAGCCAAGCTGGTGGATGACATGTTTGCCGATCTCATTCAGGAGCTGAAAAACCGGGGCCAGCTGGAAAACACCGTCATTGTCGCCTTCACAGACCATTATGCCTACGGATTCAAGGATGTAGACACCATGATGGAACTGTCCCAGGTAGATGATCCCCTGCTTCTGGAAAAAACGCCCTGCTTTATCTGGTCTGCCGACGGCCCCAAGATGCAGGTAGACAAAACCCTGAACACCTCTGATCTTCTGCCCACGGTTTTGAACCTGTTGGGCATCGAGAGCCCCTATCATTATCTGGGCAAGGATGCCTTCGATCCCGGCTACGAGGGCTATGCCCTGTTCCCCGACGGCAGCTGGATCAGCGACGGCGTAGCCTGCCGCTCAGATGGTTCCGGAGATCCCGAGATTTTCATGAATGTAAAAAACAAGAAGCTGACCGAGGAATATCTCCAGAAAATGGAGTCCATGACCATGGAATATATCCGAATCAGCAACCTGCTTCTTACGACAGACTACTATAAAACAGTCAAATAATCCTAATAAGACCTGCTGCAAACCATCTGTGTTGCCGCAGGTCTTTTATTAAGTCAAAAATATTCCACAACCCTTATAAAAGGATCGCCGGTTGCAGTTTCTATTGATGTATGGTAATATAACAAAAATATAAAAAGGGAGGTCGTTTCATGGACTTTGCTATTCCCACCCACATTCTCGCTATTATGGATCGTCTGGAAGACCATGGCTATGAGGCCTGGGCGGTAGGCGGCTGCATCCGGGACAGTATTCTGGGCGTCTCTGTCCACGACTGGGATCTGTGCACCAACGCACTGCCGCAGGAAACGGCCCAGGTATTCTGTGACCACCGTCTGGTTCTGGCCGGTCAAAAACACGGCACCACCGGTGTTGTGACAGAGCACGGAGTGGTTGAAATCACCACCTTCCGCTCCGAGGGAGATTATACCGACAATCGGCACCCTGGCTGGGTGCGTTTCGAGTCCCATATTGAGGCAGATCTGGCCCGCCGGGATTTCACCGTCAACGCCATGGCCTATCGTCCACGGTGTGGTCTTGCGGACCCCTTTGGAGGACAATCCGATTTAAAAAATCAGATTCTGCGTACTGTAGGCCAGCCGGAAGCACGGTTTCAGGAGGACGGCCTGCGTATTTTGCGAGGTGTTCGCTTTGCCGCCCGGTTCGGCCTCACTCCGGAGCCAAAGACCTTGCAGGCCATGTGTGATCTTGCGCCCCTTTTGGCACTTCAGGCAAGAGAGCGGGTATTTTCGGAGCTATGCGGCTATCTTCCCCATGCGAAGGTGCAGGATCTCTTGCTGTTTGCCCCGGTGCTTGGGGAGGCAGTTCCGGCCCTCAAACCTCTGTACGGTTTTTTGCAGCACAATCCTCACCACATTTATGATGTCTATACCCATACTGCTCATGTGGTGGAAGGGGTCCCTCCCACCCTGCCTCTGCGCTGGGCCGCACTTCTGCACGATATCGGAAAGCCTCAGACCTTTACACTGGATCAGGAGGGCATTGGCCATTTCAAGAACCACGCCTATGTAGGTTCCAAAATGGCCTGGGAAATTCTCACCGAGCTCCACGCCCCTACCGCTTTGCGGGAGGAGGTGCGCAATCTGGTGGCCTTCCACAGTCTGACCCGGGATATGGCCCGGTACCCCCAGGACAAACCCATCCGCCGGGTGCTTCGTCGTCTGGGGGAAACCACCCTTCGCAACCTCATCGCCCTGGACCGGGCCGATGACGGGGGCAAAGGCACCTGTTCCGATCCCGCCCCCTTCGACCGTTTTGAAGAACACCTGAATCAAATTCTGGCGCAGCACCCCTGTCTCACCATTTCCGACCTGGCTTTGGGAGGAAAAGAGCTGATGGCGGCAGGAATTCCACAGGGGCCAATATTGAGAAAGCTCCTGCACCGTCTTTTGGCAGAGGTCGGAGACGGGATTCTGGAAAATGACCCTCAAATTTTATGTTCCAGGGCTTTGGCCCTTTGGAAGGAGATCGAACCATGTACAAATCAAAACAAATAATTGTTGTCCGCCGGGACCTCAAAATGCGAAAAGGTAAAATTGCAGCCCAATCCGGTCACGCCTGCGTGACTGCGGTTTTAATGGCACTGGAGCGGGAGGGCCGTCTGGAGCAGGTAGAAACCCAGGGAGATCATGTCGGCCTAAAGCCCTCTGCGCAGCCTGCCACCCCGCTGAGCGAGTGGTTTACCCACGGCGTTGCCAAGATCTGCGTCTATGTCGATTCCGAAGAGGCCCTGCTGGATCTGGACAAACGGGCCAAAGAAGCAGGCATCATCAGTGCGCTGATCTGTGACGCCGGTATGACCGAGTTTCACGGCCAGCCCACCTATACCTGTCTGGCCTTTGAACCCCTGCCCGGAGAAGTGGTGGACCCTCTCACCGGAGACCTTCCCCTTTATTGATTTTTTCCACAGCCCCTGTGAATTTATCGGGAAGTTCTACACATCCTATCTTGAACCGCCAGGCCAAAGACCTTCCGAAAGAATGCCTTTGGCCTGGTATCACCTATCAATCTCCTTTTTATCTTGTCCTTGACATTTTCTCCGGATAAGGATATGATATAGCATATATGAAACCGTGGATGGAGAAGTAGTACGATAGAATCCGGCTTTTCAGAGAGCGCCCTGCTGCTGAAAGGGGTGTAAGGCGGGCTGTCGGAATGGGCTCCGGAGGGCGGCCCGAAGTCAGTAGGCGCCGACGGCATCCGGCCGTTATTCGGAGTGTCCATGTTGGTGGGCATCTGCACAGGTGGCATATGACTGTTTGGTCTTATCCTTTGTAGGATAGGGCCTTTATTTTTTTAGGAGGTATTGACTATGGCAAAAATTATTCTGACCGGCGACCGTCCCACAGGGCGGCTCCACCTGGGTCATTATGTAGGCTCTCTGAAGCGGCGTGTAGAGCTTCAGAATTCCGGAGAGTTTGATAAGATTTTTATTATGATTGCCGACGCCCAGGCACTCACGGACAACGCAGACAACCCCGATAAAATTCGGGAAAATATTATTGAGGTGGCTTTGGATTATCTCTCCTGCGGTCTGGACCCCAGCAAATCCACTCTGTTCATCCAGTCCCAGATTCAGGAGCTGACCGAGCTGTGCTTCTACTATATGAATCTGGTCACCGTGTCCCGTCTCCAGCGCAACCCCACCGTAAAGGCCGAAATTCAGCTGCGGAACTTTGAGACCAGCATCCCCGTGGGCTTCTTCACCTACCCTATCAGCCAGGCCGCCGACATCACCGCATTTAAGGCCACCACCGTTCCCGTTGGCGAAGATCAGCTCCCCATGCTGGAACAGGCCAGAGAGATTGTCCGTCGGTTCAACATGACCTATGGCGAAACACTGGTAGAAGCTGAGGCCCTGTTGCCCAAGACGGAGGCCTGCTGCCGTCTGCCAGGCACCGACGGCAAGGCCAAGATGAGCAAATCTCTGGGCAACTGCATCTACCTCTCCGACACCGAAGCAGAGGTAAAGACCAAGGTGATGAGTATGTTCACCGACCCCAACCACTTAAAGGTCTCCGACCCCGGTTCTCTGGAAGGAAACGCAGTATTCACTTATCTGGATGCCTTCGCCAGAGATGAGCACTTTGCTGAATTTCTCCCGGACTATGCCAACCTGACCGAGCTGAAGGAACACTATCAGCGCGGCGGTTTGGGGGATGTAAAGGTCAAGAAGCTGCTGAATCACATTTTGCAGGAAGAGCTCGCCCCCATCCGTCAGCGGCGTGCCCTGTGGCAGAACGACATTCCCGGCGTCTATGAAATCCTCCGCAAGGGCAGCGAGGTGGCCCGTGCAGAGGCCGCCGAAACGCTGTCCCAAGTAAAGCGTGCCATGAGAATCAACTATTTTGAAGATGGGGCTCTCATTCAATCCCATGTAGAAAAGTACAGCAAATAATTTGGCTGTCCATCCCTCATCTGCTAATCTAAAACGATAAAAACGAGTGGTCCCAAGTCTGTACAGATGGGACCACTCGTTTTTTATGAAATCTTGCTGCCGCTTCTCAGGCAGGTCTGCTGTAACTTTTATTTCTCTTCCAAAAGCTTCGTGATTTCTTTTCCTATGGGGCATTGACTCTGATATACACACTTGCCATAAGTACAGTCCACACTTAAAAGCGTCTGATCTTCCAGCTCCACCTGCACCATCCGGCTCTGATCCTGTACACGGCAGTAGCCGCTAATGAATTTTTCCAGCAGCATGTTCTACACCTCCAGTGCCACAAATCCATCAGAAAGGAGCACCAATGTATCCGGGGTCATGGTATCAATCCGGTGACCAAAAAGAACTTTCCCAGAAGGAACCTCCCAGGAGTCTCCGCTCCGGTTCACATACACCTTCACCTGCTGAGATGGTGTTTCATCGGAACACCGCAAAAATCCCAGGCGTCCGTCTGCCGCAGCAAAAAAGCGAATGTTGCCACTGCGCAGTGCGGGGCTGCTGCGGCGCATCCGGCCGAGGTGCCGATAGTGGGTCAGAAGCTCCTTATCCTCTCTGCCCCATGGATAGGTGCGGCGATTAAAGGGGTCTGCACAGCCCTCCATTCCCGCCTCGTCGCCGTAATATACAGAAGGCGCACCGGGCAGAACATACTGCAAAAAGGACGCCATTTTCAGTCTCTGCTTTGCTTCCGCCCGCTGATCGTCGCTCAGATGACAGGCCGCCTGCTCTTCTCTGGTTCCTGTAAAATCACCCATCAGCGCAGTGAGGATTCGGGGGGTATCATGAGAGCCCAGCAGATTCATGCAGCAGGCCATTACATCAGAAGGATAATTTTCCACAATGGACATCACCGTTTCCTGAAAGCCCTGTCCCTGGTCTTGTCTGCGCAGGAAATTCAAGATGGCATTTCGGAAGGGATAATTCATGGTGCTGTCCAGTTCCCCGTCTACAAAGTAGCGGCGGCGGCGATTGTATGCCACCTTATTGGAAGCATCCTCCCACACCTCCCCCATCAGAAGGGCATCCGGCTTGATTTCACGGATTCGTTTTTTCAGCCGGAGAATAAATTCGTCAGGCAGCTCATCTGCCACATCCAGCCGGAACCCGTCGGCACCCAGGCGAAGCCAATGGGCCACTACACTGTCATGGTCATCAATGATGTAGTTCAGAAAATCCGGCTCCATCTTGTTCACGGTTGGAAGCGTGTCAAATCCCCACCAACTGTTATATTGATTGGGATATTCATAAAATTGATACCAGTTACGGAAGGGGGAGTTGGGGTCTGCATAAGCTCCCTTGCCCCCAAAGGTCCCTTCTCTGTCAAAATACAGGCTGTTCGATCCTGTATGGGAAAATACTCCGTCCAAAACCACATGGATGCCCAGCTTCCGAGCTTCCCGGCACAGCGTCACAAAGTCAGCCTTGGTGCCCAGCATGGGGTCCGGGGTCTTATAGTCGCCCGTATCATACCGGTGACTGGAAAAAGACTTGGAAATGGGATTCAGATACAAAATTGTAGTGCCGAGAGAGGCAATGTAGGGGAGTTTCTCTGTAATCCCTGGAAAATTCCCCCCGTAAAAGTCATTGTTCAGCACAAGCCCCTCTTCTGTGGGCTGCCAGTGAACCTCCTCCTCCCAGGTTTCATGGACCGTATAGGGTTCCAGCTTTCCGGTGAGGTCGCAGCTGCCGGATTTGGCAAACCGATCCGGAAAGACCTGATAGATAATGGCTCCCTTGGCCCAGTCCGGCGTGGTGGCATCGGAGACAATGCAGCTGAGCTGCCACCAGTCGCCGGCCTCCATATTGGTCTGCTCCCCCTGGCGCAGGAGAGAAAAGCTTTCATTGGGAGTGGAAATGCGGAAATAATAGAAATAAAGTCCGGGTTCCTCCACCGTAAATCGGCAAGTCCAGGTCTCATAAGGATGCAGGGTCTGCTCCAGTTGAAGGGGCGTCTGCATAAATTCCTGTCCGTCCTCCCGGCGCAGGATACACGCAGCCTCCCTGGTATGACAATAGCAGGGGATCTTCATTCGTAATGTGCAGGCTTCTCCCACCCGAATGGTGCCAAACGGCTCCTTATACGCCAGATCCCGGCTGTTATATAAAATGCGAAGCATAGAGTGGAACTCCTTTGGTGTAAAAATAGGCATAAAAACACAAGGCAGACACTCCCAGTTGTGGGTGTTTCCCTTCTGTTTTTCACAGGCAAACAGGGGGCCGCCGTTTGGCGGCCCCGAAAGTATCTTTTCTTATTGTTCCTGAAGATGGCGGAACAGCTCCATATACTTTTCAGCAGGCTTTTTCCAGCTGAAATCTGTCCTCATTCCTCTGAGAATCAGCTTATTCCAGGCTTCCTTGTCCTGGAAAGTCTCCAGGCAGCGCTCAATGGCATCCCAGAAGTCATCTCCATTGTAGCTCTGGAAGGTAAAGCCCAAGCCGGTATCCGTAGTGGGGTCCACAGGAGGAACCGTGTCCTTGAGGCCGCCGGTGGCGTTGACAATGGGGACTGTGCCATAGCGCATGGCATTCATCTGGCTGAGGCCGCAGGGTTCCGACTTGGAGGGCATGAGGTAAATGTCAGAGGCGGCATAGATCCGATTGGCAAGGCTCAGATCAAACTTCAGCTGTGCAGAGACCTTTTCAGGATACTCGGCAGCCAGACCACGGAAGAAATTCTCAAACCGCTGCTCACCGGTGCCCAAAATCACCAGCTGTACCTCCTGCTCCATGAGCCGTCTTGCCACATAGCACAATAGGTCAATGCCCTTATGTCCCGCCAGCCGGGTAATCATGGCCATCATGGGAACATCGGGGTCCTGAGGCAGGCCCAGTTCCTTCTGCAAAGCAGCCTTGTTTGCCGCTTTTCCTGCGGCATGGGTATCTGCGCAGTAGTTTTTCACAAGGGCTTTATCCGTGGATGGGTCAAAGACAGAAACATCCACACCGTTGGTGATCCCACGAAGCTTGAACCAGTTGGCAGAGAGGATGCCATCGAGACCGTGGGCATAGTAAGGATAACGGATCTCCTGGGCATAGGTTTCGGAAACCGTGGACACCGCATTGGCACATTCAATGGCGCCTTTCATCATGTTCACACCGCCGGACATGTCCATAATGCCACGGAAGGAATCGGGCAGGCCCAGTACATTGTCAAAGAAGTCGGGATTTGCCCAGCCCTGATATTCGATATTGTGGATGGTAAACAGGGTCTTGGTATAAGGGAAGGTCCCCCGGTACTCTGCGTCGATGTACACAGGCAGCATGGCCGTCTGCCAGTCGTTGGACTGAATGACATCGGGATAGTACTGCATGCTTGCCATTGCCTCCAAAACAGCCTTGGAGAAGAACGCATAGCGCTCCCCGTCATCCAGATACCCATAGAGGCCGTCTCTTCCAAAATAGTATTCATTATCCACAAAATACACCGTGGGCTGCTGTGCTGCGGTGCCTTTTAGCCGATACAAGCCGCCGTACTGCTGCCGCCAGGACAGCTGAACGTGAAACTCGGTGCAAAACTCTACAGAATAATTGGGGTTGTCCTTAATTTTCTTGTAATAGGGCAGAAACAGACAGACATCATTGCCGGGAATTCTTGCCAGTTCACTGGGCAGGCCCAGCATCACATCCCCCAAACCACCTGATTTGACATAGGGAGCGGCTTCGGAGGCGACCATTGCGATTTTCATACAACTTCCCCCCTCTTAATGATGACGGGATTTTCCGGCGTACCTACAAGGCGTGCACCCGGATGAACCACCACATCCTTATCCAGAATGACGCAGTCCAGCTCTGCATTCTCGCCAACCACGCAGTCATTCATAATAAGAGAATTGGAAACCTTTGCGCCGGCCTTCAGCTTAACCTGCCGGAAGAACAAAGAGTGTTCTGCGCTTCCCTCCAGCTCACAGCCATCTGCCACAATGCAGTCATCGATTTCAGAATTCTCACCATAGACGGTGGGAACACGGTCCCGCACCTTGGTATAGATGGTACCGCCTGCATTAAACAGGCCATGCCGAATCTCAGGGTTCAGCAGTGCCAGATTGTTCTTATAATACTCCAAAGTGCTTTCGTTAAAGAGCGCAACTCCCGCAAACAGATATACGCCCACTGTGAGCTTCTTGGTTGCAAACTGGCGAAGCATGAAATCCCGCTCCAGACGATACAGACTGCGGGCTACAGATTCCTTTACCACCCTGATGAGCAGTTCCCGTTTCATCACAAAGATGCCCATGCTTGCCAGATACTCAGGACCTGCACAGTAGTCCACGGCCAGGTCTACCACTTCCCCGGACTCGTCCAGACGAATTGCCAAGTCCAGCTGCTTCATGCCGTTTGCGACACCATCCACCGCTACGACCGTCACCTCTTTGCCGGAGGCCACATGCTGATCCAGAACCTTTTGCAGATCAATGTTGCATACCACGCTGCTGTCAGACAGGATCACATACTCCTCATTGGTGTTCTCCAAAAATTCAATGGCACAGTTCAGCGCATCCAGTTTTCCACGATAGGTGCCGTCATGACTCATTGCGAAGGGCGTCAGATACTCCAGGCTGCCCTCTTCCATTTCCAGATTCCACTCCTGACCGGAGCCAATGTGGTGCATGAGGGACTGATAATTGTACTTTGTGAGAATTCCAATGTGGCGGATGCCGGAATTGGACATGCTGGACAGGATAAAGTCAATTTGACGATACCGGCCGCCGTAGGGCAGAGATGCAATGGTCCGCTTGTTGGTCAGCTCACCCAGAGAGCTGTCATAGATATTGGCAAAAATGATACCCAGTGCTTTCATTGTGGTATTCCTCCTTCTTAGCGCACTTCGCCGGGAGCTACCACGGCATTTTCTTCCACCGTATGACCCTTACCCAGAACGCTGATTTGACGCTGGGTGCCGGGTACAAATACGCCGCCAACCACCGCACCGGTTGAAATCACACAGTCCTCTCCTACGATGGCATTGCGGACAATGGCACCGGGGGCAATGGTGACATTGGGCATAATCACACTGTGTTCCACCAGAGCACCCACGCCAATGGAGCAGCCGGTGGAGATCACGGAGTGGCGCACCGTACCATAAATTTCGCCGCCCTCGGCAATGAAACAGTTTACCGTCTTTGCTTCCTTGGCAATGTAGCTGGAAGGCAGCGCATTGTTTCTGGCACTAATTTTCTGTGTCTCGTCTCCACGAATCTCAAATTCAGGGTTCTTGCCCAGAAGGTCCATATTGGCTTCCCACAGAGAGTCAATGGTCCCGACATCCTTCCAGTACCCGTCGAACGCATAGGCCATGAGCTTATGCCCGGAGTTCAGCAGATTGGGAATGATATTCTTGCCAAAGTCATTGCTGGAGTTGGGGTCTTCCTCATCTGCAATCAGGAACTCACGCAGGATGCTCCAATTAAAGACATAGATACCCATAGAAGCATTGGTGGACTTGGGCTGCTTGGGTTTCTCTTCAAATTCATAAATTGTGCCGTCCGGCTTTGTATTCATGATGCCAAACCGACTGGCTTCCGCCAGAGGAACATCCCGTACGGCGATGGTGCAGTCAGCACCATTTTTTTCATGATAATCAATCATGGCCGCATAGTCCATCTTGTAGATATGGTCACCGGAGAGCACCAGTACATATTGGGGATCAAAGCGATCAATAAACTGAAGGTTCTGATAGATTGCATTTGCGGTGCCCTTATACCAGCCGCTTTTCTTGTCGTGACGCTCGTAGGGGGGCAGGACCTGGGCGTAGCAGTGGGACTTGTTGAGGCCCCATGGCTGACCGTTTCCAATGTACTCGTTCAGCTCCAGGGGCTGATATTGGGTCAAAATGCCGACGGTATCAATCCCGGAGTTCACACAGTTGGACAGGGGAAAGTCGATAATCCGATATTTACCGCCAAAGGGGACAGCGGGCTTTGCCGTATTCTCCGTGAGGACCTTCAGCCGGCTGCCCTGGCCTCCGGCCAAAAGCATCGCAATGCAGCGTTTTTTCTGAAAATACATAGGGCGTCTCTCCTTACTATGATTGGATTCTTTACTTGATCGTTACTTGGTCTTATTTTTTGAATCCCGACCTGGCACAGGCCAAGGGGAAACATTGCAACTGTTATACTCCCTTTTTGGGGGGATTTTCCCGGACATAATAGGTCACAGACATGGCCGGTATGCAGAACTGCGCCGACAGTTTATATGCTCCGCAGGCAATGCTCTGGCTGGCTGCCGTGGGAAGCTCCACGCCGCTGCCACCAAACTGAAGTTCATCCGATGACAGGATCGGCTTATAAATGCCCCGGCGAGGCACGCCCAAACGACACGCCCCATAGGTTCTCGTGCTGAAATTACACACCACAAAAACTTCCCTGCTTCGTCCGTCTATGCGGCGGAATGCAAACAGTCCTTTTTCCGTCTCTTCACAGGTTACCCACTGAAATCCGTCCTGGTCCTGCTCTTTTTGCCAAAATGGAGGACGATTCCGATAAAAGTGGTTCACTGTGCGGACAAAATTCTGCATCTGGCGATGCCGCTCAAAGTCCAGAAGCACCCAGTCCAAGGGTTTTGGCGGGTTCCATGGGTCAAAGTGTGCAAACTCATTTCCCATAAACAGGAGTTTCTTTCCGGGATGGGCCATTGTAAGGCCCAGAAGCGCCCGAAGTCCGGAAAACCGCATATCATAATCACCGGGCATTTTGTTGAGCAGAGAAGTATTTCCCGTCGCCCCCGGATGGGGAGACAGAGGAAGCACGAAGTTTTCTGCATAGGCATTCTCCATTGCCTCTTTTTGCTTCCCGTGGCCGTTTGGCTCTTCTGAATCCGAAAAATTGTCCAGAACTTCCTTCAGCCACCCGGTATTCCATTTAAACAGGAAGCCTAAGCCGCCGTCGCGCTCCGGCTTTGTAATGGTGGGGAAGGTATGCGCCACCTCCGCAACCATGATGGCGTTGGGTCTGACCTGCTGGGCCGCCCGGTTGACTCGCCGCAGCAGATCCATGGCCTCCAGATTTTCCCGTCCGCCAAACCGGTTGGGGTGGTAATCGGGCCTGTGATAATCTAAGTACAGCATGGCGTCCACGGAACCTACCCGGAGTCCGTCTATGTGAAATTTCTCCAACCAGTAAACCACATTGGATACCAGAAAGCTGCAAACCTCATTGCGTGAATAATCAAAGAATCTGGTGGGATACACAGGATGCTCTCTGATCTGGGCATCAGGTGATTCATAGCAGCAGGTACCGTCAAACTCCATGAGTCCCGCCGGTTCCTTTGGGAAATGAGCGGGCACCCAATTCAGAATCACACCTATTCCCGCTTTGTGCAGGGTATCTACCAGCCTTTTCAAATCCTGAGGTTTCCCATATCGAGCGGTGGGGGCATAAAAGCCCATGGTTTCATACCCCAGGCTCTCCTCCCGGAGATACTCTCCCAGAGGCATCAGCTCCACATGGGTATATCCCATATCCACCAGATACTCCACAAGGGGGTCTGCCAACTCACTGTAGGTGTAGAAAGAGCCATCCTCTTTCCGCTTCCAGGAGCCCATATGCAATTCATAGATGTTAACAGGGGCTGCCATGGGACTGTGCATTGGGAAGTCCCGCATCCACTTTCCGTCACCCCAGGGGAACTTTTCCGCCGTGCAGATACAGCTGGACGGCTCTGGGGGAACTGCGCTTCTGGTGGCATAGGGGTCTGCCTTATAGACTCCGGAGCCATCTTGCTTTGTTACATAGAATTGATACCGATGGCCTTCCTCCCCCCGGTTTGTGAAAGCCTCCCAGACTCCGCCGGAAAGCTGCTCCATTGGGAGATCCTCAGTGTCCCAGTGGTTGAACTCCCCCACCACACTGACGGCTTGCGCATTAGGAGCCCAGACCCGGAACACATAACCTGCCGTTCCCTGCCGGGTGACCCGGTGACAGCCCATCAGCTCATGGGCCAGAAGACAGGTACCGTTTTGGAATTCCTCCAAAAGTCCTTTTGTTTTCTTATCCATACAGATGTTCGTCCCCTCGGGCTGCAGGAAATCTTCCTAAATTGGATGTTCCTTCCAGCTTGGGTATATTATAACCCGTTTACGCAAGAACTTCAATCCTTTTTAGTCGAAAAACACATATTTTTCAAAGACCTAACGCTTTTGTTTGTGAAACATGAAACAAAATCCTGTATATAATACAATACCATATTTCTTTCCATAGGGAAATAGACAATGTATATAAATTATGTAGGCAATCTTCGTTTCATTGTGCTACATCGCACAAGACTTTCCGCCGGCCTTTCCTGTCTGCTCCTTTTCTGTAAGCCGCAAGCTCATCTGTTCTTTACTCAGATTTTACGGAAATGAATCTGTATCGTGATCTAGTCACAGAAACAGCGATGTTCCCAGTCTATAATGAATAACAACTACTACAAACTTATGGAGGTACTCGATATGAGACTAAAAGACAAGGTTGCAATCATCACAGGCGGAAGCCGTGGCATCGGCTTTGCTACCGCCCAGGCTTTTTTGCGTGAGGGTGCCACCGTCATCCTGACTGCCAGCACCCAGGCCTCGGCAGAGAAAGCCGTTGCCAAATTGGAAGAAGAATTTCCCCACTCCACCGTGGCTGGTATCAGCCCCAATCTGGCAAGCCTGGAATCTGTAAAAAACGCGTTCCAAGAAGTGATCCAGCAGTATGGCCGTGTGGACATTCTGATAAATAACGCCGGTATTTCCGAAAGCACTCCCTTCACCGAATACACGGAGGAAGCTTTCAATAAGGTCATGGATTTGAACGTGAAAGGTGTTTTCAACGCCACGAAGGCAGCGTCCGAGTGCATGGTTGCTCGAGGCAGCGGTGTGATTCTCAACACCTCTTCCATGGTCAGCATTTACGGCCAGCCCAGTGGCATTGCCTATCCTGCCTCCAAATTCGCCGTCAACGGTCTGACTATCTCTCTGGCCCGGGAACTGGGCCCCAAGGGCATCCGGGTCAACGCCGTGGCCCCCGGAATTACCGAGACCGATATGATGAGAGCCGTTCCCAAAGAAATGGTAGAACCTCTGATTCAGCAAATTCCCCTGCGTCGTCTGGGGCAGCCTGAGGACATTGCCAATGCCTTCGTATTCCTGGCTTCTGATGAAGCTTCCTATATCACCGGTGTGGTCCTCAGTGTAGACGGCATGGCCAGAACCTGATTATTCTTACAAAAATAGAAAAAAGCTGCTGCAAACCCGGATTTGCAGCAGCCTTTTTTATGATTTCCGTGTAAGCACTCGCCCGTTTTGAATCACCAATACCCCCAATCCTGTACCGGGGGTTCCGCCCAAGCGAAAATAATCCTTGAGCTTTCTTTGTAAGGCAGTTTGTTCCGGAAGATCTTCAAAATCTTTCTCCCAATCTCTTCCGTAGACGCGCCATCCATCATGAAATTTCTCGCAGGGCTTTGTCTCTAACAGCTGAAAATCCCGTTCAAAGTCCCAAATGTTGGACCCCTCCCCCAAAGCCTCTCCATAGGGCGGGTATAAGAGCCAGGAGTCACAGAAACAAATCAGAGGGGAACCAAACCGTTTTTCTGCCTGAGCGTAGGAGTCCAACCGGTCTTTCAGACCGAACCCCTCCATGGATGAAGGAATGTGGAGCATTTTCACCGGATCTCCCGGATGGATGGTATAATCTTCCACCTGCACCGGAGTCGCTCCCGAATAGACGCCGTCCTCATATTCCAGCCGCCCCAGCTTTCGCAGCTTTCCCTGAAAGAAAATGGGATACCAAAATCCCACAAAGGTTCCCCAGACCCCATACATCCCGTAACACTCCAGGGCTTTGTAGCGCAGGTCTGTAAAGGTCTGCCAAAATATGTCCCGCTCCAGAAGTTCCTTGTCCCAGGTATGTTCCGCCGCAGATATGAGGAGCAGCATCCACAGTGTATACCGGGATATCCCGGTTTCTTCTTCCAGAAATGCCAGTCGTTCCTCCGTCTGTGCATAGGAAAAAGTTTTCAGATACTCCTCTGTGATCCGGGACAGATCCACCTGTTTGTATACCTCCATCAAAGCCTTTTTTCCCTCCGGGGGAAATCCCGTTTGCTCCAGAAATTCTTCCAAAAACGCCTGCCTCACAGTCCCGTCCTCCTTGCGATGTTTTCTCTATTATAGCACAGTTTTTGCAAATTTGTAGTTTCAAGTCCTTGGTTTTCCCAGGAAATTAGAATTCTCTATTGTACTGGGTAAAAAGATTTGCTATAATAAGAGGAAATGAAAAAATAATGGATGTGTATTGGGATGAAGTATGGAATCTGGAATGTAGCTCAACCCGCTGCAGAAGCAGTCAACGGGCTGATGGCCGGGGGATACGCCCCCCTTACTGCTCTGGTATTGGCCGCCCGGGGGTTCAACACACCCCAAAAAGCCAATGCGTATTTGTCCACGGATGCGCCTCTGCCGGACCCGTTTCTCCTCAAAGACATGGACAAAGCGGTGGTCTGTGTCCGGCATTATCTGGCGGCGGGAGAACGGATTGCGGTCTTTGGAGACTATGATGTAGACGGCGTGACCTCTACCTGTCTTTTGACCGACTATCTGCGCAGTCTTGGCGCTGACTGTCTGTCCTACATCCCCGGCCGCCTGGAGGAGGGCTATGGCCTCAATGCCATCGCCATCCATCATCTGGCACAGCAGGGCGTGAAGCTCATTATCACCGTTGACTGCGGCATCACCGCCGTCAGTGAGGCAAGGCTGTGCCGGGAACTGGGAATTGAGCTGGTAATCACGGACCATCACGAATGCAAAGACCAGCTGCCTGAGGTCACAGCCGTGGTCAACCCCCACCGAAAAGACGGAGGCTATCCCCACAAAAATTTATCCGGTGTCGGAGTGGCCTTCAAGCTGGCTGCCGCTCTGGAGGGCAATCAGGAAACGATTTTGCAGCGTTACGCCGACATGGTCTGTCTGGGTACTGTGGCCGATGTGATGCCCTTGCAGGGGGAAAACCGGGTCTTTGTGCGCAGAGGTCTGGAGTCCCTCCGGCATACCCAAAGGCCGGGACTTCTCAGTCTGATGGAGGAAGCCGGCTGCGACCCGGCCACACTAAATGCAGGCTCCATCGGCTTTGTGCTGGCTCCCAGAATCAACGCCGCCGGGCGGATGGGGTGTATCGATCTGGCTGTGGACCTGTTCCTCACCCGGGACCCCCAGTGTGGGGCGGAGTCTGCCCGGAAGCTGTGTCAGCTGAATCGCCAGCGTCAGGCCGTGGAGACGGAAATATATCAACAGGCCGTGTCCATGCTTCCCCAGGGGAAAACCCCGGAGGCCATTGTTCTGGCCAATGCCAACTGGCATCAGGGCGTTGTGGGCATTGTTGCCTCCCGGATGGCTGAGGAATACTGCTGTCCTACCTTCCTCATCTGTCTGGACGGGGAAAAGGGCAAGGCCAGTTCCCGCTCCTACGGAGGATTCAATCTCTTCGCCTCCCTTACAACCCTGTCCCCCCTTCTGGAAAGCTACGGCGGACACGAGCTCGCCGCAGGCTTTACCATCTCCAAAGACCAGATTGACACCTTCCGTCAGGAGGTATGCAAGCTGGCAGAGCAGTTCTTTGGGGTGGTTGGTCCCAGAGCCGTGCTGGAAATCGACTGTGCCATCTCCCCGGAGCTTCTGACCATCAGCAATGTGGAATCCCTGTCCCGGCTGGAGCCATGCGGAGCAGGCTGTCCCAAGCCTGTGTTCCTGCTGGAGCATCTGCTGATTGAGCGTCTGACCCCTGTGGGAAACGGGCGGCATCTGCGGCTGCGGCTGCGTCAGGGCCACCATGGGATCAACGCCATTTGTTTTTCCGCCACAGCCCAATCTTTGGCTGTCTGCGAAGGTGATATCGTTGACCTGGCCTGTACGTTGCAGATCAATGAGTTCCGGGGCACCCGCTCGGTGCAGGTCAATCTTCTGGATGTGCGGCCCAGCTGCCCATGCCCGTGCAGTGCAGACCCCACAGACTACACCTTACTCAGGCAGGAGGTGCTCTCCCCTGCCGCCGCCGCGGCCATGCAGCCCAGCAGGCAGACTTTGGCGGATGTGTGGCGATATTTAAGCCGTCTTGGACCCACTTGCACAGGGGACCCTGTCTGTTTGTGCCGGAAGATCGTCCGGCATACAGGGCGGCCTCTTCACTTATCACAACTTCTGACCTGTCTGGACATTTTCCAGGAGGCAGGTTTACTTCAAAAAGAACGACAGCACAAATTTCTGTCGATTACCCTAATCGCCACCCATGGCAAGGCTGACCTGACTCAGTGCCATACCATGCAGCTGTTGGAGCGATTAAAGGAAGGCTGATTCTATGGAAACTTTTGCGGATCATTATGAATCCATGCGCCGCACCATTTTAAAATACATGCCGGGAGCGGATATGCCTCTCATTGACCGTGCCGTGCGCTATGCCCAGGCCCAGCATGAAGGGCAGCTGCGCAAGGACGGCTCCCCCTATATCATCCACCCTCTGGCCGTGGCTGAGATCGTAGCCGAGATGGGTCTGGACACCGACGCCATTTTGGGTGCGCTGCTTCACGACTGTATTGAAGATACCTCTTCTTCTCATGACGAAATTGCCAGTCTATTCAGCCCCACGGTGGCCGAACTGGTAGAGGGCGTCACTAAGCTGACTCGTGTGGAATACTCCACTCTGGAAGAACAGCAGATGGAAAATCTGCGCAAGATGTTCATGGCAATGAGCAAGGACATCCGTGTGGTTCTGATTAAAATTGCCGACCGGCTCCACAACACCCGGACCATGCAGTTTCAGACCCCTCAAAAGCAGATTTCCAAGTCCATGGAAACCATGGATATCTATGCCCCCCTGGCCCACCGTCTGGGTATCCAAAAAATCAAATGGGAGCTGGAAGATACCAGCTTGCAGTATCTGGACCCCGATGGCTATGCCAAGATCATGGACTACCTCAAGGCCCATGAGGAAGAATCCAATCAATTTATGAAATCCATTCAGACCCAGATCACCACCCGGCTCTCCTCTGTGGGCATTCACGGCACCATCTACGGGCGGATCAAGCATGTCTACTCCATATACCGGAAAATGAATGACCAGCACAAGAGCATGGACGAGCTGTATGATCTGTATGCATTCCGTGTCATTGTGGATACCATTCCCGACTGCTACAATGTTCTGGGCCATGTCCACGACCTGTTCAACCTGGTTCCCGGCCGATTCAAGGACTATATTTCTACCCCCAAGCCCAATATGTACCAGAGCCTGCACACCACCGTCATCGGCACCCAGGGCATTCCCTTTGAAGTGCAGATCCGTACCTGGGACATGCACCACACCGCAGAATACGGCATTGCTGCTCACTGGAAATATAAGCAGCGCGGGGTTGGCAGCGGGGAGGAAAAAAGCTTCGAGTGGGTTCGCCGCCTGCTGGAAAGCCAGCAGGACACCGATGCTGAAGATTATGTCCACAACCTCAAGATTGACATGTTCAATGACGAGGTCTTTGTCTTTACCCCAAAGGGAAATGTCATCAATCTGCCTGCCGAGTCCACTCCCATCGACTTTGCCTATGCCATTCACTCCGGTGTGGGCAATGCCATGGTAGGCGCCAAAATCAACAACCGCATTGCCAACTTTGATGCCGTCCTCCACAATGGCGATATTGTGGAAATCATCACCGCCAAAAACGCCAAGGGTCCCAGCCGTGACTGGCTGGCCATTTGCAAGAGCAATCAGGCCCGCTCTAAAATCAAGCAGTGGTTCAAAAGAGAAAAGCGGGAAGAGAACATCGTCCACGGCAAAGCCAGCTTTGAAGGAGAGCTTCGCCGTTCCGGCTTCAGTCCTACGCTTCTCACCATCGATGAGCTTTTGCCCACACTGCTGAAAAAGCTGAGCTTTGATTGCCTGGACGATATGTACGCCGCCATCGGATATGGCGGCCTCACCGCCGTGAAGGCCGTGGGCAGAATCCGTGACGAGCTTCTGAAGTATACAAAGGGAATCGAGAATCCCACTTCCTGCGGCAAGGAGCCTATTGCCCATCTGAAACCCGCTTCCGACTCCGGGGACCCCGGCAAAAACCGCCACAGTGTCAATGGGGTGATTGTGGATGATATCGAATCGTGCATGATTAAGTTTGCCAAGTGCTGCACCCCTGTGCCGGGAGATCCCATCATCGGCTATATCACCAAGGGCTACGGCGTGTCTGTCCACCGAGCCGACTGCCCCAATTATATCCATCGCAACCCCAGCCAGGCAGACCGTTGGGTGTCCGTGCACTGGGCGCAGAACGATGGACAGCCCTTTACCACCACGGTGGAGCTGGACTGCAACACCAGAGGCGGTCTGCTTCTGGATGTGGCCACGGTGATGACCTCTGCCCGGGTTCGGGTGAAGGAGCTTTCCGGCCGGGACCTGCCCGGAGGACACAGTACCTTCACCGTGTCCTTTGAAGTCAAGGATGTGCAGCAGCTCAACACCATTCTCAGCAAGCTCCTGAACATCAAGGATGTGGTCGGAGCCAGAAGAGGGCAGACCTGATAAGGCCTGTACAACACTTTATCATAATTTGGAGGTTTGTCCCCTATGAGAGCAGTTGTTACCCGTGTGACCTCCGCCAGTGTCACCATTGACGGAGTGTGCAACGGTCAAATTGAAAAAGGATTTCTCATTCTCCTGGGAGTCGGCCCTCAGGATACCGAATCCCATTGCAAATATCTGGTGGACAAGATTCTGGGGCTTCGGGTCTTTGAAGATGAGAACGGAAAAATGAATCTGGGATTGGAGCAGGTAGGCGGCAGTGTCCTGGTGGTCAGTCAATTCACCCTCTATGGAAACTGCCGCAAGGGCCGCCGTCCCAGCTTTACGGAAGCCGCCCCTCCCGATCTGGGCAGAGCCATGTATGAGCGGTTCCTTGCCCTATGTCAGGAAGCGGGATTCCCCCCGCAGCACGGCGAATTCGGTGCAGATATGAAGGTAGCCTCCGTCAATGACGGCCCTGTCACCCTCCTGCTGGACACCGAACAGCTGATGGAAGAACCACGCCGGAAATAATCACATTTCTTTTTAAGGAAACAATATTATGACTAAAATTGATATGTTAAATCTGGGCATCTATGGCACCAACTGCTATCTGATCCGGTCTGATGACAGCACCGGCTGTGCCGTCATCGACCCCGGTGGAGACGGGGCCAAAGCTTTGGAAAAAGCAAAGGAACTGGGGCTCACTGTGGAGGCCATTTTGCTGACCCACGGTCACTTCGACCATGTGGGTGGTGTCAAGGAGCTGCAATCCCTAGCCCAATGTCCCGTATATCTCCACGGGGCTGATCTGAGTCTGCCTCAGGCACTTACCGCCGGTCCTTTGAACCCCACCGACCTTCTGGAAGAGGGAGATAGTTTGAATCTGGCCGGGCTTACCATTCAGGTGCTGCACACCCCCGGTCACACCCCCGGCTCCGTGTGCTTCCTGACCGACGACGCGCTGTTTGTAGGCGACACTCTTTTTGCCCGCTCCTGCGGCAGAACCGATCTGCCCGGCGGAGATCCTGCCAGCATGACAGCTTCCCTGAAATCTCTGGGCAATCTCCCCTATGACGGTCCTGCCTATCCCGGCCACGGCCCCCATACTACCCTGAAAGCAGAGCGAGCACAAAACCCCTACCTTCTGGAGGCGATGGCAGAATGAAGCTTCTTCTTTCCGGTCATGAAGATCGCTATGCCGTGGAACAGCTGCAGCTTGCCCTGTTTCCCCTGGAACCCATGGAGCCTGCGGAGGCGCCGTTCTCCGAAGATGGAGCCGTATCCACCCTGCATAGGGGTAACACCTGGCTTTCCGCCATTACCACCATTCGGTTCCACGGCAAGCAGACCCGGGCCGTTCGCCGGTTAAAGGCGCAGGAAGAAACCGTGCAGATGCGCCGCAGGATTCTTCAGCAGAGCTACTACTTTGCTGCCCTGCCCCACCTGCCTGCGGCCCCCGCCTGGGGTGCCTTGTCCGGTGTCCGCCCCACAAAAATCACAACCAAACACCTTCTGGAAGGCGGTACTGTGAAATCCGCCCAAAAGCTTATGAAGGATGTCTATTTTGTCAGCCCTGCCCGGCGGGACCTGTGCATTGCCGCCTCCCAAGCCACGGTAGAGGCTGCTTCCTTGTTGGACAGCAAGGACATATCCGTATATATCGGAATTCCCTTCTGCCCCACCCGATGCGCCTATTGCAGCTTTGTCAGTGCCTCGATCGGAGGCGCAGGAAAGCTTTTGGAACCATTCTTGCAGACCCTTCTTATGGAAATCGAAGGAGTCGGACAGATGTTGGAAAGTTCCGGCCGCCATATTCGTACACTGTATATCGGAGGCGGTACTCCCACCACTCTGTCTGCCCAGCAGCTGAACCGGCTCATGCAGGCGGTGAACGCCCACTTTGATCTGTCCCGCTGTTTGGAGTACACCGTAGAAGCCGGGCGTCCCGATACCCTGGATCAGGAAAAGCTGGATGTCATCTATAAAAACGGTGCCCGCCGTGTCAGCATCAATCCTCAGACCATGGATGACACGGTTCTGCGCCGCTGCGGCCGCCGCCATACAGCCGCCCAAATCCCTTCCGCTTTCCAGATGGCAAGACAGGCAGGCTTTCGGGAAATCAACATGGACCTCATTGCAGGACTGCCCGGTGACAGCTATGAAGGATTCAAGGCATCTTTGGAAGCCGTTGCAGCCATGGGCCCGGAAAACATCACGGTCCACACCTTGGCCATCAAAAAAGGGGCCGACCTCTATGGGCACACCGAGGGTCTTCCCAGTGCCTGCGAGGTGGGTCGGATGGTGGAGTTTTCCAATGCCTATCTGCATTCTCTGGGCTATGTGCCCTACTACCTCTACCGCCAGAAGTATATGTCCGGCAGTTTTGAGAATGTAGGCTGGTGCAAGCCCGGAAGCCAATGCCTGTATAATATCTACATGATGGAAGAAGTACACTCCATTCTGGCTCTGGGCGGCGGCGCCATGAGCAAGGTCAATCTGCCCAATGGCAGACTGGAGCGATTCCCCAACCCCAAATTCCCCCAGCAGTATATTGAGCGGGGCCCTGCTCTTCTGAAGGAAAAAGCCCAGCTTTTCGCCCGGATGGAGCAATTTGACGCAGATCCCTCTCTGTAATTTTCCAATTTGTGCAAGGAGCAATTTCATGGATATTCTCTTTTCCAATGTGAGCATCGTCACCATGGACGAGGCGATGCATGTGCTGTTTTCCGCCTATCTTGGCGTAACCGGCACCAAAATTTCCTACATCAGCAAAGAGCCGCCTAAGGAGGCGCCCGAAAAAATCATCGACGGCACAGGAATGGTGGTGATGCCCGGTCTTATCAACTGCCACACCCATCTGGCTTTGAGCCTCCTGCGGGGTGCCGCCGAGGACTGCGGCCCCGGCCAGTGGCTTCAGGACTATGTGTTCCCCAGAACCGACCTCATGGACAGCCGTGCTGCCAAAGCCGGTATTACCCTGGCACTGGCTGAGTGCATCCGCTTTGGCGTAACCTCTGTATCTGACCTGTTCGCCTTTGGGGAAGTCACCGCCCAGGCTGTTGCAGATGCCGGACTCAAGGCAAACATTGCCCCGCCTCTGTCTCTTTTTGCAGATGAAAGTCAGGATTTTGACTTTGAAACAGATCCCGCCTGCAAAAGCTTCCGGGAGCTGGTGGAAAAGTGGCACAACTACGACCATGGCAGAATCCGCATTGATGCAGGTCTTCAGGGAGAATACACCGGAAATTACCGTCTTTGGGAGCCTCTGTCTGCCTACGCCCGGGAGCAGGGGTTGGGAATCCAGCTCCATCTGGCAGAAACCAAGGAAGAAGAGACATCCTGCCAGGATCGCACCGGTCTTTCCTCTGCCGCCCTTCTGGATTGCCACGGGATTTTCGGCGTTTCCGCTACCGCCGCAGGCTGTGCGCACCTGGAGGAAGAAGACAGACTTCTGCTTGCCAAGAGAAAGGCCTCTGCGGTATGCTGTCCCGTCTCCGGCATGAAGTTTGCCTCCGGCGCCGCTCCCGTGATGGAGCTGGTAAAGTCCGGCATGAATGTGGCCCTTGGCACGGATTCCGCCGCAAGCAACAACAATCTCGATCTGTTTGAGGAAATGAAGCTTCTCGGACTTCTGGAAAAACAGCGTACCGGAGATCCTTCCGTCATGCCGCCTCAGGCCAGCCTGATGATGGCCACTGTCTGCGGCGCAAGAGCGCAGGGCCGTCAGGACTCCTGCGGTATGCTGAAGGTGGGAATGGATGCCGACCTGATTCTGGTAGACTTCACTGCTCCTCATCTGATGCCAAGTCATAATATTCTTTCCAGTCTGGTCTATTCTGCTCACGGCTCTGATGTAGCCTTAACTATGGTTCGCGGTAAAATACTCTATGCCGGCGGCAAGTTCACCACCATTGACCTGGACGAAGTAGTTCGGGAATTGGCGGAATATGCCATCGACAAGGTCTTTACTCCTGTCAAATCAGAATCATAACATTCCCTCATCAGAAAGAAGGACTCTACTTGACATCTAATAAAAAGCAAAGCTTCCTCCATGGTGCAGCGCTCCTGGCTGCGGCAACCATCATTGTAAAAATCATCGGTGCGCTGTATAAGATCCCCCTGGGCAGTATTATCGGCGACGCAGGGTTCGGCTATTTCAACACCGCCTATGATATTTATTCCGTCCTTTTGATGATTTCCACCGCCGGTCTGCCTGTGGCTCTGAGCCGTATGATCGCAGAATCTGCAAGTCTTGGCAACTACGGTCAGATCAAACGCACCTATCAGGTTGCCCGGTACATATTTCTGTTCCTCGGGGCGGCAGGTACCATTTTAATGACCTTCTTCAGCCACCAACTGGCCAACTTTATGAACTCCCCAAATTCCTGGGCTGCCATTGCAGCGCTGGGTCCTGCTTCTATTCTCATGTGCCAGTCCTCGGCTCTGCGTGGCTTCTTTCAGGGACAGAGCAATATGCGCCCTACCTCCGTCAGTCAGGTCATTGAGGCAATCTGCAAGCTGTTTGTAGGTCTGGGTCTGGCCTTCTTCATTATGAAGGTCTGGAATAACACCAGTCTGGCAGCAGGCGGTGCCATTTTCGGCGTCACTCTGGGCGCCCTTTTGGCTGTGCTCTATATGGGCTATGCATACCACTGTCAAAAGAATGATTTCCCTCTGGAGGGCGGCACCCTCTACTCCCGTGCCACCACCGCAAAAAAGCTTCTGGCAATCGCCATTCCCATTACCGTAGGCTCTGCCGGACTGCAGATCATCACTCTAATTGATGCAAAGGTGGTTATGGCGCAGCTCACCGGCCCTGCCGGCTTTCTTCAGCGTGAAGCCGATGAACTGAAGGGGATCTATAATTTTGCGCAGACCATTTTCAATCTTCCCTGCGCACTCATCACCCCCATTACCATCAGTGTCCTGCCTGCTATTACGGAGCAGATTACCCTGCGCCGTCACGCTGGAGCCAAGACCATTGAAGAATCTGCCATCCGTGTCACGGCTCTGATTACCCTGCCCTGCGCCATTGGTCTGGCTGTTATTTCCCAGCCCATTATGGCACTGCTTCGGGGTTACTCCGGGGAGAGTCTGTCTATCGCCTCAAAGCTTCTGTCTGTTTTGGGTCCGTGCGTCGTCTTCAACAGCATTGTGCTGCTTACCAACTCCATCATGCAGGCCCATGGTCATGTATATCTGCCCGTCATCAATATGTTTGTAGGCGGTATTGTTAAAATCATCGTAAACTACATCCTGGTGAGCAATCCTGCCATCAACATTCAAGGTGCCCCCATGGGAACCCTGTGCTGCTACATGGCCATCACGGTTTTGAACCTATTCACCATGCGTCTGGTGCTCAAAGACAGCCCCAAAATACTCAAGAACCTGTTTAGGCCCCTCCTTGCCAGCTTGTGTATGGGTGCCGTGACCTTCGGCGTATGGACGCTGGTGGCCGGAATGACTGGCAGCGCACTGATTCAGTGTGCCCTGCCCATGCTTGCAGCCGCTGTGATTTATGTTCTCATGGTTATGGTGCTGCATGTCATTACCTATGAAGACTGTATGCTCCTTCCCAAGGGGGAAAAGATTGCAGCCATTTTAAGAATTCGGCAAAAAGGCAGTAAATAAGCTATGAACAAGTCAGAATTGATATCCGCCATTGCCCAAGGCTCCGGCCTCACAAAAAAGAACAGCGAAAAGGCGCTCAACGCTATGCTGGAAGCCATTGCCACCGCTCTTTCCCAAGGAGATAAGGTGCAGCTGGTTGGCTTTGGCACCTTTGAAACCAAAAACCGCTGCGCCCGGATGGGCCGCAATCCCGCCACCGGCGAACCCGCCCAGATCCCCGCCGCCCGGATCCCCCAGTTTAAGGCCGGCAAGGATCTCATAGAAGCGGTGGCAGAATACCCTCGTCCCAAATGAAAGGAGATTCTCCCATGCGTCTGGATAAATATTTGAAAGTCTCCCGCCTGATCAAACGCCGCACCATTGCCAATGAAGCCTGTGACAATGGCCGAATCAGCGTCAACGGCCGGGTGGTCAAGGCCTCCTACGATGTAAAAGTAGGGGACCGTCTGGAAATCAATCTGGGCGGTCGAACCTTGGCCGTAGAGGTCCTCATGGTAGCAGAAACCGTCCGCAAAGACGATGCTGCCGCCATGTATAAAGAAGTTTAAGAGCCAAAAGGGTACGGCCTCAGAATTTTCCTGAGACCGTACCCTTTTATTTCAACGGATGAATAAACACGGGCTGCCCCACCATGCGGCGGGACAGCCCAAAATCATTTACTTGCTCTGCTCCATAAGCTCGGCAAAGACCGGCAGACTTCTCATGATCATGTCATAAGAGACACAATAGCAGATCCGGAACCAGCCGGGGCAGCCGAAACCGGTGCCGGGAACCACCAGCAGGTTCTTGGCCTTCGCCATCTCAGAAAAGGCAATATCATCGCCGCTGGGAGCCTTGACAAACAGATAGAAAGCACCGTCCGGGCTGGCCATAGAATATCCCATCTTGGTGAGGCCTTCCTGCAAAGCCTTGCGGTTCTTGTCATAGGCTTCCAGGTCGGGACGCAGATGGGCGCACCGAGCAATCACTTTCTGCCACAGAGAGGGGGCACAGACATGGCCGCCGGCACGGGCCGCACCCGCCACGGCTGCATAAAGCTCCTGGCTGTCCTCACAGGCATCGGGCACGCAGATGTAGCCGATACGCTCGCCGGGCAGGGACAGGGACTTGGAATAGGAGTAGCACACAATGGTGTTCTTGTACAGATTGGGGATGAAGGAAACTTCCACACCATCATATACCAGCTCACGATAGGGCTCGTCAGCCAGGATGTAGATGGGATGACCGTATTCCTCTCCCTTCCGGGTCAGAAGCTGGCCCAGAGCAGTAATGGTCTCAGCGGTGTAGACCGTACCGGCAGGATTATTGGGGGAGTTTACAATGACCGCCTGAGTGTTGGGAGTAATTGCAGCCTCCAGTGCCTTGAGATCGATCTGAAAATGCTCGGTATCCGCAGGAACCACAACCAGCTTTCCGCCTGCACAGGTGGCAAACGGCTTATACTCCGGGAAATAGGGAGCGATTGCCACAAACTCTGCTTCCTTGGTGGCGGCCAGCGCACGCATGATGGCAATGAGGCCGGGGGCTGCGCCGCAGCAAATGAACAGGTTCTCAGGACGAATCCCGGCATTGTAGCGCTTATTCAGATCATCTGCAATGGCCTGCCGTGTTTCAATATCGCCGACGGCAGAGGTGTAGCCGTGGACCTTGATGCTGTCAGTATCATCCAGAATGGCACGAATGGCATCATTCACGGCATCAGGAGACGGAATGGAGGGATTGCCCAGGGAGTAGTCAAAGACATTCTCCGGACCTACGATTGCAGCCTGCTTCAGGCCGTACTCGAACAGGTCACGGATGACAGAACGGTTGGCACCAAGGGCCCACATTTCTTTAGAAACCATAAATAAATACCTCCTAAGTTAGAGTACTGGGGCGGGCTGGCATGCCCGCCCCAGAAATTGCTTTTCAATTAAACAGCCTTCGCTGCCTCCAGACCGGCATGGTATGCACGCAGGTTGAGATCCAGGAACTTGGCAGGAACTGTCTCACGGATGACGGTCTCCCAGTCAATCTGCTCCAGACCCAGCACATGGGTCAGAGCGCCAAACAGCACGATGTTCATGCACTTGGGGTTACCCAGGCTCATAGCAATTTCACCGGCCTTCAGCGGGAAGGTCTTAAAGGTGTTCTGCATGGCCTCCAGACATCCCTCAGGATACTGGAACTGACCGGAAGCAGTGGTGGCAGAGGCAATCTCATAGTCATTGATGACCGCCACGCCCTCGGGCTTCAGGAAATTGGCATAGCGAACAGCCTCCATCTTTTCGAAGGCTACCATGTAGTCGGCGGCACCGTCGCCAATGAGGGGGGAATAAACCTTCTCACCCCAGCGAACCTGGGTAGAGACGGAGCCACCTCTCTGGCTCATGCCGTGGACCTCGGACATCTTTACATCATATCCGGCCTTCATCAGGCCGTTGACCAGGACCTTAGCTGTCAGAATGGCACCCTGACCGCCAACGCCCACAAGGAGAATACTCTTTACTTCGCTCATTGTCTTACTCCTTTCTGGAAATGGCACCCACAGGGCAAACCTGGGCACAGACGGTACAGCCTACGCAGAGGGTGGGATCAATGGAGCTCTTGCCGTCCTTCATCATGACAGCAGGGCAGCCCACCTTCAGGCACTTCTTACAGCCGATGCACTTATCCGTATCCACAACGCACTGGCCAATGTCGTGCTTGATCCGCTTAATCAGCAGGCAGGGACGGCGGGTAATAATGGCAGCAGGAACGGTGGAGGCCAGCGCATCGTCAACAGCCTTCTGCATTGCCTTCAGATCCTGAGGATCCACGATAATCACATTCTGATAGCCCAGGGACTTCAGAACATCTTCAATCTTGATGGCCTCAGCAATATCACCCTGCAGGGTGTAACCGGAGCCGGGGTTATCCTGGTGTCCGGTCATACCGGTAATGGAGTTGTCCAGAACCACAGGGATCATGTTGCCCTTGTTATAGATGATTTCAGCAGCGCCGGTCATGCCGGAGTGGAAGAAGGTGGAGTCACCAACCACGCCGAAGACCTTCTTCTGCGTCTCGCCTGCAATTTCAAAGGCCTTGCTCATACCCATGGCCACAGTGAAGCCGCCGCCCATGCAGACAACGGAGTCCAGTGCGTTCAGAGGGGCAGCGCAACCCAGCGTGTAGCAGCCGATATCACCGCCCACCACGAAGTTCTTATTCTTGGACATGGTGTAGAAGAAACCTCTGTGGGGACAGCCGGGGCACAGAACGGGAGGACGGGGCACAGGGTTCACAGCTACGGACTTGGTAGCGGGCTTCTCATTGAACAGCCGCTCCTTCAGAAGCTGAGGATTCAGCTCATACAGCAGGCCCGTAAGCTCCTTGCCTACGCACTGGATACCGGCAGCCTTGATCTGCTCTTCCATAAAGGGATCCAGCTCTTCAATGACATAGAGCTTTTCCACCTTAGAAGCAAAGTCCTTTACAAGGCCCATGGGCATGGGGTTGGTGAGGCCCAGCTTCAGGAAGGAAGTGCCCTCGGGGAAGGCCTCCTTGGCGTACTGGTAGGCGATACCGGCAGTAATTACACCGATCTTGGTATCAGCCATTTCCACCTTGTTCAGAGGGCAGGTGTTTCCGTACTCTGCCATCTCTTCCATTTTCTTTTCCACAGTGGCGTGGTTCCGATAGGCGTTGGCAGGGGTGCTGACACGGGTAGCCACATTGCGGACGAAAGGCTCATAGGAAGCCTCCTGGCGGTCAGAGAACTCAACCAGGCTCTTAGAGTGGCACACACGGGTGGTCACTCGGTACAGAACGGGGATCCGCCACTTCTCGGACAGCTCAAAAGCAGCCTTCATGAAGTCCAGGCACTCCTGAGAGTCGGAAGGCTCCACCATGGGCAGACGGGCGGCACGGGCATAATGGCGGTTGTCCTGCTCGTTCTGAGAAGAGTGCATGGAAGGATCGTCAGCGGAGACAATAACGAAGCCCTTATCTACACCGTTGTAAGCAGCGGTGAAAATGGGGTCCGCTGCAACATTGACGCCAACATGCTTCATGGCAGTCAGGCTGCGCACGCCGCCCAGAGCAGCACCAATGGCAACCTCAGTGGCTACCTTTTCATTGGGTGCCCACTCGCAGTACAAGCTGTCCTTGTACTGGGGCAGATTTTCAAAGATTTCCGTACTGGGTGTGCCGGGATAAGCAGAGCACACCTTGACGCCTCCTTCGTAGGCGCCTCTTGCCGCGGCTTCATTGCCGGAGAGCAAGTGTTTCATGGAGAATCCCACCTTTCAAGAAAATGATATGTTGATTGTTTGCAATATAAAACGGATGTATCTTTCGGGCCTTCGCCCAGACAGTCTTTTTATACCTGGCCCGCTGTTACTGCGCCCAAAGCGATGGAGGCCAGCTTGCTTTCTGCGGAGTCCGCACGGGAAACCAGAACAATGGGCACCTTGGCACCCAGAATAATGCCTGCGTTCTTGGCACCTGCAAACAGGCCCAGCGCCTTGCCAATGCCGTTGCCCACCTCATAGGTAGGAACCAGCAGGATATCGGCTTCACCGGCACCGGGAGCCTCATAGCCCTTGTGGTGACAGGCGGCGGTGCTGACGGCCAGGTCCAAGCCCACGGGGCCGCAGACCTGCATATGATAAGGAGCCCAGCGATCGGTCATTTCGGTGAGAGCCTTTGCATCCAGAGTGGACTGCACCTTGGGGTTCACCACCTCCGCGCCGCAGACACAGGCCGCATTCATAGATTCATACCCCAGGGCCTTCAGAACCCGGGCGGCATTTTCCAGAATTTCCGCCTTCTTGTCCAGATCGGGGAAGGTATTCATACCGCCATCGGACAGAGCCAGCATCTTGTAGCCGGGGACCTCATAGAGCATCACATGGCTGATCAGTCTGCCGGTACGCAGGCCGTTTTCACGGTCAATGACGGCACGCATCAAATCGCCGGTACCCAGCAGACCCTTCATCAGGAAGTTGGCCTTGCCATCCCGGACGGCTTTTACAGCCAGAGCGGCACATTCTGCGGCGGTCTCTCCCTCACAGATGGTGTAATTCTCTGGATTCTCCCCCAGAGACTTCAGAATCTCACGGATTTTCTCTCCGTTGCCGGTCAGCACTGCCTCGGCAATGCCGGCCTTCCGGGCCTCAGCCACGGCGGTGAGGACATCCTCATCGTGGGCAGCAGCAACCGCAATGGTTCTTTTTTCCGGTGCGGCGGCAGCCGCAGCCAGAATAGAGGAAATTGTGTTCATCATCGTTAATTACCTCCTAAATTAGTAAACCTTGGCACGCTCTCCATGGAGAACCCGGAGGGCACCTTCTGCCAGAGAGCGCATCTCCTCTTCGCCGGGGAGGCGAATCACAGGTGCCAAATCTCCCACATAGCCGGTGATGGCTTCCGTCAGAGGATCGGAGTAGGCCATGCCACCGGTGTACACAATGGCATCCACCTTGAATCTCAGAACAGCGGCCATAGCGCCAATGTCCTTGGACAGCTGATATGCCATAGCATCGAATACCAGACGGCAATCAGGATCATTTTCTTCCAGTGCTTTACGCTGAACCTCACGGAAATCCTTGGTTCCCACATAGGAGTAGGCACCGGCCTCCACACCCAGCTTCTTTTTTACTTCCTTCTTGGTAAGACCAGAGAAGCACAGATTGATCACAGCATTGACAGGGAGGCTGCCGCCACGGTCCATACCGAAGGCACCCTCATCCTTCACATTATATACATCCACGCACAGGCCATTCTCATGAGCTGCTACGGAAACGCCGCCGCCCATATGAACCACGATCATACGACACTCTTCATAGGGCTTTCCCAGAATCTTTGCAGCCTTCCGGGCAATGGACTTCTGATTGAGCGCATGGAAGAAGGACTCTCTCTGCATGCCCTTAAAGCCAGACACATGGGCCACTTCGCTCATTTCATCCACACACACAGGGTCCACAAAGAAGGAAGGAAGCCCGGCCAGATCCCCCAGCTCCTTGGCCAGCAGCACGCCCAGATTGGAGGCATGCTCGCCATAGGGAGGGTCCTTCACATCGGCAATGACCTTGTCAGAAATGGCATATGTACCGGAGGGAATATGGTGCAGGAGTCCACCACGACCGCAGACGGCATTAAAATCGGACATCTGATAGCCTGCGTCCTGAATGGTTTTCAGAATCAGCTCCTTACGGTAGGGCCCCTGATCAATGATATGAACAAAGGGAGCCAAATCCTCCGCACTGTGCACAATGTTGGTCTTGAAGATTTCTTCTTCCTCTTCAAAGATAGAAATTTTTGTCGATGTTGCGCCGGGGTTCAGGACCAGAATCTTCATAAAAATCCTCCCAATGCTCAAATTTCATTGTATTACATCATGCAAGTGGTATGACCAAAGTGCAAGATGTATGACATTTTCCATTCCATATTATCATGATGCACCGTTTCTGTCAACTGCTCCTTTTAATTTCTGTACAATATGCCATATTGTAACAGGCTTTGGACAAAACCGGAGTCTGCTGCTGCTTTCTGTAATGACCAGATGGTCAAAATTCCCCTATTTTATGGCTGATAAGTCGATTTTTGCATCCTCATAAAATTCCACCAAGAGCAGTTGTGGCAAAAAATAACCCCGAATGATTGCTCGCATTACATCGAAGCATCATTCGGGGTATCAATTTAAGCCAGCCTGTTCTCCCGTTTTCTGAGAATTTTCTTAATGCTGAACAGGTACACAGGAATCGAAACCATAACTGAAACAATGTCGGAAATGGGCTCTGCATAGAAGATCATAGGGGCCTCGGCCACAGTGGGAATCAGAAAGATGGCAACAAAATAGGCCGCTTTTCTCCAGAAAGACAGGGGAAACGACATCTGAATCTGCCCCATTCCCGTAAATCCATCCACAATGCAATACTGGATTCCCAAGGGCACCGCCGCCAGGGTGCAAATTCGGATGGCCCAGCAAGCCTGCTCTTTAATGGCTGCATCCGATGTAAACAGAGAGGCAAACACCGTTCCGCCCACACGAGCCAGGACAAAGAGGATCGCCGTATACCCCGCGCACAAAGCCGCAATGTATCTCTGGGCCTTCAAGACACGGTCTGAAAATCCGGCGCCATAGTTGTAGCTCAGAATACACTGCGTTCCGCCGCTGATGCCGCCCAGGGGCATGGTCATCACCAGCATAAAGCTCTGGACAATGGTATTGACCGTAATGAGCGTATCGCCATTGGCCCCGCCATGCTTTTGCAGCAGGGCATTCATGGTAATCAGCATAATATTATCTGCCGCAATAATTGCGAAGGGAGTAAAACCCAGCTTCAGCACCTGCAGCATCGTTTTATAGCTGTATCCACCAAAGGAAATGGTGATGTTTGCACCTCCCAGCAGGAACATCAGCACAAAGGCCGCACTGGCCGCCTGACTGATCACCGTAGCCACAGCCGCTCCCCGAACCCCCATGTGAAACACATAGATAAAGATCGGGTCCAGGATAATATTCAGCACGGCGCCTAAAATCACCGAGCACATGCCCACCTTCGCATATCCCTGGGCGATGACAAACTGGTACATTCCCATGGACAGCAGGGCAAAAACCGTGCCCATGACATAGACCGAGAAATATTCCTCCGCATAAGGATAAGTCACATCACTGGCTCCAAAGAGCCGAAGCATTGGTTCCTTCAGGGCCAACGCCAGCCCGGTGACCACCAACGAAACGGCACAAAGCATCACAAAGCAATTCGCCAAAATCGTGGAGGCTTTTTCTTTATTTCCTTCTCCCAGCGCAATTCCCATAAGCGGCGTCCCACCAATTCCCACCAGAAACGCAAACGCACCAATCATAGTCACAATGGGGCCGCATACACCAACACCTGCCAGGGATTCTGCTCCCACACCGGGGATATTGCCCACAAACATTCGGTCCACGATGCTATAGAGCACACTGACAAACTGCGCCAGCATACTGGGAATTGCGATTCTCATTACCAGACGTGAAATTTTGTCACGCCCCAGATCGTTCTCCATTTTCATTGCATCTGTTCCCCCTATCTGTCAACATATCTTCGTTTATTATACATCAAAGCACAAAATACACAAGCTAAATTCCTATTTTCAAAAGCCATGCTCCCTACCTTAAGCACCCGCACAGAATGTGTTTGTTTCACGATTCAGGTAAAATGCTTCAAACCGTCATGTGGAGCGCAGAAAAAATCCGCTGACAGCCGTCAGCGGATTTCAATGGTGGACGATAACGGACTCGAACCGCTGACCCTGCGCACGTCAAGCGCATGCTCTACCAGCTGAGCTAATCGTCCATCGACTGGGCTATTATAACAGTTCTGCTGCTGTTTGTCAAGTATTTTATTGGTTGTTGTCTGTCATTTGCTATGTAACACAAAAACAGCACAGATTTACCCATTGCAAAGGAGACTGGAATTCTGTATACATGGATATTGCACACTTTCCTCTGATCTGCCTAAACAGGCAGAAACAGCAGCCCTATCCATGGAAACTCATTATAAAAGGCCGAACTCCCCAACGAAGTTCGGCCTTTACATGGTGGACGATAACGGACTCGAACCGCTGACCCTGCGCACGTCAAGCGCATGCTCTACCAGCTGAGCTAATCGTCCGAAGACCTGTTTATTATACCTGCTACGCTCCAATTTGTCAAGCAATTTTTTCCGCAAACATGCAAGACCAATCCGAAGCCGTCTGCATGTTACAACACAGCCCTGGAAAACCAGACCTAACGTCTTTGTAACATGCCGCCGATATCATAAACAGGTGTTTGCCGTAATCTTTTTCTTAAAATGGATTATGCATTCCCCATGCCCCGTGCAATCTGGTACAATTCTTCCATTTGCCGGGCATCCAGTTTTTTCTCTCTCACCAGTTTTTCTACCAAAAGCGCCGGTTTTCCGTCAAAGCTATGGCAAATTAGATACTCCGTCTCCTGTTCGGCTACTTCCTCTTTTGTCAGCACCGGGATGCATCGAAAGCGAGGCTCCACTCGCTTCACATATCCCTTTTCCATGCAGCGATTGAGCATCGTATAGGTAGTGGTTTTTCCCCAGCCTACTCGATTACGCAGCTCCGACGCAACATCCCTTGCAAAGACGATTTTCCCTTCCCAGAGCACTTCCATTACCTTGCGTTCTGATTCTGCCAGCCTCATAAGTCTCTCCTTTATAGTTTATTGTTTTACCCAAGTCACACCTCTATCATTTTAATTCGTGTAAGTTAGTTTGTCAACTACTTTTCTTAACTATTTCTGATTTGCATATCCTTATACAGCATCTCTCATAAAAAAATTGCGCCGGAAGTTCCGGCGCAATTTATATTCTACATATTGGATTTAATATGAGTAATCAAAATATCACCGGAAACCACCCGGTCTTCTGCGGCAAAGCCCTGCGCAAAATTATCGGTATAGAGAATCTGGGCATTGGGTGGGAACTCATCGTCTCCCTCCCAAACCAGAATCTGCATGGAATAGGGGCCGATGATCTGAAACTCATAGCCTGCATCGCCGTGCAAAAGCTTCTTGGCTCCCAGTTTTTCACAAGCTGCCCGGAAGGCATTGACTCTGGTGCCGAAGGTAAATGCCGCCCGGGTCAGGCAGCGCCCGGTGTAGGGCTGAATATACAGCTCTCCCCATGGCATTTCCCGGAAGGTTTTCCACTGGCCCATGGCAGGCACATCCTTCCCTTCCAAAAGGCACCGCAGCAAAAAGGTCTGGGTGGGAATGGACGGCAGCGGCAGTTCATCCCGGGAAGTAATGGCATAGTCGGGCCAGGCAATGTCATAGGTCCGCCCCAGAAGGGTCATGGTAAATGTTCCATCCTGAAAGCGCACCCATGGCAGACGGTTTTCTACTTCCTGGGGGTCAATCTTCCGGAATAATCCTTCATAATAGGAAAAGGGTACTTCTTCTTTGTGGTTTTCAACCTGCATAGTCGATCTCCTTTTAATTTACAGTTCCTGAATGCTGTTGGGGAACAGGCTCCGGTTGGTATGAGGCAGGAAACAGGCCGCCACGAAGGAATCCATATAGCCGGGGTGTGTGGACAACTCCATGTAGGTCATATTTTTTGCCACTTCTTCCACCTTCTCCTCTGCCTGGTTGGACAGGGCCATGGCGTAAGCACCGGTCAGGGAGGAGTTTCCAATGTAGTGGAACTTTTCCAGAGGGATATCAGGGAACATACCAATGTTTACGGCGTTTTTCATATTGATTCCGGAGCCAATGCCACCGGCCACATAGACCGTCTCAATTTCCTCGGTTGTGAGGTCTACGGAATTGAGAAGGGTCTCAATGGCAGAGAAAATAGCGCCCTTGGCTCGGATGAAATTATCAATATCCACCTCATTCAGGGAGATTTCACGCTCAGTAGCAGATTCCGCAGCAGTTGCCAGAATATATCGTCCCATGCCATACTTATCCCGGGCTACACGGGCACCATCCCGGACAAACTGGCCCTTGGCGTTGATAATGCCGCAGCGGAACAGCTCAGAAATGGTGTCGATGATGCCGGAGCCGCACAGGCCAACAGGCTTCTGTTCCTGACTGCCCACCACAGAAAAGGTAGGCTCCATGGTCTGCTTATCGATTACAGCCGCCTCAATGGCACCGTCGGTGGCACGCATGCCACAGGAAATGTCGCCGCCCTCAAAAGCAGGACCGGCAGAGCAGGCGCAGGACATCAGGAAATCCTGATTGCCAAAGGCCAGCTCGCCATTGGTGCCCAGGTCAATGAAGAGACTGAACTCCGGCTTGCTCCAAATCAGGCTGGCAAAAACACCGGCTGTAATGTCGCCGCCCACATAAGAACCAATGTTGGGCGCAATGATCACAGGAGCCAGAGGATTGGCAGGAAGCTTTAGATCCCGGGCCAGGAGACCCTTCCAGGAGAAGAAAGACGGAATGTAAGGCTCCATACGAACCGGCTCCGCATCCACCCCCACCAACAGGTGGTTCATCGTGGTATTGGCCGCTATGCAGATCTGGAAAATGCTCTTTGCAGAGATCTCCGCAGATTTGCACAGGTTCCCCAGCACTGGGACCAGTGTCTCCTTGATTACGGCATCCTGGAGCTTCTTTTTGCCGCCGGGCTTGCCCTGCTCAATAATCCGGTTGATGACATCGGCGCCAAAGCGAATCTGTCCGTTGCCGCTGGAACCCTTGGCCACAATTTTTCCGCTCTCCAAATCTGCCACCACAGCAGAAACAGTGGTGGTACCGATATCAATGGCGGCCGCATACATTCTGGTATCTTCGGGAGCGCACAAATCCAGAACCTGAAAACAGCTGCCTTCCTTCTGACCCTTGGCGCAAATGTGGAAGCCATTTTCCCGGAGTGTGGAAGCCATTTTGATCATGACCTGAGCAGGAATCTTGACTTCCTCTACCTGGGCGGCTTCCTGGACGGCCCAGGTCAGGCGCTCAATATCAGGCATGGTGTCATCCAGAGTCGGCTCCGTCATGGTAAGATCCAGCGCCATAAAGTTGGTACCAAATGCGATTCCCGCCTCACAGACATCTTTCTGAATGGCATCAAATAGGGCCACTTCCTCAGGAGAGGACAGGTCCGCAGTTTTCATTCGGCTCTGATAGGCAGAGGCAATGTCGGGAACCAGGACCTCCAGATCTCCCACAACCTTGCAGCCGCAGGAAAGGCGCCATCCCTCCTCGTACTCCGCCTGAGAAATATGGCGGGAAGGAACGCTCTGGACTTCCCCAGACAATATCTTTACCCGGCATTTGCCGCAAGAGCCATTGCCGGAACAGGGGGCATCAATAGCCACATTGGCCCGCCGGGCCAATTCCAGAAGGTTGTCGCCGTCATTGGCCTCTATGACAACGGGATTGCCACCTTCAATCTGAAAGGTGATTTTATACATGTCGATTTCCTCCTGATTTGTTTTTTCAATGTTACACAGCTGCGATGCCACACCGCAAACCATGCTGCTTCTTATCCTTGCGGATCACAGGCAACTCATCGCCAGTTCCAAGCGCTGGCAAAGGGCACCTGCAATATAGTAGATCGTCTCATATCGTACAAATTCTAATGTATTCTTATCCCATAGGATGGTCATGCTGGGGGGAAACTCCTCATCTCTGTGATAGAACTTCAAAACCATTGTAAGACCGGGCACCACAGGGATTTCATAGGCCATATCTCCCAAATACAGTCTCCTTCCCCCCAATGCCTCACAGGCTCGGGAGAACAACCCCGGTTCCTGGTCAGCGGCCTCTGCCAGACACTTTGGCGACATGGAAAGTCCGCTGCCTGCCACATAGACGCCGGGAAGACCGTGCGCCGGGCAAAACTCTCCGGAGGCAGTGGCCTGGGGCTTGCTGTCACAAAGCCAGTCATACACCGAAAATGCCTCTGAATAGTCAGCCTTCCAAATTTTATTCTCCCATTGGAACGCTATTTCCCCAGTTTTCAAACCAACGGTGGTCTTTGTTCCCAAAAACCGGAAGGTGATCTCTTCTGTGTTTCCGGATATTCCCGGCCTGGTTGCAAAGCCGTCATGATTTCGCCGCAAAAAAGCCTGTCTGGCTCGATCCTGGGCCAATACATAATTGTCCATATGATACCTCATTCTTCGTTCTTCCACTCTCCCCTGGACATGGGCAATGCCCACGGGACAGAGGAAAAAACAGCCGGGAGGGAGAATTCCCTCCCGGCCACGGGGATTTCAAGTATGTTCTTACAGATCCAGGTAGGAGTCAGAGTACAGAACGTGATCCTTGAAGATATCACAGGACTTGATGGTCTCCATCAGACGCAGGTCACAGGGGTTCACGATAGCGGAGGTCAGACCCTGCATCATAGCCATAGCAACCAGAGCGGAGTCCATGATGGGACGAACGTTCTTGGGTGCGCCGTTGGAGTTATTGGACAGACCACCGGTGGACTTCAGGCCCTCGTCGGCAAACAGCTTGATGGCGTTCAGAACGTCCATCTGCTTGTCCTGCATGCCCTTGACAACCAGGAACAGGGGGTCGAACCACAGGTCGTCGGAGGTCATGCCCAGAGACAGGCCGCGCTCCAGCATGTTGTGGCAGTGCTTCATGCGCTCCTCATTGTCCTTTGCGATGCCGTCAGCGGAGCAAAGAGCAATACAGATTGCATCGTTGGCAGCAGCCAGGTCAATGTAGGAGATACGGGAGCCGGCATCAGCAGAGTTGACGATGGGCTTACCATTGGAACGGTTATAAACCTTGATACCGGCCTCGATAGCCTTCTTATTGGCAGTATCCAGAGCCAGAGGAACATTGTTGAAGTTCTCCTGCAGCAGCTTAACAGCCCACATCATACGCTCGGGACCGTCCTTCTCGGCAGGTCCGATGTTGACATCCAGGTAGGTAGCACCGGCAGCAATCTGCTCGGCAGCACGCTTCAGGATGGGAGCAGGATCCCGCTCGTCCATAGCCTTACGGATAGCGGGAGAGATGCAGTGAATCCGCTCGCCGATGGTAACAAAGGTCTTAGCCTCGGGGTTGTGACCCTTGTACTTAACACCCATGTCAACCACTTCGATCTTGGGAACCTTGGTCTCCAGCAGCTCCTCGAAGGACAGCTCCTTGACTTCCTCAGCAGGAGTGGCAGCAGCAGCTCTTGCAGCAGCCTCAGCCTTGGCAGCCTCGACGGCACCGGCGTATTCCTTGTCCTTGATGTACTTGGGCAGCTGAACAGCTTCCAGAGGACCAACCACAACATGCCAGTTGGGCAGCTTCTCCTGAATCTCGCCCTTCATAACGGCAACCTTGCCGGGGATGATCAGGGTACGGTTCTTGATCTTATTCTCAATATCGTTCTCGTCGAAGAACTTCTTGACGGTGCTGGAGGAGAACTTACCAGCAGCCCAAGCAGTCAGAACGGACATACCGGAAGCATCGGTAATCAGCAGGTTTACAGGTGCATTGGAACGCTCCAGTTCGCCGGAAACCAGGAAGTAAGTCAGAGCAAAGTCCACAGTCAGACAGCAAGGTGCATTCTCGTCAGCGCCGTTGATGGGGTAAATCTTAGCTTCGACCTTCATGGGCTTCTGGGGATCGGTGAAGATATTCTGACGCAGGCCGTACAGAGGCAGAGCCTGAGCATAGGACATCTGATCCATGACAACGATGGAACCATACTTTTCAATAAACATGGTAGCATATGCAGTCTGCAGATGCTCGTTGTTCTTAGCAAAGCGGGTCAAATTGACGATGGAGGGGTAACCGAAGCTGCGGTCGCCGTCCTTCAGAGCAGTACGACGGACATTGACAGCGTTGGCAAGGGTCTCCTTAGCGGTTGCAGCAGTGACATCCAGAACCAGGTTCTTGTTGCCCTTAGCTTCCAGATTCTTCACGGTGTCGTACAAATCAGAGATGTTGTTCGCCCAAACACCCAGCGTAACACCGGCAGCGGTTGCGACCTGGTTCATAGCCTCCCAGTTCTCAGGAGTGGCGCCATCCAGAATGGGCTTGCCAGCCTTACATACTTCCAGAGCAGCCTTTGCGCATTCCACATCCCAGCACTCCAGAACCAGAGCGCGGCCGGTGGCAGCAGCCTTTTCAACCAAAGTGGTGTAAGCTGCAGCGTCGGTGCCTCTGTTGGAAACCAGAATGGCTTCCACGTACATACGCTCGCCGATACGCTCGTAGTCAACCTTAGCCATGTCAGCAAGCTTTGCATCGACAGTGGCAGCATCCATTTTGGTGTCGATAGACACAGCGAAACGGGTTTCATTGACCAGAGTCTTCTCGTGACGGAACAGAACGGTTTCGCCGCCCAGCTTCAGGCCGTTGCCGAACTCGATGGTCTTCATGAGAGGAGCGGTAGCCTCGGACAGGGTTGCGATTGCATCTTCAGAGAAGTAAGGACACTTGGACAGTTCAACGGCACCCTGTGCGACCTTCATACAGAAAGCCATACAGGTGGGGCTGCCACATTCCTTACAGTTTTTCTTGGGAGAAAGCTTAAAAATGTCAAGACCTTTCAGAGCCATTATATGTATCCTCCTTACCGATTAAACAAGTTCAGTGATGAACTTCTTGATGGTGGCAATAGCAGCAGGATGGCGCATAATAACGGCATCGGCACCGCCGGTGAGGTTTGCGGCAGCGGTGGAAATCTCCATGCCAATGGCGCGCTCCTCCTGATTGCCCCACTCGGGAGCATCTTCTTCAGTAGCCACGGATTCCTTCACACCCCAGGTGTCAGCAGAGACAGGGGCAATAATGGGCATCTGCAGGTCAGCATCGGACTGAGCCAGAGCAGCGGCACGGACGCGGTCCAGAGTGGAAGCCACGTACTCGTAGCCATAGCCAACAGCAGCGGTACCAATGTTCATGACGATGGAGTCGGCGGCAACGCCCACGCCCTTCATCATGATGTTCAGCTGCTTGGCCAGGTTGATGTCGTCAGCGGTCTCAGCGCCTACCTTCTGGCCATAAGCCAGAGCAGCGGAAGCGCCGACAGTCTTGTAGTTCTCTTCACGGGCGGACAGAACAACGATGTTCTTGCCCTGGAGAGCCTCGGAGATCTTGGCGAACAGCTCGCTGTCCTTCTCCACATTCTTGCAGCCCATGATGGCAATGGGCATGGTAACAGCCTCGGCAACGGCCTTGGCATCGGCCACGCAGTCCTCCACGGAGCGGTTTGCGCCGTTGGGGTCAGCGGATTCAAAGTGCAGAACCAGGAAGTCAGCGCCTTCCATGGTCTCAGCCTTCTTGGCAAAGTCGGCCATGGTCTCACAGCCGGCATAGAACTCCGTCAGGCCAGGAGCGGTCCACTCCTTGGCGGTATCGGTGATTTCCACACCGATCTTAGGAGCATTTTCGATGGCAGCATCGAAGGTATAGAAGGGCAGAACGTTCTGGCCACCCAGGACAACGGCTTTATCGCCGGTGCCCAGAGTAACAGCGTTGATCTTTGCGTTGAACGCCTGCGTCTTGGGTGCGAAAGACATTATTGGTTTCCCCCTTGTGTAGAATGAAAAAATATATGATCCCGGCCTTCCAGCCGGAAAACAGCGAATTACAGTGCCAGATGATCCAGAATTTTTCCCAAAGCAACCTTCATGGCATCATTATCCGGCAGCTTAGCCGATGGCTGACCGTCGCAGTCGCAGCGGAATACCGCCTCATCCTGAGGCAGAACGCCCAGCAGCGTCAGGCCATGCTTCTCGATTTCCTCACGGACTCCGTCATCCAGAATACCCCCCGGTGCCCGGTTGACAATGAGACCCATAGAGTCATACTTGAGCTCCATCTCCTTCACCATATCGGCAATGCGGGCCACAGCCTGCACGCCCCGGCGGGAGCTGTCAGAAATCAGAAGCAGGGTGTTCACACGTGGCAGCGTACCCCGGGCCACATGTTCCATACCGGCCTCGTTATCCATCACAATGTAACGGTAGTTCTTGGCATACTTGTCAACCTGGGTCTTGAGGACACCGTTGACGTAGCAGTAGCAGCCCTTGCCCTGGGTGCGGCCCATCACCAGCATGTCATAGTCATCCTCCTCCACAATGGCGGAGCTGAACTTAAACTCTGCATAGTCGGCCTTCGTCATGCCCGCAGGAATGACATTGCCCTTGAGCTCTGCCTGCGCCATTTCCTCCCGGATCTGGCCAAGGCTGGTTTCTACTTCTACGCCCAGAACCTCATTCAGGTTGCTGTTGGCATCTGCGTCCACGACCAAAACAGGTCCCTGCTTCTTTTTGCACAGGTAGTCGATGATCATGCCGCAGGTAGTGGTCTTTCCCACGCCGCCCTTACCGGCAACGGCGATGGTATGAGGTGTTGCCATAAATCGTGTCTCCTTTGATTTCGCAGTCAGGGCGTGCGGCGGAGACGATCCTCCGCCACACGGGTCATTTCATGGGAATGATTTAGATGAGGTCCAGCAGACCGGCTTCCTTCGCAATGCGAGCCACGTCGTCGAACTTATTGAGGGCATACAGGTGGATGCCGTTGATGCCGCATGCACGGTACTCGTCGATCTGACGGATGGTGTACTCGATACCGGCCTCCTTGAAGCTTGCCTTCTTGCCGGCTACATCGGCATCGAAGGGCTCCTTGTCGAAGGGGTTGGGGAAGATCCAATTCTTGGAGATGATCTCACACAGCTCACGGGGCATTACGCAGCCGTTACGAGACAGAGCCATGTTGATGGTGGCCGCCTGATCCAGGATGGGCATAATACCCACATCCACAGGCATCCAGATACCGGCAGCACGGATTGCATCCAGCCAGTAACGGAACTGATCCATGTCCCAGCACAGCTGGGTCATGATGTAGTCAGCGCCGTTGTCCTGCTTCTGCTTCAGGAACGCAATGTCAGCCTCCAGGCTGCGGCAGGCAATGTGACCCTCAGGGGAGCCTGCAACAGCGATGGTGAACTTGTCACCGAACTCCTGGCGGGCAAACTTCACCAGCTCAGTGGCATAGTGCAGGTCACCGCCGGTGCCGGTCCAGCCGAAGGGCAGGTCACCACGCAGAGCCAGCATATGGTTGATGCCATTGTCCAGGTAGGTCTGCAGCTGCTCCTTGATGCCCTCTTTGGTATTGCCGATGCAGGTGAAGTGGGTCACAGGGATGGACTTGCCATCATTCTGGATCTTCTTCAGAACTTCCAGGTTCTTACCAACATTGGTGCCGCCTGCGCCGTAGGTGCAGGAGATGTAATCAGGATTCAGGGTGTACAGTCGGTCCAGAACACCGCCCTCGCCGCACAGTTTTTCCATACCCACATCCGTCTTAGGGGGGAAAACCTCAAAGGAGAAAGCGTTGCGTCTTTCCAGGATCTCAGAAACGTTCATTGTAATTACCTCCTAAATAATTATAATTATGTTTACTGGAACAGTTGGATAACCGTATGGGCACACTACGCCCATACCGATACGAATATATCGTAACACATACCGCTGACAATTTCAACCAGAATTTTCTCATTTTAGCGACATACATTGTCTTTTTCAATCCAATGTGAACAAAAAACACTGACTAATCCCATCACAAACGGCATAAACTTCTACATCCCCATCAGGCAAGGTTTCCGTTCTGATCTCCTGGGCCTTTCCCTTGAGAAAGGTTCTGACATATTCTTCCGGGTCGTCGGTATCCACTTCCTCAAAAAACACATCCCGCATCTGATTTCTGGGACAATGGTTGTTCATCTTGCGAACAACTTCATAGCTTGGCATAAAATCCCCTCCGTATTCTTTAAAGTATCACATCGTTTTTCTTTACAACAAAGCAAATGATTTTCTTTTGCAGTAACCCGCAAAAAAGCAGGGCCGACCTATTTCTCAGTAAGTCAGCCCTGCACACTTTTATTCCGCTTTTTTGTGAAAGGAAATTGCCACAACCTTGGGGCCGGAATTGGCTGCAATCACAGCGCCAATCTGGTAGGTAGCCGCAGGACCATAGCCCAGGTGCCGCTGCATCAGCTCCGCAGCCTCTTGGGCACATTGGGGGTCGTTGCCGCAGATGACCTCATAGGCAGAGCCAGGTTCCATGGCTGCCAGCGTCATGTCCACCACCTTGGAAATCAGCTTGTTTTCTCCCCGGCACTTGCCTGCGGTGACGATTTCGCCTCCATGAATCTTCATGATGGGCTTGAGATTCAGCTTATCTCCCAGAAATGCGGCAGCACTGGGAATCCGTCCGGACTTGGCTGCATATCGCAGGGTATACATCCCAAAGAATATCTGTCGATTAGGCAGGGTAGTCTCCAAATAGGAGCACACCTCTTCGGCACTTTTTCCCGCTTCCAGCAGCTTGGCTGCCTCCACCACAGGTGCACCGTAAAGGGAAGAATAGCCTGCGCCGTCAAAGCTGCGAATTTTTATCTTTCCCGCATACTCCGGATGCTCCTCAAAAAACATGTCTATTGCCAGCAGGGAATTTCCATATGTGGCAGAGCCTTTGTCGTTGATGAGCACCAGAATGATATCCGTAACTCCGGCCTGTGCCTCCTGCAGATAAATTTCCTGAAACTGGAAGGGCGTCACCTGGGCAGTCTTAGGGATCTCATCATACTGCTCCATAAGCTCATAAAAGCCCTGATTGTCCAGATCTATGCGGCTGAGAAAAGAGCGATCTCCCAGGGCCACCTGAAAGGGAATGACCCGGATGCCATACTGAGTCTCATCTGTATAGGAGATGTCGCTGGCGGCGTCGGTAATGAGTTTAGTCAGTGACATAAAATAATCCTCTCGATTTTATTTGGGGATAGGGTTTATTTGGGTCATTATAGTTGTAAAAATGGTGTATTGTCAACAACATTGCGCAAAGGCTGGTCGTTTTCGACTTTTTATACATTTATTTCCAAATTTCCTCTGTATATTTCAACACATTGCACCAACCATCATTCCAACAAGTCGCGGAACTGACGAAATGCCGTTGGCAGCGTCAAGGTGTCATCGATCTCTTTGGCGCTATGCCAGCGAAAAGCCTGACTGCGCACTTTGCATGTCAATTTATAGCATCGCAGATTCCACTGGACATGGGTAAAGATATGCTCCCGCTCCACTGAGAAAATCAGGTTTTCCGGGTGTACCCCCCATTGCTCAGCCTGAAGCATCGCCTGCGCCTCTGTCAGCTTTCCCGGTACATTGGGAAATTGCCACAGGCCGGCCAAAAGACCGGAAGCCCCACGCTGTGACACCGCAAAAGCCCCTTCACATTCCATCAAAAATACTGTGTGGTCTTCCTGCCGTCTGGGCTTTTTAGGACTGCGTCTGGGGAGTTTCTCCCAGGTCCCCTCTTCCCTGCTTTTGCAAATTTCGCTCAAGGGGCAGCTTTCACACTTGGGTGCCCCGTTGGGCACACATACGGTGGCTCCCAATTCCATCAGCGCCTGGGTAAAGTCTCCCGGTGCCTCTTTGGGGTAGACTGCCTCCAACTCCTGACGGACCATTTTCTGGGTCTGGGGTAAATCGATGGGGGTTTCATCTCCCCGGAGTCGGGCCAGGACCCGCAGAACATTTCCATCCACTGCCGGAGTGGGCAGATGAAAGGCAATGGAGCAAATGGCACCTGCCGTATAGGGACCAATTCCCGGAAGCGCCAAAACCTCTTTGTAGGTTTTGGGGAACGCCCCGTTGTACTCAGTAACCATGACCTGTGCCGCCTTCTTGAGATTGCGCACTCTTGTATAGTAGCCCAATCCCTCCCAAAGCTTGCGCAGCTCCTCGTCCGGTGCCTCTGCCAGAGCGGCAATGGTGGGAAGTCGCTGAAGAAAGCGGCTGTAATAGCCCCGTACCGCCTCCACCCGGGTCTGTTGGAGCATAATCTCGGAAATCCAGATATGATATGGCTCCTGGTCCTGCCGCCAGGGCAGATCCCGGTGATGTTCCCGATACCAGGGCAAAAGCAGAGTTGGAAGGTCATTCAACATTTTATCGGCTCCTTTCTGTGTCCTTACGCCACAAGCTTACGGTGAAATGAAAACTGCCTCTTTTCATTTCTGTTATAATTTGCTACAATAAAACTGATATAAGGTCTTTTCCCGGAATCCCAGCCGGATGAAATTCCTATCATAACCATGAAGGAGATATCAAGTATGACTCAGATTTCCAACGACAAGCTGATTGTCACCATCAATCCCGAGGGCGCTACCCTCACCTCCATCAAAGATGCCGTCTCCGGACGGGAATATATGTGGCAGGGCGATCCCGCCTACTGGTCCGGCCAGGCGCCTAACCTCTTCCCCTTTGTGGGCAGACTCCACGAGGCAAGCTACACTCTGGAGGGTGTCAAGTACCCCATGGAGCGTCACGGCTTCGTGCGCAAATCCCAGATGACTCTGGAATCCGTTTCCGAAACCGCCTGCTGCTTTGCCCTGCAGGACAACGAAAAGACCCGTAAGATGTATCCCTATCACTTTATTTTCCGCATCCGCTATGAACTGGAGGGCGGCACCCTCAAGATCGCTTTTCAGGTGGAAAACCAGTCTGACAAGCCTCTGTACTGCGGCATGGGCGGTCACCCCGGCTTTAATGTCCCCATGGAGGAAGGCTTGAAGTTTGAGGATTACGAGCTGACTTATGCAGAGCCCTGCAAGCCGCACCAGATCACCTTCTCTCCCAGCCTTCAGGTTGCTCCTCAGCGGCCTGAATACCATCTGGTGGAGGACAGAAAGCTGCCTCTGACCCACGATCTCTTCGACAATGATGCCGTGGTTCTGGCCGATGCCCCCCGGAGTGTTACCCTCAGCTCCCCCAAGGGCAGCCACGGTGTCACCGTGAGCTATCCCCAGATGCCCTATGTGGGGTTCTGGCACCAGCCTAAAACCGATGCGCCCTACCTGTGCATTGAGCCCTGGGCCACCCTCCCGGGCCGGGATCTGCTGGAAGACCTGGCCACCTTCCCCGACGTGATTTCCGTCCCCGCAGGAGAGATGTTCTCCAACGACTGGTCCATCACCATCTGGTAAATCATCCTTGCGCCCCCGATCTCAGGTCGGGGGCGTTTTTACTTTTGATGCCGGTTGACTGACCGAAAAAACGGAATCGTAAGGGAAACCACCACGATCAGAGAGACAAAGTCTGCCAAAGGAGCAGCATAGAGGATGCCGTCAATGCCGGTGCCGGGGTTGCTGCGCTCAAGAAAATAGGGCAGCAAAATGGCCAGCGGGGTAAAGCATACAATGTCACGGATCAAAGAAGCCGACACTGCCCGCACAGAGCGGCCAATGGACTGGAAGAAAATGGCGGACATTTTCACAATGCAGGTCACCGTGGTCAAGGACAGGTAAATCCGGAATGTTTTCACCGCGAATTCCTGATACAAGGCATCTCCGGAGCCAAAAAGTCCAATCACAGCCTGAGGCCAGAACTCAAAAATTGCGGTAGCGACGGTGCCTACCACCAAGGTAGACAGCAGCACCAGACGATACGCCTCTTTTACCCGATCCATCCGGCCCGCTCCATAATTATAGCCGAAAATAGGCTGTCCCCCCAGAACAATGCCTACTACAATGTTGATCACCACCGTATACACCTTGGTCTGGATGCTAAACACAGAAATCGCAATGTCCTGACCGTAGACGGAGAGCTTTCCGTAACGGGCCAGCATGATATTGCAGGTCAGCGTCACCACTACCACCGCAATCTGCGTGACAAAGGAGGACGCACCCAGAGGAAGCATTTCCTTTAGGATTCTCCAATTCAGCCGAAAACTGGATTTGGTCAAGCGGAAGTTTTTCGGCTTACGGAAATAGGCCACACTGAAGATAAACGAAAGGGTCTGTCCCAAAACCGTTGCCCAGGCGGCCCCCTTGATCCCCCAGTCCAACACGAAAATAAAAATGGGATCCAACACAAGATTGGTAATGGCGCCAGTCAGCATAGCCGCCATGGCATAGGTGGGGGATCCGTCTGCACGAATGACGCTGTTAATTACATTGACCTGCAAATACAGGGGGAAAAAGCACACAATAATGGTAAAATAATCCACGGCCATGGTGATGGTCTGATCCGAAGCCCCAAAGAGCCTCATAAGGGGCTCGCAGAACAAAAGGCAGATTAGCATAAGCACCAGACTGATGATTCCCGTCATGGTAATGCCTGTTCCCACACATTGATGGGCTTTCTGATTGTCCCTCCGTCCGGCACATATGCTCAAAAAAGAAGCCGCGCCGTCTCCCACACACCAGGCAAAGGCGTGCGCAATACACAGAATCGGGAAAGATACGCCGGTAGCCGCATTGCCCAAATAACCCAGAGAGCTGTTTCCAATAAAGATCTGGTCAACAATATTGTATAACGCACCAATCAGCAAGCTGGTGACGCAAGGAATGGAAAATTTCAGTAGAAGTTTGGAAATCGGGGTTTGCGTTAGTTGTACGTTGGTCTGTTCTTGTTCCATCATATTCCTCCTTATGGACACGCAAATATAGCAATCTCTGATTTTAGCATGTTTTCTCTATGACTGCAAGGACGAAAACACAAAGAAAAGGGAAAAATAATCAAACTTATGAAAATTTCCCCAGCCCAGGGCAGAGCCAAAGCCTGAACATGCACCTATGTTCCAAATACGTTCGGTAACATCAGAAAACCGTTTGACATCAGCAAAAAATAGCGATATAATTGTATGGTTGAGGTAGTAATGTAACAAATGCATTCAAAGGAGGGAATCTATCATGGACGCAGGCAGTAACAGCACGACAGCGGGCCGAAGTACCCCCGGGTCAGCAGCCTCGCATCCGTGGCAGCTTCCGACCCTTGCAGCATAATACCGGCCCCCTGTGTGTTTTTACTTCCTAATGGGCAACAAAAGAGGTTAGGAGGAAACATTCATGGAAAATCAGGCGCTCATCCTGAAGAAGATGATAATGTCTCTTCTGGAAGAGAAAAAATACCCGTCTCTGCGAGATATCCTTGTGACGATGAACCCCAGCGACATTGCCGGCGTATTTCTGGAGTTGGAGCAGGAGCGAATCCCTCTGCTGTTCCGGCTGCTGCCCAAGGAACTGGCGGCAGAGACATTTGTAGAGATGGAGCCGGAGCATCAGCAAATGCTGATTCAAGGCTTTTCTGACAAAGAATTAAAAGAAGTGGTAGATGAGCTGTATCTGGATGATGCGGTAGATCTGATAGAAGAAATGCCTGCCAATGTGGTTCGCAGAATCCTGGCGCAGGCAGACCCCGACACCAGAAAGTCTATCAATGAATTACTGCGTTATCCCGAAAACTCTGCCGGCTCCATTATGACCACGGAGTATGTCGGGCTTCGGCCGCAAATGACCGTGGGAGAGAGTATTCTCCGCATCCGCCGCACAGGTCTGGACAAGGAAACCATCTATACCTGCTATGTGACCCAGAACCGAACCCTTGTGGGTCTCGTCAGCGTGAAAGATCTGCTGCTTGCAGAGGATGATGACACCCCCATTGAGGATCTGATGGAAACCAATGTGATCTCCGTCAGCACCCTTACGGACCAGGAAGAAGTGGCCCGGATGTTTGCGAAATATAACTTTCTTGCCATTCCTGTTGTAGATACCGACAATCGTATGATCGGTATTGTGACCTTCGATGATGCCATGGATGTCATGGAAGAAGAGGCCACGGAAGATATTGAAATTATGAGCGGTATGTCTCCTTCCGAAAAGACATACAGCAGAGCCCGGGTCTGGGACCTGTTTAAGCAGAGAATCCCCTGGCTTCTCATTATGATGGTCTCTGCCAGCTTCACCAGTATGATTATCACCAGCTTTGAAAGTGCCCTGGCGGCACAGGCCGCACTGACCGCCTTTATCCCTATGCTTATGGGCACCGGCGGCAACTCCGGTTCTCAGTCCTCCGTCACCATCATTCGTGCACTGTCTCTGGACGAGCTGGAATTCCGGGATCTTCCCATGGTGATCTGGAAGGAAATCCGCACGGCTGTGTGCTGCGGCATTGTATTGTCCATCGCATGCTTTTTAAAGATCATCCTGTTGGAAAATCTGGCTTTTGGAAACGATGTTCCCGTCCTGGTGGCCGTTGTAGTCAGCGTAACCATGGCCCTGACCGTGTTGGTGGCTAAAACCGTGGGCTGCATCCTCCCTATGGGCGCGAAAAAGCTGGGACTGGATCCTGCCGTTATGGCAAGTCCCTTTATTTCCACCATTGTGGATGCGCTGTCTTTGCTGGTCTATTTTGCAATCGCCAGTATGCTGCTCCCCATGTAAATGAATCCTCTGCCAGGCCTCAGACCGGCAGAGGATTTTTCTTTCCACAAAGGGGGAAAATTTAGGAATTTGATATCAAATGCCTTCCATCTTCCATCGGGAAACAGAATGGCTCTATGTTGCAAACTCTGTCAAAATCTGATATACTGAGAAAAATATCAATGATAAAAGGAAAGAATCAACATGTCTGAAACAACCACTACCTTTCAGGAGTTGGGCCTGTCCGAGTCCATGCTGAAAGCCCTGGAAAAGAAAGGCTATGGCTACCCCACCTCCATTCAAAAGGAGGCCATCCCGCCTCTCATGGAATGGAAGGATGTCATCGCCAAAGCCCCCACCGGAACCGGAAAAACCTTCGCCTTTGGAATCCCCATGGTGGAACATGTAGATCCACAATGTGAGGATGTCCAGGGCCTTATTCTTGCCCCTACCCGGGAACTGGCCATTCAGATCTGCGACGAACTGAGAAGCCTTATGACCTTCTACAAGGGAATCCGGGTGACCGTACTTTATGGAGGTGCCTCCATTGGCTCGCAGGCCAAGGCGTTGGAGAAAAAGCCTCAGATCGTCGTTGCCACCCCCGGCCGGCTGATGGACCACTACAACCGGAAAAATATCCGTTTCGACAAGGTAAAGACCATCGTATTGGACGAGGCAGACCGGATGCTGGACATGGGCTTCTTCAAGGATGTAACCCGGCTGATCGAAAAGGTGAAAAACCGAAAGAATCTGGGTCTCTTCTCTGCCACCATTTCTCAGGAGGTCATGACCGTGTCCTGGATGTATCAGCGCAACGAGGTGGAGATCACCGTGGAGCCCAAGCTGCAGGATCGTCCGGATATCGACCAGTTCTCCATTACTACCACCCCCCTTGCCAAAGCGGAAACCACTCTGCGGCTCATCCGCACGCAGGGCTTTGAGCGGGTCATGATTTTCTGCAACACCAAGCATATGTGTCAGCGGCTGTGTGATGATTTTCAGCAGGCCGGCCTCTGCGCCGAGTGCATCCACGGAGATGTGAAGCAGTCTCTGCGGGAAAAGACCATGCGCAGGTTCCACGAAGGGAAACTTCCCGTTCTGATTGCCACCGATGTGGCCTCCCGGGGCATTGACGTAGATGATGTGGATTGTGTGATCAACTATGACATTCCCGAGGAAAATGAATACTACATCCACCGCATCGGACGCACCGGGCGGGCCAAGCGCAAGGGTGCGGCCTACTCCATGGTCAGCAATTTCCCTGAAAAAGCAAAGCTGGACGAAATTGCCAAATTCTCTGATTTCACCATCTGCCCCATGCTCATGCAGGAGGACGGCACCCTCACCCAGCAGGAGGTGAAGGCCCCTGTGGTGAAGAGGCGGTTCCGTTGAACCCCCGGGAGGCGGGACTTCTGCTTCTGACCTCTCATCTGGGAGATCCTGAGCGAAGCCCACTTACCGGATCGCAATATTGGAAATTATCCAAAAAAATTCTAACGTTGGAACCGGAAGCGGACCGGGAAGTAGACTGTGGCCTTCTTCTGTCTGTGGGATGCAGCCAGCAGGAAGCGGAACACATCGTGCTTCTGCTGTCTCAGGAAGAGCTGCTGGAAACTTATCTGCGCAAGGCCGCACGCTGCGGCTATGGCTGCCTTACCCGATTAAGTCCTGAGTATCCGCAGCACCTGCTGCGTGTTATGAAAACCCATGCCCCTCCCGTACTCTGGACCTGGGGAAACACCGACTTTTTACATAATCCCCTGATCTCCGTGGTGGGGAGCCGGGATCTTCGGCCTGCAAACCGGGAGTTTGCGTCTCTGGCCGGGCAGGAAATTGCCCGGCAAAGCTGCGTTCTGGTATCCGGCGGGGCCAGAGGAGCGGACCGTACCGCCCAGGAAGGTGCCGCAGTCTCAGGCGGCGCCTGCATCGTCGTTCTGCCCGATTGCTTTTTGGGACACCAGAACGATCAGAAAACCCTCTATCTGTGTCAGGACAGCTTTGATTTACCCTTTACCGCCCAGCGTGCCCTGTCTCGGAATCACCTGATCCACGCATTGGGGCGAATGACTTTGGTTGCACAAAGCAATCAGGGGCGGGGGGGAACCTGGGCAGGCGTACAGGCCAATTTGCATCACCACTGGAGCCCCGTCTATTGTTATCAGGATGGCTCTGCTGCTGCGCAGGCGCTGTACTCACAGGGTGCGATTCCCATAGACTGCCGGATGCTTCCTCATATTTCCGAATTCATTTCCATCCCATAACCGCCGCAAACATGCACCTTGGGAATTTTCCTGTTTTATGCAGCCCCTTCTTCCGGACACCACTCCGGAAGAAGGGGCTGTATCTCTTTTTTTGCCTGCCCTTTGCCATCCAGTCTGCATGGCTGGGGAACGTCCCGGCTATTTTGTTTTGTATATATTTCACAAGGGTATTTTCCTCACCAATAAAATCCTGCAAACAAGGTGTTTTTCTCCCTCCATTCAAAGGAAATCCCCAGACCTCACACCCTAAATCTTTCCAAATTTCGATACTTTGCAAGACGTAAATTCTATCCCCCCTGGGGGCTTCGTCTTATTTTTGGTTTTCTATAAGAAATTTTATGGTTTTTTACGAAATATACCCAAGGATGAAAACATACATTGACTTTTGGCATTAAAATAGGTAAAATAATACTGGTACGGTGAAGTCGTATGTCTCTGCGGCTTCACAGGCCCCAGGCCCTACCCCCTGTTACCTTTCAACCTGGGGCCTGCAACATCAGACATCAACAATAGGAGGAATTCACTTTGAAGGATTGGGATCGCTTAATCACTGTCGAAGAAATGGAAGCGGCCACTGCCTCTCTGCTGGAAAACGGCAAAAAGGTGGGTGCTGACTCCTGGCAGCAGCGGGTCAAGAACCAGACCCCCCACTGTGGCTTCGGCGAAGCCGGCACCTGCTGCCGCATCTGCTCCATGGGACCCTGCCGCATTACCCCCAAATCTCCCCGAGGAATCTGTGGCTGCGACGTTCATGGTATCGTCGGCCGTAACTTCCTGCGTTTTACCGTCGGTGGCACTGCTTCTCACTCCGACCACGGTCGTGAGATCATGCACACCCTGTATGAAACCAAGGAAAACGGCAACTACACCATCAAGGACCCCGAGAAGCTCATTCGCATTGCCAAAGAATGGGAAATGGAGACCGAGGGCAAGGATATCTACGAGCTGGCTCATGAGGTCGCTGTAAAGGGCCTTATGGAGTACGGCAAGCCCTTCGGGACTCAGCTGTTTGCAAAGCGTGCTCCTGAGCACACCCAGCAGCTGTGGGAGAACGCCGGCATTACCCCCCGCGCCATCGACCGCGAAGTTGCCGAAGCGATGCACATGACACATATGGGCTGCTCTTCCCTGCCCGAAGCTCTGGTACATCAGGCTCTGAGAGCCGGTCTGTCCGACGGCTGGGGCGGCTCCATGATGGGCACCGAGTTCTCCGACGTTCTGTTCGGCACTCCCAAGCCCATCGATACCACTGCCAACCTGGGCGTTATGGAAAAGGACATGGTCAACATTGTTGTCCACGGCCATGATCCCTCTCTGTCCGAGATGGTGGTTCATTACGCCAATGACCCCGAAATGATCGCCCTGGCCAAGTCCCTTGGCGCTAAGGGCATCAATGTCTGCGGTGTCTGCTGCACCGCCAACGAAGTTGCTATGCGTCACGGCATCCCCATGGCCGGTAACTTCCTGAGCCAGGAGAATGTGGTTCTCACCGGCGCCTGCGAAGCCATCGTTGTTGACATCCAGTGCATCTTCCCCGCACTGGGCCCCCTGTCCAAGTGCTTCCACACCAAGTTTATTACTACCTCCCATATCGCCCGCATGCCCGACTCCGAGTTCATTGAGTTCAGCGCCGAGTCCGCCGCCGAGAATGCCAAGGCCATTGTGAAGACCGCCGTTGAGAACTTCAAGAACCGTACTCCTGAGCTGGTGAATATCCCCGATATTAAGGCCAACGCTCGTGTGGGCTACTCTGTCGAGGCCATTGTGAAGGTGCTTGATGGCGTTGCCAACTCCCAGGTCGATACCTTCGGCACCACCAAGCCCCTGCTGGAGTGCGTGACCTCCGGTGTCCTGCGCGGTGCTGTGGCCATGGTTGGCTGCAACAACCCCAAGATCCGTCCTGACTACGCTCATATTGAGCTCATGAAGAAGTTCCTGAAGAACGATATCATCGTGATTGTCTCCGGCTGCTCTGCTCAGGCTGCTGCCAAAGCCGGTCTTATGGACCCCGTCCTGGCGAAGGAGTACTGCGGCGCCGGTCTGAAGCGTGTGTGCGAGCTGGCTGGTATTCCTCCTGTCCTGCACATGGGCTCCTGCGTGGATATCTCCCGTATGCTGATCCTGGCTGCCGAGCTGTCCAAGGACTCCGGCATTCCCATCTCCCAGCTGCCTGTCCTGGGCTGCGCTCCCGAGTGGATGTCCGAGAAGGCTGTGTCCATCGGTAACTACGTTGTTGCTACCGGTCTGGATACCTTCCTGGGTGTTGATCCCTATGTCAAGGGTTCTTCCGAGATGGGCGAGTGGCTCACCGGCGAGAACGGCATCAAGAAGTGGGTCGAGGCCAACTACACCGTGGAGACCGACATCGAGAAGATGGGCGACCTGATGATCGAGCGCATCGAAGCCAAGCGTGCAGCTTTGGGCATCTAATTTGTAAAATGAGGTCCTGATTTCATGAAACTTGCAATTACCGGCAAGGGCGGCGTGGGCAAAACCACCCTGTCCTCCACTCTGGCTCGCCTGTATGCTGCCGAGGGCCGTCAGGTCCTGGCAGCCGATGTGGACCCGGATGCCAACCTTGGGTTGGCCCTGGGCCTGAGTCAGGAAGAGGTGGACAGCATCATCCCCATCTCCAAGATGCGGACTCTGGTGGAAGAGCGCACCGGCGCCAACGAAGCCAATAAATTCTTTAAACTGAATCCTTATGTTGCCGATATTCCGGAAAAATACGCCAAGGAAATCAATGGCGTGAAGCTCCTGGTCATGGGCACTGTGGATGTGGGCGGCAGCGGCTGTGTCTGTCCCGAGCATGTGATGCTGAAGGCCATTTTGAGTAACCTGTCCTACCGCAAAGATGATGTTGTGGTCATGGATATGGAGGCCGGTCTGGAGCATTTGGGCCGCGGTACCGCCGCCAATATGGATCAGTTCATCGTGGTGGTGGAGCCTGGTGCCCGCAGCGTGCAGACTTACACCAATGTAAAGCGTCTGGCCAAAGATCTGGGCGTGAAGCAAGTCCGTGTTGTGGCCAATAAGGTCCGCGACCAGAGGGATGAAGACTTCCTGCGCAGTGTGATCCCCCCTGAGGATTTCCTGGGCTGTATTCACTATAACCCCGAGATCATGGACGCTGATCGTATGGGAAAATCCCCTTATGATTTCTGCCCCGCCGCAATCGAGGAAATCAGGAATATCAAAGCAATAATCGATCGTGATTGATATAGGAGGAAAAACCGTGACTTTATTTGAAAGAGTTTTCGGCGGCAACGATGCCGTTTATGGCCTCACTGAAGCCGCTATTGACAACGCCATTGCTCAGTATGGCGAAGGCCAGGCAGTCTCCTTCCCCGACACTGCTTACAGCCTGCCCTGCTACTATGCAGTTACCGGCGTGAAGGTAAACACTCTGGGCGAGCTCAAGGCCGCTCTGGGCGTTGTAAAGACCCTCATGACCCGTAACAACCGTTTGAACGATGCATTCATGTCCGGTGTTGCTACCGCTCTGTGTGCTGAGTTCATCGAGGTCCTCAAGTACCTCAATGGTGCTACTCCCTACGAGCAGCCCTGCTACGGCCACATCTCCGATGCCTTCGTTCGGAACCTGGGCGTTCCCCTGGTTACCGGCGATATTCCCGGTGTTGCCGTTATTCTGGGCTCCGCTCCCTCTGCCGACGAGGCAGTTGAGCTGGTCAAGGCTTACCAGTCTCAGGGCATTCTGGTGACCCTGATCGGTGGTGTCATCGATCAGCTGCAGGAGAAAGGCTACAAGACCGGCGATGCAGTTCGTGTTGTGCCTCTGGGCATGGATGTAACTGCTGTGATCCACGTTGTTTCCATCGCTCTGCGTGCCGCTCTGATTTTTGGTAATATCACCCCCGGTGATGCTGCCAACCTCATGAAGTACACCATGGAGCGTATCCCCGCATTCGTCAACGCCTTCAAGCCTCTGGACGATGTGATCGTGGCCTGCGGTGCCGGTGCCATTGCACTGGGCTTCCCCGTTGTGACCAACGAAACCGAGAACATCTACCGTGTGCCCAAGAGCCTGATCGTGCAGGAAGATGTTTCCAAGTTCAACGCTACCTCTCTGGAAGCCCGTGACATCAAGATTAAGATCACCAAGATCGACATCCCCGTGTCCTTCGCTTCCGCCTTTGAAGGCGAGGTTATTCGCCGCGGCGATATGCAGGTAGAAGTTGACGGCTCTCGTGTAGACTGCTTCGAGCTGGTTTCCACCAAGGAGCCTGCTGAGATCGAGGATCACAAGATCGTTGTGGACGGCCCCGAACTGGACGAAATCCCCGTGGGCTCCAAGATCTCCCTGTCTTACATTGTAGAAGTAGCCGGCAAGGCTATGCAGCCCGATTTCGAGTCTGTTATGGAGCGTAAGTTCCACTCCTACATCAACTGCGTTGAGGGCGTCATGCACACCGGTCAGCGTGACATGATCCGTATTCGTATCTCCAAGGCCTGCTATGAGGCTGGTTTCCGCTTCAAGCACATCGGTGAGGTTCTCTACGCTAAGATCAAGAGCGAGTTTGAGGCCGTTGTGGACAAGTGCCAGGTCAAGATCGTTGTGGATGCCGAGAAGAACAAGGAACTGCGCGCCTATGCAAACGAAGTCTTTGCAAAGCGTGACGACCGTCTGAGAAGCATGACCGATGAATCTGTGCCTGTTTACTACACCTGCACTCTGTGCCAGGCTTTCTCCCCCAGCCATGTATGTATCGTCACCCCCGAGCGTCTGGGCCTGTGCGGTGCCGTGTCCTGGCTGGACGCTAAGGCTACCAACGAGCTGGATCCTCAGGGTCCCTGCCAGATCGTTCCCAAGACCCGCTGCATCGACGAGAACCTGGGCCGTTACGAGGACGTGGATGAGGCTGTTAACAAGTACTCTCACGGCGCTCTGGAGCATGTAACCCTGTACTCCCTGTTCCAGGATCCCATGACCTCCTGCGGCTGCTTCGAGTGTATCTGCGGCGTGGAGCCTGTCTCCATGGGCGTTGTTATCACCTGCCGTGAGCATGCCGGTATGACTCCTCTGGGCATGACCTTCTCCGAGATGGCTTCCATGACTGGTGGCGGTGTGCAGACTCCCGGCTTCATGGGCCACGGCAAGCAGTTCATCTCCTCCAAGAAGTTCCTGAAGGCAGAGGGCGGCCTGGGCCGTATTGTCTGGATGCCCAAGGAGCTGAAGGACATGGTCCGTGAGCGTCTGGATGCTGCTGCCAAGGATCTGTATGATGTTGACAACTTCACCGACATGATTGCCGATGAGACCGTCTGCACCGAGGACCCCGAGCAGCTGCTCAACTACCTGTCTGAGGTGGGCCACCCCGTTCTCAGCATGGAACCCTTCGATATGTAATCGCAACTTTCAGCCGGGCGGCTTTAACCGCCCGGCTTTTTTATATCATAAAATCCATCCCAAAGTGTCCCAACAGAAACATGCCGCTCTGCCGGAGCACAGCCCTTTCTGTAGAAGGAGCACACAAAAGTACAACATGACATAAAAGGAAAGACACGGCCTGCCAACTCTTTGCACATCATTGTGCGGCGAGTCGGTAAGCCGTGTCAAAGTTTTATTTTACTGTGGGAGATCTATCAATCCGCTTAGAATGCGCCCTGCTCCATCATGGCAGTAGCAACCTTCTTGAAGCCTGCAATGTTAGCACCGGCAACCAGGTTATAGCCCAGGCCGTACTCCTCAGCAGCCTCCACGGATACACGGTGAATGTTCTCCATCATCTTGTGCAGCTGTGCATCGACTTCCTCAGCAGTCCAGACCAGACGCTCAGAGTTCTGAGCCATTTCCAGAGCGGAAACGCCAACACCGCCTGCGTTAACAGCCTTGGAAGGAGCAACGATCATGCCGGGCTGAGCCATCAGGAATGCCAGAGCATCGTTGGTGGTGGGCATGTTGGCAACCTCAATGTAGTACTTCACGCCGTTTGCTGCAATCTTCTGTGCGGATTCCATCTTAACGTCGTTCTGCATAGCGGAAGGCATGATAACATCAGCCTTGACGCCCCAGGGCTTCTCGCCGGGGAAGAACTGTACACCGGGGAACTTATCGGAGTAATCCTGCACACGGTTCCGGCCGCTTGCACGCATCTCAACCAGGTAGTCCACCTTCTCCTGTGTGGTAACACCCTCAGGATCGTAGACATAGCCGTCAGGGCCGGACAGGGTCACGACCTTAGCCCCCAGCTGCATCGCCTTCTTGCAGATACCCCAGGTAACGTTGCCGAAGCCTGCGCAGGCAATGGTCTTGCCCTCAATGGACTCACCCTCGTGCTTCAGAACTTCCTGCAGGTAGTAGACAGCACCATAGCCGGTGGCCTCAGGACGGATGACGGAGCCGCCATAGCTCTGGCCCTTGCCGGTGAGAACGCCGTTCTCCCACACGCCCTTCAGGCGGCGGTACTGGCCGTACATATAGCCGATCTCACGGCCGCCAACACCCATATCGCCAGCGGGGACGTCAACATCGGGTCCGATGTAGCGGTACAGAGCGGTCATGAAGCTCTGGCAGAAACGCATGATCTCAGCGTCGGACTTGCCAGCGGGATCGAAGTCAGAACCACCCTTGCCGCCGCCGATGGGCAGGCCGGTCAGGCTGTTCTTGAAGGTCTGCTCAAAGCCCAAGAACTTGATGATGCCGGGGTAGACATTCTTCTGGAAGCGGATGCCGCCCTTGTAGGGTCCAATGGCACCGTTGAACTGGCAGCGGTAGCCGGTATTGGTATGGAAGTTACCCTGATCATCTTCCCAGCATACACGGAAGGTGAACATACGCTCAGGCTCGACCATACGGGTCAGCAGATCGTACTTTTCGTATTCGGGGTGCTTCTCAATAACGGGCTCCAGAGAGGTGAAGACCTCTTCAACAGTCTGCACGAATTCGGGCTCGCTAGCATATTTTGTTTTCACATTCTCGATAACTCTTGCCAGATATGCGTTCATAGTAATTTCTCCTTTTATTTTCCATTAAAACTACAGATTCGCTTTGCTGGGATGTGAATAATCGACAGCGCTTTGGCTGGGATATACTGATAAATTTAGGCGAAGAAGTCCTTGATTACAGAGACAACCTCCGCACCCACACGGGCCTGAGCCTCAGCAGTAGCAGCACCGATATGAGGCGTGCAGGACACTCTCTCATGGCGGTACAGGGCCTCGTTCTTAGTGGGCTCCTCTGCCCAGACATCCAGACCGGCGGCACGCAGGTGACCAGACTCCAGTGCTTCCAGGAGTGCGGCCTCGTCCACATTGGCACCACGGGAGGTGTTGATAAGGACGGCGCCCTTCTTCATCTTGGCAATGGCCTGTGCGTCAATAAGGGGCTTGCCGACGGAGGGAGTATGCAGGCTCACAAAGTCTGCCTTCTCCAGAATCTCATCCAGAGTGGTAAAGTGGAAGGTTTCGGTCTCCAGCTCGGGCTGGGGATGACGGCGGTAAGCCAGGACCTTCATGCCCAGTGCCTGAGCCATATCGGCCAAGCAGGCACCAATGCGGCCATAGCCCACGATGCCCAGGGTCTTGCCCCGGAGCTCAATGCCCTTTCCATAGGCCTTCTTCTCCCATTTGCCTTCTCTCATGGTCTGACCAGCTACGGAGATGAAGCGGCAGCAGGAGAACATATGGGCCAGAGCCAGCTCTGCAACGGAGTTGGAAGAAGCATTGGGAGTATTGCGCACAGCAATGCCGTGCTCTTCCGCATAAGCAACATCAATGTTATCCACACCGACACCGCCGCGGACCACCAGCTTCAGCCGACCGGTGCTCAGAGCCTCATCCAGATGGTTCTTGCGGACCTTGGTTGCAGAGCGAACCACAACGCCGTCAAATTCCTGCAATGCCTTGCCCAATTCTTCCGGAGCATAGAACTGCTCAACGACTTCAAACCCGGCTTCTTTCAGAGCGGCAACTGCGCCCTGATCCATACCATCAGTTACTAAGATTCTTTTCATGATTAACCCCTCTCTGCCTCAAACTTCTTCAGGCACTCCACCAAAGCCACAACACCTTCCTTAGGCATTGCGTTGTAAATGGAGGCACGCAGGCCGCCCACGGACTTGTGGCCCTTCAGGTTGTCAAAGCCGGCCTTCTTGGTGTAGGCAACGACCTCGGCATCCAGATCCTTGGATTCTGTGACAAAGGGAACATTCATAAGGCTGCGGACTTCCTTATCCACAGTGCCCTTGAACATCTTGGAAGAATCCAGGAAGTCATACAGGACCTTTGCCTTCTCCACATTGCGCTGGTTCATAGCCTCCAGGCCGCCGCGGTCCAACAGGTACTTAAACACCTTGCCGCAGACATAAATTGCCCAGCAGTTGGGAGTGTTGTACATGGAACCGGCACCGGCATGGGTGTCATAACGCAGATACACAGGGGTCTTGGGGTCCAGATCCTCACGGATCAGGTCTTCCCGGATAATTACCACGGCCATACCGGCAGGTCCGATGTTCTTCTGCACACCGCCGTAGATCACACCGTAATCGGAAACATTACAGGGCTTGGACAGGAACATGGAAGACTGGTCGGAAACCAGGATCTTGCCCTTGGTATTGGGCAGAGTCTGATAGGTAGTACCGTGAATGGTCTCGTTTTCACAAATGTAGACATAGTCTGCATTGTCCCGGATGGGAAGATCAGTCACATCGGGGATATAGGAGTAGTTGCGATCCTCAGAGGTTGCAATGCACTTCACATCGCCAAACTTCTTGGCCTCCGTGAATGCTTTCTTACTCCAAGAACCAGTGACGATGTAATCGGCTACGCCGTTCTTCATGAGGTTCATAGGAATCATAGAGAACTGCAAAGTGGCGCCGCCCTGGATGAACAACACCTTATAGTTGTCAGGGATGTTCATGAGCTTGCGGAGGTCAGCTTCGGCATTGTCGTAAATTTCCTGGAATACCTTTGAGCGATGAGACATTTCCATGACGCACATGCCAGAACCACGGTAGTTCAGCATTTCATCCCGGATTTCTTCCAGCACTTCCACAGGCATAGTGGCAGGACCGGCAGAAAAATTATAGGTGCGATCGTACATACTAAGAAACCTCCTGATAATGTTGGTAAAAGTCCTTGTCTGGCGAACACGCTCGCCTTTAATTTGAGTATAATCCACTTCTTCGGATTTATCAACCCCTATTTCAGGTTTCCATATTCCTTTGGTTCTTTGCACAAAATAACCATAAATTACATGCAATAAATGGAATTATATTAGTTAAATTGCAACAACACACACGGATTCTTCCGGATTCTCTGGCTCAGAGGCAAACAGGCCATATAGTCTGTCGCAGCGACATTCTACCGCCTGCCACGGATGTTCCATTTTCTTCCCTGAATTTACCACAAACTCCTTTGGCATTTTTCGCAAAACCTGGCGGCCCAAAGCATTGAAACCCAACACGCGGACATAGGGTGCGTCCTCTTTCAGCTCCTTTTCCGTAAGACCTAAAAAAGCACACATTGCCATGCGATTCAACCGGCTTCTGGTATAACGCTTGGACTTGGTTGCTTCCAGAATCCCTTCCAGGGTGTTATATTTTCGGCTGGCCTTCCAAAATCTGCGCCAAAGGCCCTCTGAGCCATAGGGAATCTGCGCAAAATCTGCCTCTTCCATGCTCCAAAGCCTGGCGAGAATCGCCCGTTCTCCGTACCGGAGGCTATGGGGCACTGCCTCTGCATATAATGCGTCTGCCTTCTGTGGCACAAACTCTGTAAGACTTTCCCCGCCGAAGATTCTGCCCCGCAGGGAGGTGGCGGAAGGATTTTCTCTTCGTGCCACAGGATCGTGGTAGTCGCCGGGTCGCTGAATTGGAATCGGCTCCATAACGCTCCCCAGCTGCAAAATAGCCTTGCAGTACTCCACCCCCAGAATGTCATTGGGTTTTCTGAGGATTTCCGGATCCGCTCCCAAATCCCCGGCCGCCTTAGCCCGAGCGGCCGGAAAGGAGTCACCCCTGTCCAGATAGGGGCGCAAAGCTTCTTTTAATTCCGGCATAAGCAGTATCTCTGCCGTTCGCAGCAGACCCTCTTTCTCTCCGGTCTCCGCCCCAAAACACAGTGATTCCACTCCCAACCGCTGCAAATTAGCCACCGCCCCCTTTGCAAAGCCCTCCGCAGATTGCAAAGAAACCGTTACAGGAAGCTCCAGAACCAGATCCGCACCGCCCAGCAGTGCCGCTTTGGTCCGAACCTGTGGGGCATAAACCGCCGGCTCCCCCCGCTGCACAAAGCGACCGCTCATGATGCAGACCACTGCTGATTCAGGAAATTTTTCCTTCACCCATCGAATTTGCTGGGCATGGCCGTGGTGGAAGGGGTTATATTCACAGATAATTCCGATCGTTTTCATAAATACAGCTCACCTTTTTAAGAAATTTAGAAAAATTTTGCAATAAGTACTTGTAGGATTTGGGAAAATGGTATAAAATAACAGGGGGTGTGTCTATCCTACCACAAGATAGGCAAAAATGAAATCAAAGATTACAGGAGGATGATTCAAAAATGAACATTCTGGTTATCAACGCTGGCAGCTCCAGCCTCAAGTATCAGTTGATGGATCCGGAGACCGGCGTCGTTTCCGCCAAAGGCCTGTGTGAGCGCATCTACATTGACGGCCGCCTGACCCACAAGGTCGGGGACAAAAAGGTTGTCAAGGAAATCGCCATGCCCAGCCACTCCGAGGCCATTGCTGCCGTTCTGGACATTCTGGTTGACCCCGTAGACGGTGTCATCAAGAGCACCGATGAGATCGACGCTGTCGGCCACCGTGTGCTGCACGGCGGTATGAAGTTCAGCGATTCCTGCATCATCGACGATCAGGTGATCAAGGCCATTGAAGCCTGCATCCCTCTGGGACCTCTGCATAACCCCGCCAACCTCATGGGCATTCGTGCCTGCCAGGCTGTTATGCCCAAGACCCCTCAGGTTGCCGTGTTTGACACCGCTTTCCATATGACCATGCCTCCCAAGGCTTACCGTTACGCCATTCCCACCGAGTACTTTGAGAATGACGACATCCGCCGCTATGGCTTCCACGGCACCTCTCACAAGTTCATTGCCCGCCGGGCTGCCGAGCTCATGGGTACCAAGAACTTCAAGCTGGTGAACTGCCATCTGGGCAACGGCTCTTCCATGTCCGCAGTGATGGACGGCAAGTGCCAGGATACCTCCATGGGCCTGTCTCCTCTGGCCGGCGTGCCTATGGGCACCCGCTGCGGCGACATCGACGCCTGTGTGGTCCAGTTCCTGTGCAACAAGTACAACATGAGCGTTGACGAGTGCCTCACCATGCTGAACAAGAAGTCCGGCGTTCTGGGCATGTCCGGCGTTTCCTCCGACTTCCGTGATCTGGAAGACGGCGCCAGCAAGGGCAACGAGGCCTGCCAGCTGGCTCTGGACAAGTTCGCTTACGAGTGCGCCAAGTATGTCGGTGCCTACGCTGCTGCCATGAACGGCATTGATATGCTGACCTTCACCGCCGGTGTCGGCGAGAACGGCTCCGCCGTCCGTGCCGCCATCTGTGACTATCTGGGCTTCCTGGGCATTCAGATTGACCCCGAGAAGAACGATGTCCACGGCAAAGAGGCCCTCATCTCCACGCCTGACTCCAAGGTTCAGGTTTGGGTCATCCCCACCAATGAAGAGCTGATGATCGCTCAGGACACCGCCGAGCTGGTCAATGCCGCAAAATAATTTTGTCTTTCCAAAAAGCGGAAGCCCGTGGGCTTCCGCTTTTTGAGAATCCGCCATATTTTCCTCTGTAACTTGTATGAAAAGGAGAAGATCACTATGGAAACTGTATCCCAGCGCTTCTTGCGCTATGTCGCCTTTGCTACTACCTCCAATGAAGACTGTGAAGCCTGTCCCTCCACCCCAGAGCAAAAGGTTCTGGGTGCTGCCCTGGTAGAGGAAATGAAAGCCATGGGCATTCAGGATGCCTATATGGATCAGGACGGCTATGTTTACGGCACCGTGCCCGGTGACCCCGGCAAGCCCGTGATTGGTCTCGTTGCACACATGGACACGGCTCCCGATATGAGCGGCACCAATGTGACTCCGAAGATTGTGGATTACCGGGGCGGTGATATCGTTCTCAACGAGGCAGAGAACATTGTTCTGTCCCCTGCCCAATTTCCCAGCCTGAACCGCAACATGGGAAAGCACCTCATTGTCACCGACGGAACCACCCTTCTGGGTGCCGATGACAAAGCCGGTGTGGCCGAGATCCTCACTGCCGCCGAAATCCTCTTAAACACCAAGGAGTCTCATTGCACCCTGCGTATCGGCTTCACCCCTGATGAGGAGATCGGCCGGGGGGCTGATCGCTTCAATGTAAAGGACTTTGGCGCAGACTTTGCCTATACCGCCGACGGCGGCACTATTGGTGAATTGGAGTACGAAAACTTCAACGCCGCCGGTGCCACTGTCGTATTCCATGGACGGAACATCCATCCCGGCAGCGCCAAAAATCAGATGGTCAATTCTCAGCTGATTGCCATGGAGTTCAACGGTCTGCTGCCCGTCAACGCCCGCCCTGAGTATACAGAAGGATACGAAGGCTTTGTCATGCTGACCTCTATGGAGGGCAGCGTGGAACTGACCCAACTCCGCTATATTATCAGAGACCACGACATGAAAAAATTCCAGGCCAAAAAGCAGCTTCTGGAACAAATCACCCGGTTCCTCAACACCAAGTATGGGGAAGGCACCGTGGAGCTGACCGTGAAGGACAGCTACTATAATATGAAGGAAAAGATCCTTCCTGTAATGCATATCATCGAGAGAGCAAAAGCCGCCATGCAGGCCGTGGGCATGAACCCTGTAGAGGTTCCCGTCCGCGGCGGCACAGACGGAGCCAGACTGTCCTATATGGGTCTGCCCTGTCCCAATCTGTGCACCGGCGGTGAAAACTACCATGGAAGATATGAGTATATCCCCGTGGAGGACATGGAAGCCTGCGTCAAAATGCTGGTGGAACTTCTGAAGTAATCAAAGGCTTTGCTGTATTGGAGAAATTACGGTGTTAGATTGGACGAAAAACATATTTTCAGGTATTGCGAAGATGTTCACAAAATCGGATGATTCTGTGAATCCCGAAACACTTCCGGATCTCTGGAAAAAGAATACCGCAAAGCCCAGCGTTTCCTTTGCTCTTACCAAGGAGGCCGTAAGCCGAAGCTATGTGGGAGGGCCCAGTCTGGGCCCTGCTCCTGTGGATGCAGACGGGCAGCCTATGCGCCAGCTCTGTGCGTTATATTGCAGTGAATTGCCCCCTTTGGAGGATTTCCCCCAAAAAGGAATCCTTCGTTTCTTTCTGACAGACAATGAGGACCTGGCTTTGGATTCCCGCAATCCCACCAATCAAAACCGGTTTCGTGTTCTGTATCAGGAGGAGGAAGCTCTGCTTCCCGGAAAAAATCCCCCCATCAGTGCGTTTTTCCCGATTCGGGAGCAATATTTTCTGCAATTTTCCTTGGAGGCTCAGCAGCCCATGTCTGTATGCAGCTGGGAATACCACAAAGCCTGCTCTTTGCTCAATCTTGCTGAGGATGACGACCAAATCATAGAACTTCTGGAACAGTCCTTTCCCGCAGATGGTCACCGAATCGGCGGCTATCCCAAATTCACCCAGGATGATCCACGCAGTGCAAAAGGTCTGCAAATGTTCGATACCCTTCTGTTACAGCTGGATGCAAAGGACCCAGTGGTGGAAATTGGGGATTGTGGTGTGCTGAACTTCTTCATTCCCAAAGAAAACCTGAAAAAATTGGATTTTTCAGAGGTTCTGTATTGGTGGGACTGCTATTAAAAAATCGGAGTCTGGCATCACATCCAGACTCCGACTATTTTTATTGTTCCACAAGGCTCTCTTTGGCCAGAGGATTCCATTTTCCCGTGAGATAGCAGCCCAAAAACAGAGCAAACAGCAGCAGGTTATGAAGGATCATGCAGGCCCAAGCTGCAATGAGGCCCATGTGCAGGAAGTGGGTGCAAATGAAAGTGCCCACAATCCGAATCCCCCACATGCCCAGCAAGTTATAGACGAACGGGGTTTTGGTGTTTCCAACCCCCAAAAGCAGTCCTTCCACAATAATGGAAAATCCAAAAAACGGTTCTGACACCGCCACCATTTGCAGAACAGTGGTTCCCAAATCAATGACTTCCTGACTGTTGGAGAAGATTCCCACAAGGGGACGGGCCGTAAAGAACAGCGCCGCGCCGGAAATAACCATCAGCCCGATCTCGATTGGCAGGAACATAGCCGCCAGATCTTTCATTTTCTTCTGGTCTTTTGCGCCGTAGGCATTGCCTGACAGGGTAGCGGCTGCGGTCTGCATGCCGTAGCCGGGGATATAGAAGGCAGATTCTACTGTGTTGGCAATGGTATGTGCTGCCGTAGACACGTCGCCCAGGGCGTTAATCATGGAAGCAAAGGCCACATAGCCCAGAGAGGTTGCAAACCGCTGGAGCATATTGGGCAGGGCCGTTCTGAGGCAGGGTCTCAGAATGGTCATATCCGGGCGGATTTTCTCATGTCTGGGAGAAATCTCAGGATGCCGCCACAGAACCCAGGTGATATGAATACCACCCACCGTAAAGGCCAGCGCACTGGCCGCCGCAGCGCCAACCACACCCCAATCGGCGCCGGGCATGGTGAAGGTAATGCCCAGAAGAGATACCACTCTGGTGGGATAGATCAGCAGGAAGTTCAAAATCACATTGATCACATTGATCACAATGCCGACTTTCATTGGGGTTTTGGTGTCCCCTGCCGCTCGGAGGACCGTGCCAAATATAATGGTAGCGGTCCTGGGCAGCATAGGCAGGTACATAATCAGAAAATACTGAGAAGCCAGTGGCTGAATGGCCGGATCTACCTGCATCCACTTGGGAATCATCCCGCTGAGGCCTACGGTAAGTACGGTAAAGACAACACCGCAAACCAAAGTTGCAAACACCGCCTGCCCTGACGCCTTACAGGCCAATTCCCGATCATTGGCCCCATAAGCTTTGGCAATCATGGACAAAAACCCGATTCCCAGTGCAGAAATGGTGCTGCCAATCAGCCAGTTCACCGTGGTGGTGGCACCAACCGCCGCAGTTGCCTGGGTGCCCAGAGCGCCCACCATAGCGGTATCGATGTATTGCACCGCCGTCTGCATCAGCTGCTCCAGCATGGTGGGCCAGGCCAAGGCCATAATGACCATCGCCATCTGAAATCCGCTTCTTTGCCGTAAAGGTGTTTTCATACGCATTTCCTCTCTGTTTTCTCTAATTCTGGCAGCGCCTATAAAGGCCTCTTTTCATAATTCTACCATATGCCCCATCAAAATGGCAAGAGGGAGCCTCTGGAACAGGCTCCCTTGCAGCTGCTGCCGTTTCGTACGGGTAAAAAAGAGTCGTCCAAAAACGGACGACTCTTAAAAATCACATTGGATTAGTCAGCCACGTAGGGCAGCAGAGCGATCTGACGGGCGCGCTTAATGGCGACGGTCAGCTGACGCTGATGAGCGGCGCAGGTACCAGTGGTACGGCGGGGCAGAATCTTGCCACGCTCGGACAGGTAACGGCGGAGCTTTGCGGTATCTTCGTAATCGATGTGAGTCATCTTATCCACGCAGAACATGCAAACCTTCTTGCGCTTGCGGGGACGGACGCGATCGTTAGCCATGGTAATCCTCCTTCATCAAATACTCTTTTGGAAAAATGTTGTGGGACTTAGAACGGCAGCTGGCCGTCATCCTCCAGCATAGCGAAATCGCTGACTGGGGCGGCGGGAGCAGGGGCAGCGTTATAGTTTGCAGGATTGATGGGAGCGTTATAGCTGCCGGAGCCGTAGCTGTTACCAGCGCTATAGCCACCGCCGGAGTAGCTGCTATTGGAATAGCCGCCACTTTCACCATCCCGCTTGCTGTCGCCGAAGTAGACATTGTCTGCCACGACCTCAGCGCTGCGGCGCTTGTTGCCATCTTTGTCGTTCCAGTTCCGGATCTGAAGCCGACCTGAGACCACTGCCATGCGGCCCTTGGCGAAGTACTTGGAGACGAACTCCGCAGTCTGGCGCCATGCCACGATGTCAATGAAATCCGTTTCCCTCTCGCCGCTTTCCTTGGAACCGAAGTCCCGGTCAACGGCAATGGAGAAGGAAGCCACGGCAATTCCGCTGCCAGTGCGGCGGAGTTCCGGGTCCCGGGTAAGGCGGCCCATGAGAACAATATGGTTCAGCATGGTACTCCTCCTTAGACTTCTTCGTCGGTGATGATGTGGCGGAGCACACCTTCGGTGATGTTGAGCACACGATCCAGCTCAGCGGGGAGCTGGGGCTTGCACTCGCAGATCATCCGGACGTAGTAGCCCTCGGGCAGATCGTTGATGGGGTAAGCCAGACGGCGCTTGCCCAGCTCATCCAAGCTGACAAGAGTACCCTCCGCTTCAACCATCGCCTTGAACTTTTCCACAAGAGCAGCGATACCCTCTTCGCCCTGAGCGGGGTCGATGATGTAGATCACCTTGTACTTAGCGGAAATCTTAGCCATGTTTGTTGCACCTCCTTTTGGACTTTTGGCCACCGCGGCTACGGTGGCAAGGGCCTGTCATACACAGGCCCGACTATTATACCCAATCTAGTGCTGTTTGTCAAGTAATTTCCACACAAAAAAATTCAGAAACACGCAAAAAGAGCCTGCAATCCCTGGGACAGCAGGCTCTTTTGGTGTCTGAACCATTGTTTTTTGCTCAACGATTTTTCCACTGCACCACCGCTTTCAGGGCTTCAATCAGCTGATCGATCTCCTGCTCTGTAGTAAATCGGCTAAAGGACGCTCTGAAAGCCCCATCTATGACCTCGCCAGGCAAACGCATCGCCTCCAGCACATGACTGCGGTGTCCCTTGGCACAGGCAGAACCCGCAGATACGCAAACCCCGTGGTCCTGCAAAATGTTGATGATATTCTGAGTCGGTACTCCCGCAATAGTCGCGGACAGCACATGAGGGGCTTCATGGGCCCCAATGACCTGCACACCGGGAATGTCCCGGATTGCCGCAATGGCCCGCTCCTTCAATGCATGTTCGTGCTGCAAATCCTCCTGTAAGGTGGGCAGTGCGGCGGCACATGCTGCGCCGAAGCCGCAGATGGCAGGCATGGCCTCGGTACCGCTGCGGTAGTTCCCTTCCTGCCCACCGCCCAACAGAAAGGCAGGCAAGGGCAGACCCTTGCGAATATACAGGGCACCTGCCCCCTTAGGACCATGTATCTTATGAGAGGAAATGGAAATCAGGTCAGCCCCCAGGGTTTTGGCCTGAAAAGGCACCTTCATAAATCCCTGCACCGCATCAGTGTGAAACAGAGCATCCGGTGCCATACGGTGAACCAGCTTTGCCATCCGCTCAATGGGCATGACTGCGCCGGTCTCGTTGTTGACCATCATAATGGACACAAAGATGGTATCCTTGCGAAGGGCCTGCCGCAGTGTCTCCAGTGTGATCCGTCCCTCTTTGTCCGGTGCCAAATAGGTCACTTCAAACCCCTGGGCCTCCAGTCGCTTCATAGGGTTCAGAACCGCATGGTGCTCCACCGCAGTGGTGATAATATGCTTTCCCCGTTTTCCCATTCTGGCAATGGAGGAAAAAATGGCCCAGTTATCCGCTTCCGTGCCGCCGGAGGTAAAAAATACCCGGTCCGGTTCTGCCCCCAGGGCCTTGGCAACCTGCTCTCTGGCTGTTTTTAAACTGCGGGCCGCCTCCATCCCAAAGCGGTACAGGGCACTGGGATTGCCCCAGCACTGCTCTAAGGCCGCAGTCACAGCCGCCACCGCTTCGGGGCAAGGTTTGGTGGTAGCAGAATTATCTAAATATGCAAACATAGTATATCCTTCTCTAATTTCTTACTTTCCTACACAAAAACGCTGAAAAATCCGGGCGGTGATATCCTCCCGCACCGTGGCTCCCGTGACCTCGCCCATGGCTTCCATAGCCTCTTCCACATCGGTCAGAACCGCATCCGGGGTCTGTCCCATCTGCAGCCCCTGAAGAGCTGCCAGCATGGACTCATAGGCACGGCGCACCGCATCAAACTGTCGGGCGTTGGTGAGCACGGAACCATCACAGGGGGTTTCTCCCTGGAACATGGTATCCACGGCATTGGCAAACAACTCCAGTCCCTCGCCGGTCTTGGCGCAGACACAGATCACATCCATAAACGGCAAGTCGCTGGGCTGCACCACTGCTCCCAAATCAGCTTTGTTGATGAGAGCGATGGAGTTGGGGGCATCCAGGCACAGGCGGATGGCATCATGATCCTCCTGGGTCAGAGGCTGGGAGCCGTCGCAGACAAAAATTGCCAGGTCCGCCTCCTGCGCCGCCACACGGGAGCGCTCCACTCCCATGGCCTCCACCCGGTCCGTGGTCTGACGGATTCCGGCGGTGTCAATGAGGCGCAGACGGGTGGAGCCCAGCATGACGGTTTCCTCCACGGTGTCCCGGGTGGTCCCGGGAATCTCTGTCACAATGACCCGCTGGAACCCAGCCAGGGCATTGAGCAGGCTGGATTTTCCCACATTGGGTTTTCCCACAATGGCAGCCGCCACACCCTGCCGAAGAATCCGTCCCTGTCCATAGGTTTGAAGCAGGGCATAAAGTGCCTTAGCATCCCGCTTTAAGTCCTTTGCATAATTTTCCAACCCAAAATCCTCAATATCCTCGTCCGGATAGTCCAGAACGGCGTGGAAGTGGCTGCAAAGGTCCGTTAGATTGTCATAAATGGGGGTAAGTTTTCTGTGCAATTTGCCGGAGACCTGCCCTGCCGCGTTGGCGGCAGCGTCGGCAGATTCTGCTTCAATGAGGTCAATCACAGCTTCCGCCTGGGTCAGATCCATGCGGCCATTGAGAAATGCCCGCTTTGTAAATTCTCCCCGGCGGGCAGGCCGTGCGCCGGCCTTGTACAGTGCCTCCAGGCCGGAGGCCAGCACCGCAGGGGAGCCGTGGCAGTGAAATTCCACCGTATCTTCCCCGGTGTAGCTGTTGGGCCCCTTGGTAAAGACTGCCATACACTGGTCTATGGTTCTGCCCTGGTCATCCAGAAGATTTCCCAGAACCAGTTTCCGGTTGTCCTGCTCCTGCAAGGGCTTTCCGTTTTTGCTCTCAAAGACCTTTCCCGCTACCAATCCGCAGCCGGAGCCGGACAGACGGATGATTCCAATGGCACTGACCTGATTTCCCGTAGATACGGCAGCAATCACATGAGACATAAGGGTTCCTCCTTACTTCTGCAAAAACGCCAGAGGGTCTCCCTCCCCGGCAATAAAGTGCATGAGCATATAGGCGCACATAATGGCCACATTCTCTTCCCTCAAAATCCGTCTGCACTCTTCCCGATCCGCCAGAACCACCTGAATGTCCTCAGACGCCTCCTGATGTTCATTGGTGGGCTGACCTTCGCAGTAGCCGAAAACCGTACCGCAGCTCTCGTCTGTCATACCCACTGTGGTAAAGAAGGGGCGCATATAGCTGCCGCCTTCCAGAGGATGAAAGGTCAGCCCTGTTTCCTCATACATTTCCCGGATGCCCGCATGCAGCAAATCTTCCCCCGGCTCTACCAGTCCCGCCGGAAATTCATAAATGTAATCCCCAATGGGATAGCGGTACTGGCGCACCAGAACCACCTTGTCCTTCTTCTCCCCATAGACCCCATAAAGGATTACGCCATTGGGTGTATTTTCATGGGTCATTGCCTTGATTCCCTCAGGCCGAGGAATCCGGGAGGCCATGTAGTAATCTTTCACTGCGCCGTCTCTGTGGACAGCCTCTAACTGATATAAGTTCAGAAACCGGTTGTCGGTCAGCTTTTTCACACTCTTTACATCTGCCATTTTGGTTTCCCTCCTGGTATTTTGTCTTTCTGTTTACTATACCATGGAACTGTTGGTTGTGCAATCTTTTTCCCTCTGCCCTTTGGCGTAAAAATCATTTTGACACTCCCTGCCATGCCATGGTATAATGAAGGAATATTTTCAGGTTGACGAAAAGGATGTTATGCTATGACTCTAACCAACGAAACCATCCGAAAACTGTTCCCGTCCCACGACTATCAGCGGGGCCTTGTATACTATCACGGCGACCGGGTAGAGGATTACGATGAATTTGACACTTGGCAGGGCTTGCAGATGACCGCACAGGTGCGGGGAACCCGGCTGTATCACGCCTCTGCCACCGTACAGGAACACGGCGTCCTGCTGCACTGTACCTGCCCCAGATATCAGGAGGCCGGAACCTGCAAGCACCTGGCCGCCATGATGCTCTATGGAATCAATCACAAGCAGTCCAGCCCCGCTGCCCTGCTGTTAGACAAATATCTGGAGCACACCGACCCGGGAAGCGGCTTGGTTCATCTGGTTCCTCGCCTGGAGTGCACCAAGGGAATGACCACTTACCCGAATATCTCTTTCCTGATCGGCGCAAAAAAACTATACACTGTAAAAAATATCTCCAATTTTTTAGATTTGCTGGATAACGGCGGCACCTTCACTTATGGAAAGCAGTTGACGCTGCGTCACTGCATCAGCAACTTTGACCCCCGCTCCCGGGAGATCATCGGGCTTTTACGGAACTATCGGGAGATGTACCGCTATGCCCAAGGTTCCTGGGGACACACCTTGGGCAGCAAAATCACCTTCATGGGAGATACCTTCGATCGCTTTTTTCAGCTCTACCTGGACCAGAGTCTGGAGCTTACCTATACCAAGGAAACCATTCTCCTTACTGATGGAGAGCCTGAATGCAAAATGCAAATCGAGCAGGTAGATCATTCTGTCCGTCTGGATCTGGGCTCCCTGGCCCGTTTGGGATTCTTTGGAAACGGAATCACCATGTATACCTACTGCGATGGCTTTCTCTATCGCTGTTCCAAAGAGTTTATTGACCAAATGGCGCCTCTGCTTCAGCTGTCCTCCAAGGAGCTGTGGTTTACCCAGCAGGAGCTTCCCACATTCTGCTGCTGTGTTCTGCCTGCCATTGGGAGCTTTGTGCAGCTGGAAGATCCCATGGGCATTGTGCAGCAGTACGCCCCGGATCCATGCACTCCCTGTTTTTACTTTGACTTCACAGGGGAGCGGCTCACCGCGCGGCTGACTTATCGCTACGGAGAACTGGAGCTAACCGAAGACCGTGAGGGGGTCAAGCGAAATCTGGCGGCAGAACGGGATGCCAGGCAGTACCTTCTGCGCTGGTTTCAGCCTATGGAAGATGACAAAACCCGGTTCTATCTCACGGGAGACGATGAAATTTTCGACTTTCTCACCGAAACCCTGCCGGAGCTCCACCATCAGGGAGAGGTTTATGTCTCTGATCGTCTGCAATCCAGACAATTCCGCCCGGCTTCCGCTTCTGTTGGGGTCTCTGTTTCTGACGGTCTTCTTCAGCTGGACATTGAAACAGGCGGCTTCCCCGTGGACGAACTGGAAGACCTCTACCGGAGTATGCTCCAGCGGCGGAAATACCACAAGCTGGCGGATGGCCGCTTTCTTGCCCTGGACGGTTCCGCCTGTGAATCCATGGCCGAAGCTGCCCATATGCTCCAGCTCTCTGCCCGCAACTTAGAACAAGGCACCATCTCTCTGCCTGCCTATCGAAGCCTTTATCTGGACAACCTCCTTCGTCACAAAGAAGGGATTTTGTTCAACAGAGACGAGGACTTTCGGGCTATGGTGCGGCGGTTCAAAAATGTGGAAGACAGTGATTTCGCCCCGCCGGAGTCCCTGGCTCCCATTCTCCGCTCCTATCAGGCCACAGGCTTTCGCTGGCTCAAAACCCTGGAAAGCTGCGGCTTTGGCGGCATTCTGGCGGACGAAATGGGACTGGGCAAAACATTGCAGCTTATTACCTTCCTGTCCACCGTGCCCAGAGCCGTCACCGGAAAGCCAAACCTTATCGCCTGCCCTGCCTCTCTGGTTCTGAACTGGGCCGATGAATTTGCCCGGTTTGCTCCTTCCTATCAAGTCGCACTGATTCTGGGCAGCGCCCAGGAGCGAGAGCAAAAAATGGCCCAATCAACAGGGGCCGACGTGTGGATCACCTCCTATGACCTTCTCAAGCGGGATATGGAGCGATATGAGGCATATGATTTTTACTGTTTTTCCCTGGATGAAGGCCAATATGTAAAGAATCAGGCCACCAAAATTTCCAAAACCGTGAAATCCATCCGATGTCGCCAGCGCTTTGTCCTCACCGGCACTCCCATCGAAAACCGCCTCAGCGAACTGTGGAATCTGTTTGATTTTCTCATGCCCGGGTACCTGTTTACCCACAACCGCTTTGTGGAGAAACTGGAAAAGCCCATTGTGCAGTCAGAAAGCAGCGAGGCCAAAGAGCAGCTTTCCCGTCTTATCCGTCCCTTCCTTCTGCGCAGGCTCAAAAGCGAGGTACTGCAGGAGCTGCCGCCAAAGCTGGAATATGACCGCCGCATCCCGCTTTCGGATGGGGAGCGAAAGCTGTACCACGCCGCCGCTTCTGCCGCAAAAGGCACCTTTGCAGGGGGCGAGAAAATTGCCATTCTGGCAGCCCTCACCAGACTGCGGCAGATTTGCTGCGACCCCAACCTGTGCTTTGAAAACTACACAGGTGAATCCAGCAAGCTTCAGGCCTGTCTGGAACTGTGCTCCGGTATGGCAGAAAACGGGCACCAGATTCTTCTGTTCTCCCAATTTACCTCCATGCTGGACCGAATCCGCAGCCGTCTGGAGGAGGCCGGGATCACCAGCTTCACCATTCAGGGCTCCACCCCCAAGGAAAAGCGGGCGGAGCTGGTCAAACGCTTTAACGCAGGCGGGGCCCAGGTCTTTCTGATTTCTTTGAAAGCCGGCGGTACAGGTCTCAATCTGACCTCTGCGGATGTAGTCATCCACTATGACCCATGGTGGAATCTGGCCGCCCAGAATCAGGCCACCGACCGGGCCCACCGCATTGGTCAGCGCTCCTGTGTTCAGGTCTACAAGCTGATTGCAAAAGACACCATTGAGGAAAAAATCCAGCAGCTTCAAAGCCGAAAGGCCCAGCTCATGGACGCCGTCGCCGGAAACAACGACATAGGGCTTTCCTCCGTCACCAGTGAGGAATTGCTCCAGCTGCTGGAGATTTCAGATCCGGACTGATACTCACAACTTCAATCTTTCAAAGCTGAGCAGGGGGAACTGCCATTTCACCCCTGCTCTTCCTCTATATTCTGCACCTTTGAAGAGGGGAGAATTTCATGATCCTCCTCATAAGATATGGAAAATTGATTGTACTTTTTTGTCTGACATGGTATAATATGCCTTATGGATAAAAGAACTAGGTTTTGGGTCAGTCGGAAAACCCCCCTGACCTGGCTGATGGTGCTTTGCATGCTCGCTTCCTCAGTGGTCCGAGTCATTTTCGCCTGTACGAGAGGAACAGGTGATTCCGGAAATCTTTGGAGCCTGGTGGTTCTCCCTGGGGCTGCGTGCCTGCTCTTTGCACTGATCTGCATTTTGAACGGCAAGGAACGATACTACAAAACAGCCATTCCCATCTACATGATGGCCCTGTATCTGTGCTTCTACACCAGAACTTCCCATCCCCAGATGGATAACTGGTATCTGTTTTTGTACTACTTTCTGTTTTTCACCTTAGCCACTGTATATGCCCTCACGGTAGCAGGAAAGTTTCAGCATTTTTGGGTGTTGCTATTCGTATATCTGGTGCCTCTTCTGGCCCGAACGGTAGATAACTGGTCGGTGCTCACGGTATCCTTTGTGCGCAACTCCGTTCTGGAACTGATTCCAGACTCTATATTCCTTGTCGGTCTTGTTCTTGGGGTATTCGCCACCAAAATTCAGAATGACGGAAAGTATCATCCCACATGGGGGGACCGGTCAGACGGCCGCCTTTTGCGGACCATGTATCCCATGGGACGGATCATTCCCTACATCATGCCCAATCGAAACGGTTCCAACAACCTGTTTTCCAACTCCGTGGAAATCACCAGTATGGAGCGCTTCATCCGCATGAGACGGAGAGAGGGCATGACCGGCCTTGGAATTACCCACATTATTTTGGCTGCCTATGCAAGAACCGTAGCAAAATATCCCGGGCTCAATCGCTTTGTTGCCGGTCAGAAGATATATTCCAGAGGCGATGACATTCAGGTATGTATGACCATAAAGAAGGAAATGACGGTGGAAGCTCCGGATTCCGTCATCAAGGTTCATCTGGACCCTTCGGACACCCTGGAAGATGTGTACAAGAAATTCAACGTATTGGTGGACGAGGTAAAAAACGCCCCCCTCAACTCCGACTTTGATAATCTGACCCGGGCTTTTACTATGATCCCCGGTGTATTTCTGAAGTTTTTTGTTTGGCTTTTGAAATTGCTGGACTACTTCGGTCTGGTTCCCACTTCTCTGACAAAGCTGAGCCCCTTCCATGGCTCCCTGTTTGTGACCTCCATCGGTTCTCTCGGCATCCCTGCTGTGTTCCATCACCTGTATGACTTTGGCAATCTGCCCGTTTTCTGCGCCTTTGGGTATAAGCGAAAAGCCAACGAGATTTCCGCAGAAGGGGAATTGATCCTGAAAAAGTACATTGATCTCAACTTCACCTTGGATGAGCGGATTGTGGACGGATTCTACTATGCCACCGCCATTAAATATATGAACCGCCTGCTTCAGCATCCCCAGCTTTTAGAGCAGCCTCCCGAGACCGTTGTGCAGGATATCGAGTGATGGTTTATCCATCAAAACAGTTCCAAAATACATAAAAATTCCCTGTGAAGCCCATAAAAACCGCTTCACAGGGAATTTCTTTTATTCTTCTGCCATGCTCATATCAACGGTGCCCTTTGCGCCGAAACGGAGCCGCAGGAGCCGAAGTTTCGGTCCTTCTATGTCCGCAAGACCCACACCCATGCCCTCCGCGTTTTGCACCAGCTTCGCCATTGTGCTCACCCGGGTAACAAACAGCTCCAAATCCTGGGCTTTGATGGGTTCCAGAGGCAGCGCCACGCCGCACTCCTCTCCTACCTCCCACACAGCAGCCTTTTTATCCTTTGTAAGAGGTGCCAGCTCCTTCACCGCCATGCGCAGAGCCTCCATGTCACGGACCGCTTCCACCTTCTGCCGGAAGATCAGATTGCCGCCGCAGCAGCGCCACAGACCATCTTCAGGCAGCTTTTCCAGAGGGGCGTATCCTCTTGGCATGAGACTGCCTGTACCGTCGCTGTCTTGCTGCCATACCGCCAGCGCATTGCTGATTTCCGATTCACAGGCACACACGGCACTGGCATATTCCATGTGCTCCAGCCCCTCTTCGCAGTCCTCCAGATAGCTCAAAAGCGCAAAGGGCCCTGCATTTTCCTCCAGTGCCTTTCCCTCCATACGAAGAGTGTAGTCCGATTTTACCTCCACCGTCTGGGCATGGCCCAGCTCCGAAAGGCCCGCGGGGCAGTTGTCCGCCAGAATCTCCACAGATCTGTGCTGGACATACTCGCTTCCCAGTTGTTCCAACAGCTCCAGCTGGCGGGTCAGAAGGTCCAGTACCTCCTGGGTTCCTTCATCCCCCCGGTTCAGGCGCAGCCGCTCCTGGATTTCATAAATCATTTCCATGTTTTACCTCCTAAAAAAGGCATTTTGGTTATCATAGCATATTTCCCTCTTCTTGGGAAGCCTTTGCCCTTTGGTTCAGAAAATTTAGGAAAGAATGGTTGCAAAACATTGAAAAATGGGCTAACATAGAAGAAAGGCACAGAAGCCGAATTTGATTACATACGGAGGTACCACCATGAATGCCGACGCAATCTGGAAAATCTTTGAAGAAACATCCTATATCCGTACCAGTGGCACAAAGGAAGAGAAGCAGTGTGCCCAGTACCTCATAGATCAGTGCAAGAAAATGGGACTCACTCCCACCGTGGAACCCTTTGCCGTAGAAATGGCCACCATTCAGGAAGCCGCACTTTTTATGGATGGTGTCTCCATCCCCTGCAAAGGCTACCTGCTCTCCGGAACCTGGGAGGTCGAGGCCCCCTTTATGTATCTGCCCAACACCGATCCCTATTCTTTGCAGAATGTAACGGGTAAAATTGTCATGGTGGACGGCGGCATGGGCTACTGGAAGTATCAGGACATTCTGAAGCACGGTGCCGTAGGCTTTATCACCTATGACGGAAACGCAAATTATGTGGACCGGGACATGGATCAGAAGGAGCTTCGCCCCTTTGTGAGCAACGGCCATAAGATCCCCGGTGTCAACATCAACGCCAAGGATGCCATTGCGCTGATTCGGAAGGGAGTCACCACTGCCAAGATCATCCTCAAGCAGGAAGAGACCGAGGGCACCTCCCAGAATGTGGTTCTGGATCTGCCCGGCGAAGTGCCCGAAACCATTGTCCTCACCGCCCACTATGACTCCACCCCCCTGTCTCAGGGTGTCTATGACAATATGTCCGGCTGTGTAGGCCTGCTGGGAATTCTGGACTACTTCAAGGACCATCCCCACCGCTACAGCCTGCGCTTTGTGTGGTGCGGCAGTGAAGAACGGGGTCTGCTGGGCTCCAAGGCCTACTGTGCCGCCCATAAAGAGGAGCTGGACCGCATTATTTTCAACATCAACCTGGATATGATCGGCTCCATCATGGGTCGGTTTGTAGGCTGCTGCACTGCGGAGGAGCGTCTGATGCACTACACCGCCTATATGGCCTCCGAAGTTGGCTTCGGCATTGCGGTGAATCAGGATGTCTACTCCAGCGACTCCACTCCCTTTGCCGACCAGGGCATCCCCGCCATTACTTTTGCCCGGGATGCACCCGGCAATACCGCTACCATCCACAACCGCTACGACACCATGGATGTGATGAGTGCCCGTCAGATGGAGCTGGACATCGACTTTATCATTGCCTTCACGGAGCGTATGGCCTGCGCCAAGTGCTTCCCCGTGGAGCGCACCATGCCTGACAACATGAAAGAAGCTCTGGATGTCTATCTGCTGCGCAAGAGGCCCAAGAAATAAACTGCAATCTATTTTACCTTTTCAGGGGAGCGGCACACCGCTCCCCTGGTTATGTCCCGGAGGGATGTTATGAAAAAACCCCAAAATAAGCAAAGAAAAACCCTGCTTTTACTGAAAAACAAAGGAAAGCAAGGGCTGTTTCGGGCTATTTTCAGTCGATTCGGTCTGGTTCTCCTGCTCCTTGCGGCGCAGGTGGGATTGATGCTGGGATTTTATGTGTGGTTTGAAGAGTTTCTGCCTCACTTTTTAGGCGGAACATTGCTGGTCACAGTTCCCATGCTCCTGTATCTTCTGAACAGCCGCCTGGACCCATCTGCCAAAATTACCTGGTTGGTGGTATTCCTGCTGATGCCTTTCTTTGGTGCGCTGTTTTTCTGGTTTACCCAGAGCAATCTGGGACACCGTGCACTGAAAGACCGCATCGACCACCTGCTCTATAGAAGCAGAAATGCCATTGAGCAGGAGCCGGAGGTCCAGAGAGGATTGGAAGAAGAGAATCCCGGTGCCGGGTCGCTGGTCAAATATATTCAAAGAACCGCCTGCCATCCCATCTGTGACGGAACCGATGTAACTTACTATTCCACAGGGGAAGACATGTTCGAGGCCATCATGAATGAGCTGGAGCAGGCCCGGCACTACATTTTTCTGGAATATTTCATTGTGGAAGAAGGTCTCATGTGGGGGCAAATGCTGGATCTTCTGGCCCGGAAAGCGGCGCAGGGTGTAGAAATTCGGATGATGTATGACGGCACCTGTGAATTTACCCGTCTGCCCCGGGACTACCCCAAGCTTCTTCAGAATCTGGGAATCCAGTGCCGGGTCTTTGCCGCCGTGAAGCCCTTCCTTTCCACTCACTATAACTACCGGGACCACCGAAAAATTCTGGTCATTGATGGGCATACCGCTTTCACCGGAGGCATCAACCTGGCAGATGAGTACATCAACCATGTTTCACGCTTTGGCTACTGGAAGGACACGGGCCTCATGCTGAAAGGCCCCGCAGCGCAAAGTCTCATGCTCATGTTCCTGCAGCTCTGGAGTGTCACCGACCACCAGCCTGATTTCCAAAAATATTTATCTCCTGTTGCCAAGGTGCCGGGCTCCAAGGGGTATGTGATTCCCTACGGGGACTGTCCCTTAGATGACGAAAAGCTGGGAGAACGGGTCTATATGGACCTTCTGAACCGTGCTCAGCGGTATGTGCACATCATGACGCCCTACCTGATTTTGGATGGAGAACTGGAAACCGCCCTGCGCTTTGCAGCAGAGCGAGGCGTGGAGGTCAGACTGATCCTTCCCGGTATTCCGGATCAGAAATCTGCCCACCTGCTTGCCAAAACGCATCTTCCCGCTCTGGTGGATTCCGGTGTCCGTGTCTATAGCTACATTCCCGGCTTTCTCCACGCTAAGGTCATGATCTGTGACGATGAAGAGGCCGTGGTGGGTACCATCAATATGGATTATCGCAGCCTGTACCATCATTTTGAATGTGCTGCCTATCTGGTCGGAGTGCCTTGTATTCAGGACATTGAGAAAGACTTCCAGAAAACTCTGCGCCAGAGTCAGCGGATTACCCGCCAGACCATCCGGGAGGACCCCTGGTATGAAAAGCTGGGAGGGCTTCTGCTGAAGGCCATTGCGCCTCTGCTGTAGTAGCATTTCCTCTGCGCAGATTTCCCTCCACATCCCTCTGCATAAAAAAGGCTTGCCGCAGAATTTGCATTTTGCGGCAAGTCCAATTTTTACGCCTCAGCGCCCACCTGCCTGCTGTTCTGGAGATACGCTTTCCAGATATGGGCCATTTCCCCTATCGCCAGCAAGCAGGTTTATTTGCAGGAACATTATTTCATAATCCGGTTGACATCATCTTGTGCACCTTTCAAAATATAGTGCGCCTTGCCGGATTCATAAGAGAATGCAAAGCGGATGTGGGATAGGCTGTTTGCAGCATTGCAGAAGAAGTCCGCCTTTTCCTTTGCCTTGCTTTCGTCCAAAGTGAGATCCAGCAGAATGCACATTTCATTTTCGCCATTGTCCTGTCCTGCCAGAAAATCATAGACAATGGCCTGGTGTTTTGCCTGAATGCTGGGCCGGACGGAAGGATGGCGAATAAACTCCGAAGCCTGCTGCTCTGTGAACTGCCAGATTCCGTTATCTTTGCTGCCCTGAAGGATCCCAGCGTTTAAGTAGTTTCGCAGTGTGCGGGTGGTAAGACCTGTGATTAAGGAAAGTTGTTCAATGGTATACATATGGATTCCTCCTCATGAAATGTATTACAAGCCTGTAAATACAGTATAGTCGAGATCAGGGAGGAACACAATTTGAAAAAGCAGGAGTTTTTCATAGCAAGAGCAGGATGCCATGTGCAGCATCCAGTATCTTTTTCACAAAGATGCCATGGCCTGTGGTGGGGTCGCTGACCAGCACATTGGTGACTGCGCCCATGGGGCTGCCGGACATAAGTGGGTTCAATTAAGGGCAACAGCTGTCAGAGCAATCAAAAGAAGGCTGCTAAATTGTGTAAAGGTAATTTTATTTTGTCAATTTCCGATTCATGTACTTCGGATTTATTTTCAACAGATAGAATCCGCAAACAATCATTATCAATACAGTTCCTAAGAAATAAAGCCCTGTAAAATAGCCAAACAATGCCACAAACGCCTGAATACAACAGTATAGCAATTCAATTTTTGCGTTCTTTGCTCTCTGCGCCATATTGGTCTCATATCTGAGATTGCAAACCATCCAGATGGATGCAGCCAGCAGGGGAATTATTTTAATCCACAGCATTATAGTAGGATTGATGCCTTCTGCCACTGGTTGCATTGCGATATTCAGCGCAGATGCCTGTACAATAATTGCCAATTTAATCAAATTCGCTCTCAAAATGTGATTTACTTTTTTTGCTTCTGCAATCACGGGGATATCATCATCGCTTTTATAATCATCATTTAGTAGATAGTCTGTTGTTACACCAAACAGCTTGCTGATTTCTACAATATTATTCGCCGCAGGCTGCGCTGTTCCATTTTCCCATCTGGAAAGTGCTTGTCTGGAAATATTTAGCCGACCGGCGGTTTCCTCCTGGGACATTCCGGACTTCTTGCGTAATTGATAAATCTTTTCATTCAGTTTCAAAGGCTACACTCCCTTCCGTGCACTCATTCTATCACCTTGCCGATTAAAACACCATAAAGCAGGCTTTACAATGACGCAACATCGCTTTACATATTGGTATTTGTTGGATTATTTTAATTGGTTCAATCAAGATTGTACCATATAAAAGTCACAGTCAGTAGTGGGAGTTTCCCCTGCTGTCTGCTATTACGCCGTCAAGCCGCCACATCCAGCATATTTTTCATGAAGATGCTGTAGAACATGGGACACGACACCCACCAATTTTCCGGCTTGAATGATGGGGGGCCAAATATGGATGATTTCAATTAGGGGCAACCGCTGTTAACTTTATCCAAGCAGACCAAATTTGAATTCTTTATCTGCAACTATAATGGGTACAATCCTCATTCAAAACAGCCTAACAACTTCAGCAGACCATCATCGAATGTCAGATATTCACTGTCCTTAACAGCTTTCAGATACAGCGCAAGCAGATTTTCCTTTGCTGTGTGCATCTCCTCATAGGTTCGGCTCCGGGGATAAGTTTTCTCCAGCAACTGGAGGAATGGCTGAGATAGGGTGTTGTATTTCTTAAATTGATGCAACTTCTTTCCCTCTGCCACAGTTTCCACGGATAATAAAAGCTGCCTTGCGTTACTCAGGGCAATATCCGCAAAAATGAATTGCTCTCGAAGTATGGCAATCTCCACATACCGCAACTCGTTGATAAAACGATAGTGAATAGAATCATCCAGACCGTACCGCTGGGAACACTCTGCAAACCGTTGTGCACCTGCACGCACGGCATCCATGAAGTTCTCAGTCTTGGCAAAAACTACCTTGTACTGCGGTGAGCGGATCGGCAACTCCTGTGTGGGCATAAAGGATATATCCACGCTCAGTCCATTCTCAAAGTAAGTAGACAGGCCCAGTGCGGTGTTTGTCCAGACCCGTTTCTCAATGTGGCAGGCTCCCAATTCTGTGAAGAATTGCAGGAGCTGCTGGGCGGCATCTTTCACGCAATCCGAATCATAACACCCAGCCATCAGATCGATGTCGGAATAGATGTCAGCGAAGCCGGCTGCACCGGAGCCAATCTGAAGCAGCCCTTCAAAGGCAGAACTGACTTGGATGAAGTTGACTGTTTTATTCAGTAATTTTTTCCGGTCTGTCACCTTGTACATCTATCTTACCTCTCAGTTACTATCACTCTTTTTTGTCTAACGAAATTACGCCATTCATTGTTCCCTATTCAGCATGCCTGATGAACCAGTTGCATTATAACACATGAAATCGAAAAGCGGAAGAAGGAGTTCCCTCTTCCGCTTTTCTGCTACGCCGCCGCATCCCGCATATTTTTGATAAAGATGCCATAGTTCGTGGTAGGGTCGTTGTCAAGAACATCGGTCACAGCGCCCACCGGTTTCCCGTCCTGAATGATGGGGGCGCCGCTCACCATTGATTTCCATTGGGGAAAGCAACTGTTGTAGAAATCGAAATAGACCGGGCACCATTATCAATCATCAAAATAGAATAGCTCCTCGAATTTTTTATCCAGTGCAATGCATAAGATCAAAGCTAATTTTGCTGTGGGGTTAAACTGTCCTGTTTCAATCGAACTAATCGTATTTCTTGATACACCAACCATTTCCGCCAGTGCCGCTTGAGACAGTTTCTTTTCACTTCTGGCTTCTTTTAGCTTGTTTTTTAGAATTAAAACATCATCCATTGTTTCACGATATCCTTATACAATTTTCATAAAATATACGACGAAAAGAAGTATAGAGGTAAATCCCCACAACACAGCACAGAAAAGCGGTGTTTTTTCTCTTTGGCGAATCCACTTATATACATATTGCGCACAAACAATAGTGCAATATATAGCGTATATATCCTGATATGGCTGATCAAAATAAATATTAATTGCCATCACAATCAGACATACAATTAATCCCACAAGCAAACCGACATGATTGCTTCTTAACAGAATATCCATTTCCATTTCATCCAGACTGTTACGCTTCTTACTTTGGGCTTTCTTTAAAACATCTTCTTTATTCATGGTAAGTCTCCTTGTCAAAGTCATCACTATGTATGATGGGAATCAATGCATCGAAGTTCTTATACAATTTTTCGCTTCCGGCTTCTTTTAGGTTGTTTTTTAGAATTGAAACATCTCTATTTCTGCTTTCTTTACCACTCAACACCGACCATTCTGCAAACAGTCAACCCCAGATTTGCAACAATAACAACAAGACTTATGATTGCAAGAATCAAGTAGAAAGGTTTTTCTTCGTTTCGCCATTGAGCATACATATCCCCACACAGGCCCGCAAAAAACATAGCATACGCCTCAGTAGGAATTGGCGTGGAAGTAAATAGACCGGTTAGAGCAATTACACAAAAAACTGCATCTACGCCAATGCGGCCATACACCCGAGCTTGGTTTTTCCTGTGTTTCGTCCCTTCATCTATGCCTGCTTTCCCTTCCTTTTGCGCTTTAGATAAAATATCACTTTTATTCATATGGCATCCTCCTTTCAGTTATGACAAGTAAACTTGGTATTCACATTGTAGCATAGCCAAGTTTACTTGTCAATAGAAATTGCAAAGTTTTCTTTGCAATCTTATTCTCATACAAAGGATGCACACCATAAAACCGAAACAGCGGCAGAGGAAATTTCCCTCTGCCGCTTTTCGCCGCTACGCCGCATATTTTCTATAAAAATGCCATAGCCCCTGGTAGGGTCGTTGACGAGAACATGAGTTACTGCGCCCACCAGTTTTCCCTCCTGAATGATGGGGGCCGCCGTTCACAAGTGATTACTATTATGGGACAACAGCTATTAGATAAATCGGAATAGGTTTAACAGATAATTCCCCTACTCTTAATGCACGACATATAAAACCCTTCAATATTATTGCTTTCGACCGAGAAAAGCCATTTCAAGATACTGTATCCATTTTTCTATTGCCTCGAATGTAAAACTTTTTAAGGCCTCTAAATAGCAAAGGAATGCTTCGGGGTTTTCTTGTTCCATCCATAACAAACTTTTCTTAGGTCCCTTATAAGTATGGTGCATAACTTCGCAGAAAATTTCAAGGCTGTCTATCAGTACCCAATGTCCCCGATAAGCACCTTCGGCATCGTCTCGCTTGATTCTTAACACCATTTTCTTACACCATTCGATATCATTCCGAATATCATCGTCAGATTTTCTGGGCAATCTGTTTATAAATCCGGCAACCTGTGATTTGAAATTCTTCCCGAATTCATGTGTATCCCACACAACAATACCATCACTGATTTGTAGGAAGTCCGCATACGAAACATTATCTTGAAAATAGTGTTCGGGATAAATAAATGCGTCAAGCTGGATTCCATCGACAACCGAAATATCGTGAAATCTTTCATGCTGCTTTGCAATCACCAATGCGTCAAAGTCACTGTTTGCATTGTTTGTTCCGTCCGCATAAGAGCCATACACAATGATTGCGGTTGGCTCATATGTTTCTTTTAGATACTCAATTATCTTATCCATGGCACAAAATACTCCGTTTTTATAGATTTGTCTGTGCGATAAATTGTGATTCATCTAACCGAATTATATCACCAAAAACAAGCAGAGGCAAAGGTTTTTCCTCTGCCTCTGTTCGTCATACCGTCACACCGCCGCTGCCAGCATATTTTCGATAAAAATACCGTATCCCCTTGTGGGGTCGTTGACGAGAACATGAGTGACTTCCCCCACCAGCTTCCTGTCCTGAATGATGGGGGGAGCCGGACACGAGTGATTACTATTATGGGCAACAGTGGTTCGATCGCCCCTAATATATGGGTTTGATAAATTTAACCCAGCTGTTGCTGTATGCACCTTTTGAACTTCTTCCTATTAAAGATCAGAAAGCGGTATGTCATCCCGTCTCTCGTTTCAAGCACCGTTGTGGGGATCAAAAGCACTCTCTTTCCCTCAAAAATCGTCTTGATGTTTTCATAGGGAATTCGTAGATTCTTGTACTCGGCTTCCATGGTGGCTTTCTGACAACGGAAGAAAAAACCATCGTCCACAAGATATACAGCCCCGCCCTGAACACCATGTACACATATACTTGCGATGAAACACTCTTTCATACGGATTCACCTACTCCATCTCTAAAATAATTGGCGGTCAGACTTCTTTGATTTTCTGACAGAATTATACCACACGAAATAGAAAAGCGGTAGAGAAAAATTCCCCTGCCGCTTTTTTCGCCGCTACGCCGCTGCGTCCAGCATATTTTCGATAAAAATACCGTAGCCCGTGGCGGGGTCGTTCACCAGAACGTGAGTGACCGCACCCACCAGCTTTCCGTCCTGAATGATAGGACTGCCCGACACGAGTGATTTTGATTAGGGACAACAACTATTAGATAAATTGGAATAGGTGTAACACTTTACTTTTCCGTGTCAGTTGGATTTTTATTGATTGCCTGAATGATGCAAGCAATGCTGGAAATCAGTTCAAAAAGGGTTGCACCGCTGACAGCATCATTTAAGAAAGCTCCCACAATCACTTTCTTTCGTAGATTCTATCTATGCGAAATATTTCCACCTGTTTGTTCAATAAGTACTATTTTGTATTTATTTAAAGCTGAATTAATGGTGGAATACCTGCTTCGGGCAGCAAAAATATAATAATCGTACTAATCACTTGAAGTACAGCAATAAACATAAGCAGATATTTTATTCCATGCTTAAACTTTGAAAACGGTAGCAACATCCAACCAGACATCACAATACATATGGTGGAAACAATCGCACAAATTCCGAATGCAATATATACATTTATTTGAGAGATTTTATCCAACAATCCTGTCAAATACAATATGATATGAACCGCTTGTAGCACTCCTATCACAATATATATTCTCTTATTATTTTCAGATTTTAAGGAATCGTGTCTTAACAAAATAAATAATCCGATCATCGCTAAAACAAATAAAATTCCAATTCCTACACAGACAGTAACGCTCATGCTATCCATTTGATTCCTCCTAAAAATTCATCTATTAAGAAAATTCTGATTTTTCTATTTTGTGATACCGCCATGCCGCCGCATCCAGCTTATTTTCAATAAAAATACCGTAGCCCGTGGCGGGGTCGTTCACCAGAACGTGAGTGACCGCACCCACCAGCTTTCCGTCCTGAATGATACGACTGCCCACACGAGTGATTTCCATTAGGGACAACAGCTGTTAGATAAATTGGAATTCACATAACATTTCGTTCAATGTTTCCTTAGAGGACAAAATTTCAAAATAAGGATGGACAAAAGAATCACAACAAGCAGCGTAAAGCAGCAACTCATGGTACTGAACTGAAATACGAAAGTTGCCGACAGTCCATTGATCAGGCAATGGGCCAGGATGCAGGGAAACACACCATTGGAAATTTTCCGAATCGTACCAAGAGCGTAGCTAAGGGTCAGGCACATGATTCCAAACAGAACATAATTCATAGATGCATTGGCGGTTCCCTGTATAAAAAACAGTGGTGTATGCCAAACCCACCAAATAATAGCAGTCATCCAGACAGCTGCATGAAAGCCATGTCTTTTTTCGATCTCCGGCTGTAAAATCATTCTCCAGCCGACCTCCTCGTTGCCGCCTCCAACCAGCATCATTGGTACAATTACAATCAGCATAAAGACAGGGGCACCCAACTGGAACCCATTGATTGTACAGCCAAGAATATAGTAAACAGCAACAAAAAGAAATACACAGGCATATGTAAGCAAGCCGTGCTTTACATCAAAGACCTGTTTCAGCCAGTCCGAGAAGTTCCTGACAAGCTGCTGTTTCCGCATTACCCAATAAGATGCCACTGTAGGGGAAAAACCACCCACCACGAAAAGCACCCGAATCACCGGATGGTTGAACGTCCAGTTAAGTACCTGACTAAGCACAGCACAGCTGCCCCAGCCAATCAGCATCAGACCGAAGGTGATTTCCAGAAAGCTACTTACAGGTGATGTTTTTTGATGAATATTCTCTGCAACCTTCATATATTTTTTTCTTCCAATCTGTTAAGCTTACTTTGATTTATCTAAACAGTATTATATCATATAAGAAAAACAGCGGCAAGGAAAATTTCCTCTGCCACTGTTTTTCTCCGCTATGCCGCTGCGTCCAGCATATTTTCGATAAAGATACCGTAGCCGGTAGTCGGGTCATTGACCAGAACGTGAGTGACCGCACCCACCAGTTTCCCGTCCTGAATGATTGGGCTGCCCGACACGAGTGATTTCTATTATGGACAACATTTTTTCTCTATCGCAGATCTATTTATTGAATGCTCTCTCACTCTTCTACCTCATAAACGATATTCCCTGTATAGTAAAGGGAAATGGTCATATCTATTAGTTTCTTTCTCTTCGGCAAAGATAGGTATCCCTGATAAACCACAGTATTATATCCATACATTTCATCCATAATCTCAAGGGAGAAATTCTCGTAGTTTTTCAAGAAGTGTGTAAGTTCCATCCGTTCACCCTTGAATGTTCCATACGCACCATTCTTACTTAAAAAATGGACATCAGAAAAATTCATATCCACATTTTCAATCAACAGATTTCCATTCACCTGCCGAAAATTATCTTTGAGCTCAATGTAGCCGGATTCAAAATAAAATCTAAGATGATTGCCCACCTGCTCAATTCGATTTACTCTCATATCATGTAAGCTATAAGGAATTGTCGGCTCGAAGTGATACGTAATATTCATTTGCTGCCTCCGTTCGATTTATTTTAATAGGTCTGACTGTTGATTTGATTGGAATTCAGTTATATTTGTTAAGAAAATTCTGCTTTAACTAAAAGAATTATATCACACAAAGCTAAAAAGCGGCAGAGGGATTTTCCTCTGCCGCCATTCCATTACGCCGCCGCGTCCAGCATATTTTCGATAAAGATACCGTAGCCAGTAGTCGGGTCATTGACTAGAACGTGAGTGACCGCACCCACCAGCTTTCCGTCCTGAAGGATGGGACTGCCCGACACGAGTGATTTTGCTTAGGGACAACAGCTGTTAGATAAATGGAAAGTTATCTCAAACTCATGATATAAATTTGGCAGGGATTCCATTCATCCCATAAGGTTGGGAATACCCCAAATTCCTGAAAGCCGAGAGAAAGATAAAACTTGTTTGTTCTGTCGTATTCCTCGTATTTTCCCATCTGCACGGTCTTTACCTGCATAAAGGAATATCCGGCTTTGCGTGCCGCACCCTTTGCACAATGAAATAATTCCCGACCAAGGCCATGCCGATGAAATTCCTTCAAAATTGCCATAACATACAGTTCAATTGTGGCATTTCCAGTTTCTTTCAAATATAAAAACCCAACAGGTCTATCCTGATCGTAGGCACAAAAGAATATTTTATCGGTGCTTTCTTTTATGTATTCTTCTCTTGATTCCGGAATGCCGAACCACTCTGGAAGCGCTTCGAGGATAAGCCGTGTCACCTGCTGCTTCTCGTCCGTGTTTGTCAGCTGTCTTATTTCCATTGTGTTCACCTCGCGAAAATTTTGAAAGTTCTAACTGTTAGGAAAATTTTGATTCACATAGTCGCATTATATCACACAGAATGGAAAAGCGGCAGAGGAAAATTCCCTCTGCCGCAAATTTTTACCGCTATGCCGCTGCGTCCAGCATATTTTCGATAAAGATACCGTAGCCGGTAGTCGGGTCATTGACCAGAACATGGGTCACAGCGCCCACCAGCTTACCGTCCTGAATGATAGGACTGCCGGACACGAGTGATTTTGATTAGGGACAACAGCTGTTAGATAAATTGGAATAGGTCTGACACTTTATTTCTTCTTCAGTTGGAGATACCAGCTTCCAAATGCAAGCGCAAACACCATAGGCACAACTGCATACCCAGCGTTCACAGCACCATGGTTCATCAGAACATATAATGCACCACAAAATGTTAGGGCAATAAAAATAATAGTCAAAACGAAAAGAATAGTCTGTTTCATAAGCAATCTACCTTTCATAGACTGTTAAGATAATTCAGATAGTCCCAACACGCCGTTACACTGAATAATTTAGAACCATCAATAATAAGATCAGAATTACTATAGTGATGAGCACCCACTTGACTATTTTCCAAATTCTCTTTGAACGGTGGTTCTTTATGGCAAGCTGCTCAGTGATCCAACCCAACTGTTCAGCTAAATTCTCAGGCTCGTGTTCAACCTCAATTTTTGGGCCTAACAACTGCGATACAGGCACTTCAAAAACATCCGCTATTTTAGTTAGCATTTCAACATCTGGAACTGAATATCCTTTTTCCCATTTTGAAATTGTCTGGCGAACCACATTCAGCTTGGCAGCCAGTTCTTCTTGAGAAAGACCTTTAGATTTTCTGATTATCTTAATGTTTTCATTTAACATAGCCGTACACTCCTTTCTTGAGTGCCTGTATTATACGGTGAAACATCCCGTTGCCGCAAGCAACGCAACTTAACATTCACCGTAACGGCCAATTTTCAGCTGAGTGTTAAGTTTACTTTGATTTATCTAAACAGTATTATATCATATAAGAAAAACAGCGGCAAGGAAAATTTCCTCTGCCACTGTTTTTCTCCGCTATGCCGCTGCGTCCAGCATATTTTCGATAAAGATACCGTAGCCAGTGGTGGGGTCGTTCACCAAAACGTGGGTGACAGCGCCCACCAGCTTTCCATCCTGAATGATGGGACTGCCGGACATTCCCTGTACAATGCCCCCTGTGGTTTCCAAAAGCGTTTCATCTGTCACATGAAGCAGCAGATTTCGTCCGTTCAACGATTCATCTGGATATAGTTTCAGAATCTCCACAGAATACTCCTGAACCTGGCTATCCGAAACGGTTGACAAAATCGTGGCAGGTCCGGTATGAATCTCTTCCTCTTGTGCTACCGGCAGAGGAGTGCCGGACCAGCCGTTGGGTGCTTTGCCAAAAACACCGCAAGGAGTATTCCGTTCAAGATCCCCCAAAATTTTCCGATCCTCAAACGCCCCAATCAGCTGCCCCGGCGCTCCGGATCTTCCTTTTTTTACACCGGCCACCTGAGCCTCCAGCACATTTCCCCGACGAATGGGCAGAATCGTCCCCCGTCCGTCGCTGACCCCGTGGCCCAATGCACCGAAACTGCCGGAGCCGGGATCGTAGTAAGTGACCGTGCCAACGCCTGTAATGCCCTCACGGACAAAAATACCCAGACGCTTCCCCCCCTCTGCTTCCTCTGGAATCAAGGTCAGGTTCTTCTCTTTGCCTTCTCTCAGCACAGTGACAATCAGTTCTCCTTTGCACCGGGCCACCAAATCCCGCAGGGTTTGAGCGTCCGCCACCTTCTGACCGTCCACTTTTACAATGAGATCCCCTTCCTGAAGCCCCGCTTTTTTTGCCTGCTTGCCCAATGCTTTGTCAATCTCTGCCACAAAAAGCCCTTCTCCTTCCAATTCCAGCCCCACTGCTCTTCCCACAGGTACTAAAACCTGTGCCGCAAATGCAGGCAACGTCAGCAGGCTTATGAGCAAAATCAATGTGACTGCGCGAATCATTGCTTTTTTCACTTGCCATCTTCCTTTCCGCTTCGTTTCCTCCGCATAACTAATATGTCGGATTCAAGGGAAATCCATTCGGAAATCCATTAGAAAAACATGGGTCTTTTCCCGCTATGTACAATAAAAAAGCAGAAGCCACACAAATGCATTGCATTTCGTGGCTTCTGTTCTTGAATTTTGTAATAATGGAAATAATTTCTTCTTATTGCGTTGTAAATCCATAGAAATATTCGCAAAGAGGATACCAGGCTGCCAGCTTCGGGCCGATGTAACTGCCCAAATCCGGGTCAAACAGCCGAGGCCCCGGCTCCAGACTTTCACTGGCTTCCAATTTTCCCCGCCAGGAGAAATATGACTCCAGTTCCTTTTTGGGACATGGCTTGGGCCGCTTGTAGGATTCTCCTTTCAAAATGAGCCCTGTTTTTTCCTGCGCCTGCCTCACCAGATTGATAAATGGTTCCGGCTTTTCTGCAATGGTTTTCCGAAACTGCTCCATGGCATCAATTTTGGGCTGCCAGAGCAAAAAACCAAAGCTTCCTCCCTCAGGGGACATTTGAAAATACAGGGTCGGATGCCGGGACCAGGAATCCACAGGCCTGCGGATGCTAAACCACAATGTTTCCTTGTAAGGAACCGGCGGATGCAGTCTGGCATCCCGATAGATGCGGGAAACCTTCAGCTCCATGCCGGGCATCTCTTTGAAATAGGGATAGACTGCCTGCCCCAGGGCCTTCATGGGCTCATACAAATGCTCCACATACTCCTGCTTGTGCGCCTCAAACCATGGCCGTTCGTTATTCAGCCGAATACCCCAGAGAAAGTCCATGGTCTCCGGGGAAAAATGTTTTGCCATATTGTCTCCTTATTCCTTACGGCGGTAAATACAAAAGCGGTAGGAAACTCCATCTTCCCACTGCACTTCTCCCGGATCTGCACAGATCCATTGGGGGTCTTGGTCCAGATTGTGGAAAAATACATCCGATTTTGGACAGGCTCCCACCTTGGTCACATAGACTGTATCACAGTGAGGCAGCATCTGTTCATAGATTGATGCTCCCCCAATGACCATGGTCCTTCCCTGGGCCAAGGCCAGGGCCTGCTCCGGGCTGTGGGCAAGGAGAGCTCCCTCAACGGGTGCTTCCCTACGGCTCAGCACAATATTGACCCGGTTCGGCAGAGGCTTTCCCCCGGGAAAATCCTGCAAGGTACGGTTTCCCACAATGACACAGGCTCCTTTTGTCATCTGCCGGAAATATTTCCGGTCAGCAGACAAAGCCAGAGGCTGGGTGCCGTTGGCACCAATTCCCCAGTCTTCATAAACTGCAACAATGGCTTCCATGGTCATTCCTCAGATGGCCACAGGAATCTTTTCCCCAAAGGGGCAGAATTCATACCCCTCCAGCCGAAAATCCTTGGCGCAATAGTCGTAAAAATTATCTTTTTCTTCCATCACAAACTTAGGTGCAGAAAAACCGGACTGCTCCAGCATCTTTTTAACCAGAGGCACATGACGGTCATAGATGTGACAGTCCGCAATTACATGCACCAATTCCCCCGCCTCAAAGCCGGAAACCTTTGCCATCATATGGAGCAAAACGGCATATTGGCATACATTCCAGTTATTGGCCGTCAGCATATCCTGAGAACGCTGGTTCAGTATGGCATTGAGGGTATTTCCGGAAACATTGAAGGTCATGGAATATGCGCAGGGATACAGATGCATTTCGTGCAGATCTTCAAAATTATACAAATTGGTGAGAATCCGCCGGGAGGCCGGATTGTGCTTCAGGTCGTACAGAACCCGGTCCACCTGATCGAACTCCCCCTCCGGAAACTGATATTTTTTCCCCAACTGGTAGCCATAGGCTTTTCCAATCGAGCCGGAGTCATCTGCCCAGCTGTCCCAGATATGGCTGCTTAAATCCTTCACATTGTTGGATTTTTTCTGCCAGATCCACAGCAATTCATCCACGCAGCTTTGGAAGGCAGTACGCCGCAGTGTCATCACGGGAAATTCTTCCCGCAGATCGTAGCGGTTCACCACCCCAAATTTCTTCACTGTATGGGCAGGGGTTCCATCCTCCCACCGGGGGCGTACTTCCTGATCGGTGTCCCAGACACCGTTTTCTAAGATATCCAGGCATGTAGCCCGGTAAATTTTATCGGCTTTGCTCACATCGTCCACCCTTTCTGTTTTTTCCTTCATTGTACCATAAAGTAAACCAGCAGGCAATGACCACACACTGTGATGGATCTTTTTGTTTTTCAAGTGTAGGTTTGTCAATGATGTGTTACAGATTTGGGAAAGAAAAAAGGACAGCTTTCGGGGACATCCAGTTGAGTGGTCTCATGGGGAAATTGTTATATTGTCTTTGTCTGACAGCAAGCTGTTTGGCAAAGTCAGCAAAGCAGTAGAAGCAATGTTTCGCATAGAACTCCTCATTGTCTTTTCTGTGACTGCGTTCCACCTTGCCGTTGTGCCGGGGGGTAAAGGGACGGATCAGCTTATGCCGTATCCCCAGCTGCTGTAGTGTTTTCTCAAATAAAGTCAGCTTCTTTGTGCTCCTGGCGTTTAGCCGATTGGTAAATTCCATTCCGTTATCCGTCTGGACACACTCTATGGCATAGGGGAATTTTTCCACCACATGCTTTAGAAACTGTGTTGAAGTATAGGTGCTGTGCTCGTCAAATGCCTCCAAATAGCGGAAACGGCTGTACTCGTCGATAAATGTGTATTGATAGTACTTCTGCCCGGAAGCCTCTCCTACAAGGCAGGCAGAAGGTACAAACTTTACATCTATTTGGACTCTTTGCCCCGGATATGACATCTTTTCGTATGGTTTTGCAACATATTTGGGGTTAGGGAGTTTGATTGGCTCGCCGTTCAATCGCCGCAGGACACGATACAGACCTGAGATGGTTCTTGTGTAACCCCGCTGACGAAGCTTTACCCAGAACACCACCAGACCTGCGTGAGGGTTTCTACGGCGCATATTCTGGATCAGTTTTATCTCATCCTCTGTATGCTGATTGGGGTGGCTGTGGGGGCGATGGGAGCGCTCTGCAAGGGATTGGAGGGTACCGTCATACCGTTTGCGCCAACGGTAGATGTACTGCCTGTTGGTCTTGTAGCGGATGGCAGCCTTTGTGACGCCATATTTTAGAGAATATTCAATTACTGCTTGCCTAAAGCGCATGTCTTGTGTTATCTTACTCATAGCGGATAGGGTGGCACCTGCCTTTCGGTTTTGTCTCGGCAACTCAACCATAGCACAAGCCATTCCTATTCGCTATTCTTTTTTATCTGTCGCACATCATTGTAACACCTACACACGCATTCTATACTTTCCTCGACACAGTTATTGCGAAATAACTTATTGTATGATACAATAAGTGGTATTGTTTGTAGACAGATATCTAAGTTATGCGCGTCATTTTGCTTGCGCCAAACGACAGAGCAAATATCATCAAGCTAAAATGTATTGAATGAAATATCTGCTATGTTAAACCGATGCAATGAGCTTTGATAACAATACGAGTCATTAGAGGGGTTAAAATATGGTTTTTACAACACAAATATTTTTGTTTGTCTTTTTTCCAATGTGTCTATTAACGTATTTTTTGGCACATAAAATATCATCCATTAAAAAACTCCGACGGTTATCTGAAAAGCTCCGTATAAAAGAGATTGTCTTGATTGTTTTCAGTCTTGGGTTTTATATGTGGTCGTCGTTTGACAATGTATGGCGACTGATTTTTTATATCTTTATCGTCTACTTACTGGGGCTATGGATTCAGACAGCAAAAGCCAAGGGATCCTATATCTGCGTGCATCAATCTGAAACGACTGAAAAGCGTGTATATTTTTGCCTGATCCCCTTGGTAATCTCCGTTTCTCTCATAACTTTCGGCTTAATTTACTTTAATTATTCCAATTTCTTGATTCATTGCTGGAATAAGTTGTTTGGCGATAGCATCGGCCCCAAATCCTTGGCTGCCCCAATCGGTATTTCTTTTCTGACCTTTTCTGCGATTTCCTATTTAACGGACATTTATCGCGGTCATGCAACGGCAGGAAGTCTCATCGACTGCACACTGTATTTATCCTTCTTTCCCAAAATCATTTCCGGCCCGATTGTTTTGTGGAAGGACTTTCAAGGGCAGATTAAAACAAGATCTCTGTCATTAAACGCAAATACGGACGGCTTAAACCGTATTATGATTGGTTTTGCCAAGAAAATTATATTAGCGGATTCATTCGGCGCATGTCTGGCGAAAATTCCTTTGTCGGGCATGGATCAAATCACTGCCTTCGGAACGCTGATCTTGTATACGCTTCAGATTTATTATGATTTTTCCGGATATTCGGACATTGCAATAGGCATCGCAAAGCTATTTGGGTTTGAAATTAAAGAAAACTTTAATTTCCCATATCGTTCTACCTCTATTTCAGAGTTTTGGCGACGCTGGCATATCTCTTTAGGCACATGGTTCAGGGAATACGTTTATTTCCCTCTGGGCGGAAGCCGTGCCGGTCACCGGAAAACATTGCGCAACTTGGCTGTTGTATTTGCCCTGACCGGTATTTGGCACGGTGCAGGCTGGAACTATCTCCTATGGGGATTCATCAACGGTGCATTTGCTGTGATAGAGCGTGTCATTCAGAAAAAGAGATGTTATGTCAAAACACCAAAAGCTGTGAAATATGCGGTCACTATGATTGTTGTCATGCTGTTTTGGCAGTTGTTCCGATTCCAAGATCTGGCCGATGTAGTGACAGTTTTCGGTTTGCTTTTAGGAAGGGCTCCGGCAAACAATCTTCCTTATACCTGGCAGTACTATTTCGATACGCAAATTATTCTGTTTGCAATGATCGGAATTTTGGGATCAACGCTCCTCGGCTCGCCAAAACTTATCGCATGGTATCAAAAATTTGCCGCAACAAAAATTGGATACTGCATTCAAGAGCTTACCCTGCTTGCGGTTTTTGCTGTTGCGATTTTGTTTATGATCAATTCCACCTACAGCCCGTTTATCTATTTCCAGTATTAACAAGGAGAAACTGATGAAATTTATAAAGGTTTTCACAACAATTATATTTTCTCTGATTATCTTCATTCCGATTGTAACCTTCAACTTTACCCCCAACACTTCTTCGCAAATCGATAATCGGATGCTGACAGAAAATCCGTTTTCAAAAGAATCCCTTGCCAGCGGCACTGACCTGACAGAGAATATCGAAAACTATGTGAATGATCGAATTGGCTTTCGTGACGAAATGATTCTGGGCTACACAATATTAAACGATAAACTCTTCGGAAAAATGGTTCATCCAAGCTATACCTACGGAAAGGATGGCTATGTGTTTGGCGAGGGCCTTACAACAACAAATACATATTCCGATTTTCACGAATCGTTTGCAGATATGGTAAAAGAAATACAGGATTACTGCACTCTTAGAGACGTCCCATTCCTGTTTGTACTGAATCCTGCCAAACCTGCGGTCTTATCCGAATTTATTCCAGATGGAATCAATTATGACCGCTCATGGGTTGACCAGTTTTTGAGCGCCCTCGAAGAAAGAGAGGTGCGATATGTAGACAACACACAAACACTTCGAGAGCAAACCGTGCGGGGGGAAGTGGTCTTTAACCAAAAATATGACGCAAATCACTGGAATGATCTGGGCGCCTATTATGGTACAAACGCCATACTTTCTGCACTTCAAAACGATTTTCCTAAGGTTGAACTCAATCATCTTGAGGATTTTACTGTTTCGCAAATCCGCCAAACTTCTTTACCCGTTTCCCAATTTCCCATCAACGAATTGGTTCCCAGTATTGATCTGCATTTGGATGATCTGATTGTAAAAACCCCTGAATTTCAGGAAGAACTGCAAATGCATCCGTCTTATCAAACGTTCTCTTACTATCAAAACCCCGATAAGATGGAGCAGGGAGCCCCAAAGGTGTTGGTTTTTCAAGGAAGCTATATGAATAAATTCGGATATAAATATTTAGCAAATGCATTCGGCGAAGCTATCTATGTCCATGATTATCAAAATGTTTTGAATTTCCCGTATTATTACAATATTTTTAAGCCGGATTGTGTCGTTTTTGAAGTTGCGGAATACACATTTTCAAACATCTATTTTGATTATGAAACAATGAAGAATTTGGATATGAATCCACCGCTTGATTCGATAGAGGCATTGGAAATTCCGAAAAGCTTGGAGCATTTGTCAACAGAACAGATAACTGTTGAAAAAGGGTCGCAGTTGACCAAGATTTATTGGAGCACAGACCTTTCTTATGACTATGTCTGGCTTTCCTTAGGCACAGAAACTTATGACATGAAGGAAACAGAAAATGGTTATGAAGTAACCATATTAACGGAAAATTATAATCCCGGTACAAAAATAGAAATTTTATCCTATGACGGAAAATCTATCATTGCATATCAGTAGTTTGGTGCGCTATTACCGGGGCTGTACAAAAACTCGATTTTCTTAAAAACAAATTCCAGCAGAAAACAGGGATGCATCCTAGTTTTCTGCTGGAATTTTTAACTTTCATAGGTTGTGTAATTCTGAGGCAGGAACTTTTGTACAGCCCCGCTTACAGATTTAGCGGCCATGGAGCCAGGTGTCAAGGACGGAGAAACCGATTGCTGTGTCATTGACACCTGGCGAAGTGGCTGCTATTCGCCTGCGGCTTGCCCCTGCTCCGGCGTTTCAAGATGCTTCACATTCATGTAGTTTTTGCAGGCTGAGGGAGAAATCTGACAGTTTTGGAGATTGTCTCAGATTAGAGACCGCACGCAAGCCGTGGTGAGGTTTGATGGTTACGAGGTATTTCTCCTCAAATTTGAATTTTGACTTCCTAGGTTGTAAAGGCAAATATCTGTGCATTGAGAAATTTTCCAAACATGTTCATCCTAACACACGTCGCAATGGCTTGCTACCCATGCCCCCGAGGGCCTGTGTAAACCAACACTTCGGCGGTGGTTATGATTTTTTCGACTCACACATTAAGAAATCACGGCCTCCGGTCCTGCCTTTGGATGCAATACACCGTTGGATAATTCGTATATCCTATCATATTGCGGCAGCAGAGCGGGATTTGGCTTGTGGCAGATGTGCAGAACCATTGCAGATTCCTTTAACAGCGATTGCTCCACCAACTCTGCGTTACCCTGATCCAGGGAGGAAGTGACTTCATCCAGTAGGTATACTGAGGGCCGTCCGACCATCGCACGTGCCAGAGCAATGCGCTGCCGTTCTCCACCGGATAAGGTCTCCATGATCTCTGGTGTTAATTCCTGATTGTGATACCGATTAAGCAGATACTCCAAATTCAACTTCTTTATGACATCAAAATAGATATCATCGGATATCGGGCGTCCCACACAGATGTTATCTTTCAGGGTAGCATAAAAGAGATAGGGTTCTTGGAATACAGGGCAAACTTTCTCATAGTATGCATCGTAGGAAATATTTCTGATCTCGTGCTGATTATAAAGGATATGTCCCTCATACGGAAGATCGCCAATTTGAGAAATCAGGCGAAGCAACGTAGATTTTCCGCTTCCGCTTTCTCCTGTAATCAGATATTTCCCACCGGCAATAAAGTCTGCACAAACATCAGTCAAAATTGTAAGATCTTCCACACGGCAAGAAATGTGATCAACAGTTAACTGACGAAGTGTTTCGGTGCACTCAGTCCGGTCATCCTTGCTGTTAGATTTCACTTCAATCATGCTATTGTACTGATCCAGGATGGGGAGAACTTCATTGCGCCCGTGCCGCAAGTAGGCCAAAACCTCAATCGGCGCACTAATCACTTCGGCTAACTGGATGGCAGCCACAAGACTACCAATATCAATTTCATTTTTGGAAATGAGATTGATTCCAATTAACAGAATGAAGACAGTTTTAGCGACTTGTAACGAGGTGGTAATCCCTTGTACGATCAACTGTCGCTTCAATAATACGGATTCACTTTTCCCGATCCCATCATCAGCTGAATCCACAGACTCTGTTACATATTTTTGACAACGATATGCTTTCACGATCTGCAAGCCATTCAAGACCGATTGCAAAGTGGTATTGTAGTTTGCCAACATTCCTGAATAGCTTTTTCTGGCTATGCCACCTTTCTTTCGCATGGTGTTGGGAAGCACTACGATAAGCAGACTCACGCCCACAATAACAAGAGCCAACACCCAATGAATATAGAGTAACGACAATGCAGAAAAGAGAATAATACTCGTGCATTTGATGATATCGATTGTACCCAAAAAGTACTGCTCGGCTATGCTTGGAATATCATTGTTCACGTATGAAACAAATGTGGAAATATCCTCTCGTTTTGCAGTATCATGGGCAGAAAAAGCACGAAATGCATTTTTGCGCATCTGTTTTTTCTGCCTTATTTTGAGCGTATTGCCCATATATTCGTCCAGTTCTGTAAAACAGACCTGAAAAAAGCTAATGAGCAAAAAAGTGGAGAGTAAGACTATGCGATTGGTGGAGTCAGCGACAACAGAAGTAATGAGCTGACCGGAGATCATTGGAATTGCAACACCAATTGCAGAGTAAACAATTCCGACGAGTAAGGTTAGCAGAAAGAATTTTCTATTTTTACCTAACAGAGAAAAAAACTTTTTCATTGAAACGTGCCCTCCTATATAGAGACTAATCTATACTATGTTGAGTTGAATAATACATTCAATTAGTATTTAATAGCATCTAGGACTCCGTTTCATTACATTGGAGCCTTAGATCATTTGCTCCAAGAACTGATACAGCAATCTGACTTTCCTATAATAATGCATACTAACCCTCCTTTTCCTAATTTTTAAGCATGCTAATCAAAATCTTAGGACTTGACTGTTGGGTTAACAAAAGTTACACGATAAACTGTTCCTATACCCATAGCTTTTATCCTATCGAGTTCCAATCAAATGGTAATGAATGAACCAGCCGTGACGGATTGGACCGAAACCATTTTTGATTAACACAAAATAATATTACTCGATGTTATCATTAAATGCAAGAAGATCTGGAAACTAGGCCAGATTTTTAATATACGTTTCTGACAATCGCCTTTACGGGCGATCGTATCCTCGAGGAACCGAAATCTCGAAAACTTCCTAATTGCAGCTTGCGTGTAAAAAAACTTGCGGCACCCCCCATAGAGCATTCACCTTAGCTGCGAATGAGAAGAAAATCGTCTTTCCACCAATGAAGATCCATATGGTGGTACTTGATGATTTTTATACCATGAATTACTATTTCAATCAGTTAAACAAACATCATGTTTCTTGAGTGTATGATACTATATTTCATCAGCGCTGTCAATCATTTTCCGTTTTTATGATGCAGTTTTTCAACAAGACACAATTTATTTAGAGAATATACCGTAATCCGCGTTAAGGATGGTCACGCTTCGTTTCACATTCAAAATGTAATGATACGCTGCCGGAAGCCAGATCATAGAGCCACTTCCATGGGTGCGGTAAAAAATTTTCAAGAATTTTACACTTTGTGCACATAAAATCTCTGGATTTTTTCTCTATGTTTGGTTATAATAGATACCTGCATCCTGTAGAGGTGTTAGTATTGAAAATGAGGTGATCGGATATGTATGCCGAAATGAAAGTTGCTGTAATTCCGACTGAGGTGCCGGCTTCCCGTCGTGAGGCTGTGGAGAAGATCGTAGAGTTGACCAACTTGCGGCCTGGTCTCCAAGTGTTGGATGTGGCTTGCGGAAATGGAGAATTGTTTCCGCTGTACTTAGCTAAAGGAGTTGCCGGTATCACCGGTGTAGATTATTCTTCAGAAAAGCTGGCAGAAGGAAAGAAAAAATTCACGATGCCGGAGGTCCATATGATCCGTGCAGACATTCGGGCCTGCAAGTTTGACCGTGGCTTTGATCGCTGCCTTCTGGTGGACGCACTGCCGGAGTTCAAAGATCTGGGGCAGCTGATCCCACGGCTTGCTGATTTTGTAAAGCCCGGTGGCAGACTCATGCTGGCCCATAGCACAGGAAAGCCGGAGCAGATTATGAGTGCCGAGGAACTGGGAAAGCGTTTGGCCCCCTGGTTTGTGGTGGATCTGTGTACAGACGAAGGAATGTATCTGGTCTCCGCGGTGAGAAACGATATTCCGGTTCCCACCGCAGTTCCCGGCACGGATAAAAAGTAAGCTGCAAAAGAGTCAGAAAATTGAAATGAGGGCATGCATAAGCTTTGTTATGCGTGCCCTCATTTTATGATGGGGAATCTATTTCCCAAAGAAGCCCTGAACTGGATATCCGGGAATAACAAAAAGTCTGCGTACACAAAATGCATACGCAGACCCTGTGCTGGTGCCGGTGACCGGGATCGAACCGGTACGCTTTTTACGGCGAGGGATTTTAAGTCCCTTGTGTCTGCCTGTTCCACCACACCGACATCATCTGTATCATTTTAACATCTTTTTATGAATCCGTCAAGACACTTGAAAAACAAAAACATCCATCACTGTAGGTGTTACAATGATGTGTGGCAACTCAAATCAAGACCACCGGCCATGCCGGTGGTTGCACTAGCTCCCCTGGGGCATGCCCTAAGTTGAGCCTATAGGCTCAGCGAATAGTCTGCCAACCGCATGACTTTCACGGGCTGTCCCTAAAGGGGCTCTTTATTTAGTTGCTCTTCTTGACCGGCTCACCCGCAAACGGGTCAAAATATTCTTTGATCCTAATATTGATTACGCACATACTCCCGGATCGTCTTTTCATTTCTTCCTACTGTGTCCACATAAAACCCTCTGCACCAGAAATTTCTGTTGCCATACTTATACTTGAGATTTGCGTGATGGGCGAATATTATTAAACCGCTTTACCCTTCAGATATCTCACAAATTCGGAAACACTATACTTTGGTTGGATAGAAACGTAAAGGTGAATATGATCCGGCATTGCTGCTGCCTCAATAATTTCTACTCCCTTTTTGCATATAATGTCCGGATAATTGTGCCTATATCCGCCGAACTCTGCTTATAGATAATCTGTCGACGGTCTTAGGGTGTAAGAACGATTCGGAGCTGCCCCGTTTTTGGGGGACAGCTCCTAATAGGAATCAGAATCTGGACTCTTATTGAGCGGCAAGGACTTTTGCGACTTCCACCATAGCCCGGGTGATTTGTTCCAGAGGGATTTCAGTCTCAGGGGGAACGTGAATAAAGCCGGCAGGAATCTTTCTGGGAGTGGCCCAGCTCAGAAGATGATAGAGAATACAGTTGCAGACATAGCTTCCGGCGCTCAGTGACAGGTCGGCCGGAATCTTCGCCTGCTCCAGAGCCTTCAGAATTGCTTCCAAAGGCAGGGTGGAAAAATAGGCATCCGGGCCTCCGGGAATCAGGGGCTGAAAAGAGGGCTGGAATCCCGCATTGTCGGGAATTCCGGCGTGGGCGAAGTTAATGCCCACCTTTTCCGGGGTGATTTTCTTCCGGTTGGCAGCCAGTCCCAGACAAACCACGCAGTCGGGCTGGTGGGTGTCCAGAAGGGCTTGCAGCGCCTGGGGGGCCTGCGTGAATACCACCGGAAGCTCGGCGGTGATGATGGTGGCGCCGTCTACGGTTTGGGGCATATTTTTCAGACAGTCATAGGATGGATTGGTGGGTCCTCCGTTAAAGGGCATAAAGCCGGTAAACAGAATTTTCATTGGGAATTCCTCCTTCACAGAATGAAAAATCCCCGCCCTGTGTGCGGTTTGGTGCCGGGTCACAGGGGCGGGAAATTTAGAAGTTAGACGGTAACTTTGCGAATGATGCCCATGGGGGTCTGCTGGTCGTCCTGACCCAGAGGGTTGTCCTTCAGGATCCGGGCATAGAGTTTTTTGTCCAGAGCCTTGGATGAGGTGCCCAGAATCTGGCCTTCCAGGTCGTTAATGTCCACGATGCAGGTATCAAAGCCAATACGCTCTTTGATTTCCGCTGCGACCTTGTCGGGCTTCACGGGGCCCAGAACCACATAGTGGTTATAGGGGGGGATGGTGTTGTGGCAGGGGCCGTCAATGGAACGGGCCTTGTAACCAGCAACGGAGTAGAACCAGCCCTTCTTCTTAAAGAGCTTCTTGCCGATGACGGATACGGCGGCTGCAAAGAGGATGCGCAGAATGCCGCACTCCTGCAGGGCACACTCCATGGTCTCGGGCATCCCCAGACCAATGCCGTGGGGGGTCTTGGTGACATGCCTGCTCAGGGTATAGGCCAGCTTCCGGGGCTTGATGTCCTTCAAAGGAATGGCACGGTTCTGGGTGCAGGCCACGATTTTCTCGGAAATAAACAGTATATCACCGGGCTGGAGCTGGGGCTTGCCATATTTCTCCGCTACATCGCAGATGTTGTCATCCTTGGTGATGAGATGGGTGCTGATGGGCAGGCGCAGGTACTGCACGCCGTCCACCTCAATCATACCTTTTTTGCCCTCATTGGGCTGTAATTCTGCCATAGATACTCCTTTCTGTCTCAGGCCATTTCCATGGCCAGGGGGCGGCCGCCCAGAATGTGGAAATGCAGGTGGGGCACGGTCTGACCGGCGTCAGGACCGCAGTTGCTGACCACACGGAAGCCGCCGGCCAAATCCTTGCCCAGCTGGGCGATGACTTCAAAGCAGTGGGCCACCACACCGGAATTTTGGGCGGTGATGGCAGCGGCACTGTCAATATGTGTTTTGGGAATGACCAGGATGTGGACCGGGGCCTGGGGGTTGATATCCCGGAAGGCCAGGACGGTCTCGTCCTCATAAACCTTCTGGGAGGGGATGTCGCCGGATACGATCTTGCAGAAAAGACAATCAGACATTGATAATTCCTCCCGTAATAAATGAATAGTGACTGCCAATATTATACCACAAACAGGCATTTTTGCAATAGTTTCCCCAGGAAAGGCAGGCAGAATCCAGATTTCAGAAAAATTAACCCTTTTGTTACAACTAATATACAATAATTTGGTAAAATAAACAAAACGGAGAAAGGGGTGGGACGATGCAGGAATCTTCCGCCAATGCGATGACCTCCCTTGGACAGGAGGAACTGATTCATTTTGCTGCCCGATACCAGCAGCTCATGCTGCTCTATGAAGGGGGCATCAAGCAAATTACCACCAAACTGGACATTTTGAACCGGGAGCACCGGGTGCGGGGAATGCGTACTCCCATTGAAACGGTGAAATCGCGGCTCAAAACCCCAAAAAGCATTGCAGAAAAGCTGGCCCGCAGGGGCATTGATCTTTCTATCGACTCCATTGTGGAGAACCTCAACGATGTAGCGGGGGTCCGGGTGATTTGCCCTTATATTTCCGATATTTATTCCGTGCGGGATATGCTGCTGTCTCAGGCAGATGTACGGCTGTATCAGGAGAAGGACTATATCAAAAATCCGAAACCCAACGGCTATCGGAGCCTGCATTTGGTGGTAGAGGTACCTGTATATCTGTCAGATTCCCGGCAAATGGTTCGGGTGGAAATCCAGATCCGTACCATAGCCATGGATTTTTGGGCCAGCCTGGAACATGAAATTCACTATAAGACGGATGTAGAAGAGATTCCGGAAGGGGTTGTCCAGGAGCTGTCTCAGTGTGCCGACATTATAGCGCAGACTGACAGCCGCATGGAGGCCATCGCTGTCCGATTGCACCAGGTGGCCCCGGAACGGGGCACGGTGCTGGATTTATAGTGCTATTGGAAAGAATGGACATGGTTTTTATCAATGATACCCCCAACAAAAGCTGGGGGTATCATTTGTGCAGACAGAATCAGAAATTTATGATATCACGAGGATCATAGAAAGGACGGCGTATGATATGGCTGGCTGGATGGAACGGATTCAGGGGTTGTTTCAGAAAAAGCAAAGAATTTCGGAGGAGTCCAAGCCCATGGAGCTTCTGAGGCAAATGGGATATGTGGTAGAGGAACAGGAAGATGGTGCCCTGGCCATTAGAAAAGACGGACTTATTATGCTCCTGAATTATGAACCGAGCACAAAGGCCAAGCTTCGTTATCGCCAGGAGAGTCCGTATCTGGTGCTGTTTTCCTATACAAATGGAGCCTATTTTGTAAATGACAGCAATGAGACCGGCTATGTGGCTCTGCTGGAACGGCTGGCCAAGGTTCGCAACGCTCCATCGCTTTTAGAGGCTGCAACAGCTTTTCTGAAGACCCGGGAGACAGAACAAAAATAAAATCATAACCACCGGCCGTGCCGGTGGTTTGCACTAGCCCCCCTGGGGCAT